>JBKJZI010000027.1:0-8007 GCA_046715155.1 Chthonomonadales bacterium | reverse complement strand
ACCAGCCCGAAGCCGAACTTCATCTACGCCAACGGAATCGGCAGCTTCATGAGCGTGCTTGGCATTCCGTTGTTGTTCGCGGTAACGTTCGGACTGATGGCGTTTACAACCTTCGTATATGACACGCTGGATGTTTGCACCCGATTGGGACGCTTCATCATCCAGGAGCTGACGGGCTGGCAGGACGCCCGCGGGCGTTGGGTCGGCACCGCTTTGACGGCGGCGGTCCCTCTTATCTTCGTGATGCGGTCCTCGACCGATGCCAACGGCAAGGTGATTCCCGTGTGGCAGGCGTTCTGGGCGCTGTTCGGGGCGAGCAACCAACTCCTGGCGGCGCTGACGCTGCTGGGCGTGACGGTGTGGCTCTGGAAGACCTACCGGGCGAAGTGGGTGTTCGTGGTGGTGGGGATTCCGATGGTGTGGATGTACTGCGTGAGCGTCTTGGCGCTAGTAACGATGGTGCGGACCGCCTTCGCGAAAGGCAACTTCACGGACCCGGTGCCGTGGGTCGGAATCGTCCTCGTCGCGTTAGCGGCGCTGATGGCGGTGGAGGCATACAAGGCGCTCGCCTCTGCTCGGCCGACTCCGCCGCGGCCACTGGAAGTCGAGCCCGTGCCGGCGGCAGGCTAACGGCGATGGATGACGGGTGACGGATGACGGATTCGATGACCGACGACGGATTCCAGATCACGAAGGACTTGGAGTATCCGGACATTTCGCGGGGACTTTGTCACGGACGCCGATGCGTCGATTCTCCGTCGGTTGATTCAGGACATACTCGCCGGCGCAAAGCAGGGGCGTTAGGCCTCTGCTCTCATTCCGAAAACTGTCTTAAGAAGACAAGAAAGAGATAAAGCCATGAATCCCAACGAATCCTTAACCCCGCCCAATCTTGGCCGAAGAGATTTCCTGATGGCGGCCTCGGCTGCGCTTATCTCCGGAAGGCTCGAAGCGGAACAGAACCCGCCCGCGGACGCAGATGGCACGCCGAAGCTCGCATTGCACGGTGGTCCGCAGGCGGTCAAGCCCGCGCCGCCGCTCGGCATTCGCTGGGGAAATCCGGAACGTGACCGGCTCCATTCCATGCTCGGCCAGAGCTCGCTGTTCTATTGGAAGGGTCCACAGACCGCGGCATTGATCGAGCGCTTCCAGAGGGTCTGCCCGTTGAAATACGTGCAGACCTGCTCCTCGGGTACAGCGGCCTTGCATATTGCCGTAGGTGCGGCAGGTATTGCGCCCGGCGACGAGGTCATCACCACACCGATCACCGACATTGGCACGGTCATTGGCGTGATTTATCAGCAGGCGGTGCCGGTGTTCGCCGATCTGCTCCCCAGCACTTACAATCTTGATCCGGCGGATGTGGAGCGCCGCATCACGCCGAAAACGAAAGCCATTATCGCCGTCCACCTCTTCGGCAACCCGTGCGACCTCAGCGCGATAAGAGCAATCGCTGACAAACACAAGCTGACCCTAATCGAGGATTGCGCGCAGGCCTGGGGCACCAAGTACCGCGGCCGGCCCATCGGCACAATGGGCCACATCGCTTGTTTTTCCTTACAGGATTCCAAGCACGTCACGTGCGGTGATGGCGGCGTGGTTGCATCGAATGACGAGCGCTTCGGCCCGTCGCTGCAGAAGTTTGGCGACAAGGGCGGGGACCGCACCAAAGGGGGTGGGTTTCAAGCATTTGCGACGAATTACCGAATGAGCGAGCCGCAGGCCGCCATCGCCGCCGCGCAGCTCGAACGGCTCGAAGCCATCGCCGAAAGACGTTCCCGGCTCGGCAATCTGTTGAGCGGGCAACTCGCCGGAATCCCCGGGATCCTGCCGCACCAGGTGCATCCCGACGACCGATGTGTCTATTGGGGCTACTTCATGCGCATTCGCCCCGTGGCATTCCGTTGCGACCGGGCCGAATTCGTGAAGGCGCTCGGTGCTGAAGGTGTCGCGTGCAGCGCCGGTTACATTCCGGTGCCGTTGCATCGTGAGCCGGTGTTCCAACAACACGGATTCTTCGCCGGCCGCTGGCCCGTGCGCGAGATGGGATTGACCACGATGGATTTTTCGAAGCACCACACTCCGGAGGTAGAGGCCATCCTGCAAACCGGCATCCGTATCACGATCCACCAGGAGATGACCGACGATTACATCCTTGCCGCCGCCAGTGCCGTGCGGAAAGTGGCACGACATTTCGCTGCGCCTGTGTGACCGCTGATGGCGGGAAGGGCTTATAAGCGCTCGCATGCGCCCGCCCCATCCCCTTCCTCGTCGCGTGACAGCTATGACTCATCCGACCGCGCTCTCCCGGAGGGCGTCTTCATGGGCGAGGGCGTAATCGAGGATCGTGACCTGGTAGATGAAGCCATTGATGGTGAAGGCGTCGCCCCGTCCGCGGCCGAACTCCAGCGGGCCGGTGGTGGGGGTGATTCCGAAGGTGTAGGTCATCTTCGAGCCGGCGATTCCGTTGGCGTAAAGCCGCACCGAAGTCCCATCGTAGGTAGCGACGAACGTGTTATCGGTCAGGGGGTCTACGGTGATCTGAGAGACTCCGCCGCTGCCGTTGTGGCTGACGTAGAACTTCACCAGCGTGGCGGGAGTGTCGTACCAAAGGCCGTAGCCGTTATTCCAGTTTCCGTCCGCCGCCTTTATCAAAATGCAGTCGAACTGCCCCGGCACGGCAAGACACCGGGTGCGGACAATGACCGTGATGCGGGAGGGCATGAGGGATTCCGCGTGCGGCACCGACGCATAGGCGCTGATTCCGTCGAACTGGAGGGCGGGGCCGCGCGGGGTTGCCGCCCGCTTCGCTCCCGCCGCAAGCTCCCCATGATTACCGAAGATTCCGGAATCCAGAACCGCGTTCCCCGCCCCTTCATCGAAATGCCCCATGCCGACGACGTTCCGGGCGAAAGCGAGGGAAGCGTCCGGCATCGCGCCGAGGTGGATTCCGGGATTGCGGGTGTGGAGCGCGGGCATATGTGAGAGTTGAGAGGAAGAGCCCGACGCCAGATGCTATGCGCAATCCGAAGATGGGCGCCCCCCCCCCCGCTCAAACGTCCAAATCGTTTCGGGCTCTATGAGCATTCTGATGTAAGTGGGGTGGAATCCGACTCACCTCTCAATTAAGCGCCAATCTTGATGCCCGTAAGCCTGGCCTGCTGTCTACTTAGCCGAGGCCAATCTGTTTCATGAAAGTCACCAGGTCGTACATGAGATTCTCCTCGACGATCTGGTCGTTGTCCCAGCGAGCGACGGTGTAGAACTCGATATCGAAGGACTTCCCCGTTGGCGGAATCTCGCTGCCGTCCGGGTTCTTCATCGGCCCCTTCATCGTGCCCCTGAAGCGCGCGATCGAGCAGGTCCAGTCGCCTGAAGCGAAGAAAACCCGGTAGGGATGATTGTCCAGGCGCTGATCAGGAAACGTCCGCCAGAAGTCGAGTGATTCCGCGGTGTGATCTTCTATTCCGATGGTTGGCTCGGTCTTTCCGGGCCAGCGGACGATCACGTCCGGCTTGTGCCGCGCCCGAAACACCTCCACGTTCTGGGCGTTCCACGCATCGTCCAGGGTCTGCATCAACTCCGTGTTGCGTTCTTCTCGGCTCATCTTGTTCTCCAATGTGAAGGAGTACCGCCCCATTTCAGAGAGACGGCGTGTCACGTCTGATTCTGCTCTCACCTATCAACTCTCAACTCTCAACCCGCAACTCTCAACCCGCAACTCTCAACCCGCAACTCTCAACTAATTGTATCCGATTCGTAGACCTGGGCGAGGGCCTGGCAGACGTAATCCGCGCCGCTGGTGGACGCGCCGTAATCGACCACCACTTCCCAGAGCGCCCCGCCGTGAAGCCAGACGGGGGCGAAGACATCGGCGATTCGCGTGACGTTATCGGCGAGAGCGGCGGTGTGGGCGAATCCGAGCGGAGCGTCCATCACCAGCGTCGATGCGGCGATCTTGCTGACCCGCGCGAATTCCAAGCGGGCGAAAGCCGCATCGTAGATACAGACCAGATCCGCGGCGACGAATCCGGTGACGCTGGCGACATTCAGGACGGGCTGGCCGGCGGCGGAATCCACATTGACGGTCGTGGCGTGGCCGGTGGTGGTGCTGGACGCGAGGGGAACGACCGCGCCAGGGTGCGCCCCGCCCGCGCCGCCGTTATTCACCAGCCGCCGGACCTGGGCCTTTATCGAGACGTTCGGGGCAGTCGTCCCTTTGCGGCCGAGACGGACAAAAAGCATTCCACCGTATCTGAGCCGCAGGTCGAGCGTGCCGCGAACCGTGTTTCCGAACGCGATGGGCTGCGCCGGAATCACCGATACGTTGTCGACCCAAACGGGAACCAGGCTCGCCATCTAGAGAGTCCCCGCGAGGGCGTTCCACACGGCGTTGACGTTGGTCTGGATATTCGCGTCCGGCGAGGCGGGAGTGAGGGCCGGGTCCAATGCGCAGATGGCGAGGGCGAACAGCGGCATGTAGGAATCCGGGCTGTTCAGCACCAGCTTGGCGTAGTTCGCGCGGTTCGTGTGGTTCGGAGTGGCCGGCGCTTCCGCCTGAATCGCAATCGCGGCGGAGCACATTGCAATCTGCACCCGCCGCTTGAACTCGTCATCACTCGCCAGATTCCACTGATCTTTGTAAGCCATTTAGGGATCACCTATCTACGCAGTCAGTCACTTTGTAGATGCTGGATTCCTCCACGAGGATTAGCTTGCGATCTTTCCACTTGAGCCACCTGCGTGCTGCCGGATCAAGGTATTCAATCGTGAACCGGAAGCTTGCGGACGAGCTCTCAGTAGTTACGTTCCCGGGATAGTATTTCACCTCCGCGCCAGCGGGCGGCGAGCCTGTTCCATAGATGTAGGCATCGGTGTTTTCTCGATAGATTCCCGCAGCCCCATGAGACATGAAGCTCATCGCAGTGCCGATCTGTCCCTGCGCATGCGCCTTTACGAAAGCCCAGCCTGCATCCTTGATTCGCTCATATTTCGCTTGAATGTTTTCAGTAGTTGGCGTAGTAACGCCAGGCTGTTGCGCCGGAACACCCGAGGAATCAGATGCCGTTGAAAGTGGTTGCCGAGGAGTGCACCCGAGTAAGGTCGGGAGAATTGCCGCTAAGCAAATCAGCGCCATACCGTAACGAGAGACCATTCTGTTACGCCCCAATGCTGGCGGAGATGGTTTCGGACCAGGGGCCTACTTCGCCGCGGGTGTTTTCCCAGCGGAGGAGGTAGTGGACGGTCTCGCCGGCCTGCGATGCGTCGTAGACCGCCAGGTAGGGCGAGCGGGTGTCGTTCGCCAGGAAGGACGTCTCGGCGGGACCGACGGGGGGCGGGCCGCCGATCTTGTGATAGATCTGGACACCGCGGACTCCCTCCGGCTTGCGGATGCTGGTCGGAGTGGTCTCGTCCGTGAAGCTAATCCGGTGTTCCCAGCGCTGGCTGAAGTCGACCGTTCCTCGGGGCCGGGTGGTCGGGACGGGTGACGGAGTCATCGCGAGGTCGCGCACCGTCATGTTCATCGCCAGCCGCTCGGTGTCGTCCACTTGCGGCTTCGCGTCGATCAGCGCGGAAAGATCGGACGTTAACACCGTCAGATCGCGGCGGGAGTCGTCCTTCGCCCCGCGCGAGCTGTGGGCAGTCGCCAGATCGGTGATGTGGGCGGGAAACTTCGTGTTCCAGTCGGCCAGGCCCGCGTTGAAGGCGGTCACGTCGCCGGCTACCAGCCCGAGGTTCGCGAGGTTCGCGTTGACGTAGGTTCCGAAGGCGTTGATCAGCGAATCGAAGTCGCCGTCGGGTCCGGGAAATTGAAAAGCCACTCTTCCTCTCCTTCTCTTTGCGACGTATTGCAGAACGATGGCGGCGCTGGAAGGTCCGAGTTTGAGGCTGTTGAGGCGGATATCCAGCGCGGCTTGTAAGGGATCACTGGGGCCGATCATAGTGCCGCTGAGCGAAAGTAAAGCCGGATCGGGTGAATCTAAAGTGCGGCCGAGCGCCGGTATAGTGCGGGCCTTCCGGAGTATAGAGCGGAAGAGGGAAACTTAAGTTTGGAACTTCCGCACTTTAGTTTAGAAGTTCCGCAACAAAGTCCGGAAGTTCAAAACTTAACTGCGGCTCTCCGAATCCAAAGTCCCCTTGCCGGAATCCACCAACGCCACCAGCGCTAACTTTCCTCGCCGTTCTCCAACAGGCCGCCCGACTCCTTCTACTTATCGATCCGCGCTAACCACTTTGGATCCGTTGCGAAGCGCGACTCAAAGGATACCGTTCGATTTGCTGCCGTATCGTGCAATGGGAAGGTTCACTCCGGCGACGGAGTCCGTTGTATGCGCTCAGCGTCCTCACATACGAGGCTCATAACCTGCATGCACCAGCCCATGGCATCTTGAAGACTCTTCGGAAAGCGATCGAATCCAGCGGAGAAAGCCCCGGTTGGGCCCATACCCACGTGCAAGGAAGAGGGCATCAGCGTCAGGTCGATGATCAAGTCGGTCAGCACCCCGGTGGCTCGCACGAGATACTTGTGTACCACCGGGAGATCGACGCCGCCTAGTTTTGAAGCCCACTTCTCCTCATGTTTAGGTAGAGACGAGAGGAGGCCTTGGACCTGGGGATCGCTGAAGGTGATGACCTGATGCGCGTGGGCGAAGCGGTTTCTGATCTTGGCGAGGACGCCCAGAGCATTTGACGTTTCTGGGCGCAACCAACGGAGCGCGCGCAGTAGCTTGATTTGGGCTCCAACGGTATCGAGAGTGCCGTTGCGCCCCAGGATAGAGTTAATGCCACCCGGCACGTTCGGATCGAGCCGTTGGGCGAACAGCTCGAATATCTTTCTTTCGATAAAAGAAAATGCTAAGATGCCTATTGCACGCTCGGATTCCTTTAGGAGCGCTTCGAAATATCTCACTATCTCCGCAGGGTCGCCAAGGTCGAGCTTGGCGCTATCGGCCATGGCCGACGAGATGAGGAACTCGAATGCCTGCTTGCGGAGACCTTCGGTGACCTTATCCTCATGGTGATCATCGCTTGTGAGTGTCACGAGTTGTTGCCGTTCTGCTAATAGGTGCGGTGGCGATCCCGCACCGCTCCTTAGCCGGGGAACCGAATCAAAAAGCCGGAGGACCCCCCCCGGCTTATGTCCGTGTTGGTATTGCGAACTTCCCTTGGTAGATCGACGGAGGAGCCAGGAGTCCAGCACAAGATTTCCGCCCCCTTCCCCAACCCCCCGCCCGATTCCTGCTGTCTGAACTGTGATGCATCGGATCACGATGATGGACTGTGATAACGGCCCATCATCGCAGTCTATCACAGTCCATCCGACGCATCACAGTTCAGACACTCGAATCCGACTGGTGAAGACCTCCTGGAGAATCCGAAGAAGCCGTTCGAGTTCCCGGATTCCGCCCGCCAGCCGCGAAGCCACGGAATCGGCGCGCTCCAGCCGGGGCAGGAGGTACGAGGTTTATCGGCTCGTATCTGGTTCGAATTCGAGCTTCAGGGGGTGGGATGGGCGCTTGACATAGGCTGCGGGATAGTTCCAATCGAGGCCCATTCTGGCGAGGCGAGAGCGGATTCGGCGGATGTCCCAAAGGTAGACGGCGCCGCACTCGGTACCGGCGGCGAGATAGGCGCCGTCCCGGCTGAATCGCGGGTAAGCAGTCAATAGGTCCTCCGACGGTCCCTCCAGGCGGGCGATCAGCGCGCTGTTTTCGGAATCAACTAGATGGATGGTGTTCTGCGAGCATCCCAGCGCGGCGTGCTTCCCGTCCTGCGAGAATGCGATGGGGCCTGGAAGGCCCATACCCGCCGCGCGCGGGATCTCACGCTCCAGAATCCAGTTCCCCACCCGCCAGAACTGGAATCGGTGAGCGTTTCCCGTGACCAGCCATCGGCCGTCGGGGCTGAAAGCCACGTTCGTGAGGGTTCCGGTGGAGAGCTCCTTTACGCAGACTCGACTACGAACGTCCCAGACCTTGACGTTCCGGGCGTCATGCCCGCTCGAAG
>JBKJZI010000026.1:0-44807 GCA_046715155.1 Chthonomonadales bacterium | reverse complement strand
CACCCACACACCCACACACCCACACATATCATGCAGCACTACAAACGCTGGGTAATCTTCACCGCCGCCTTCTTTCTCATCCTATCCGCGTCACTGGTCGGGAGCGCGCACCTCTACTACATGGCGGCGATTCTCCTTGTGCTCCCGCTCATCAGCTACGGGCTCGGGATGATTTCGCTGCGAGACGTGGCGTTCGCGCGAGAACTGCCGCCCAGCGGCTGGGATGGCGAGACAGTCGAGTTTCGGCTGGTGGTTCGTTCCACGTCACGCATGGCACGGCTCTTCCTGGAGGCGCGTGACCATCTCCCGGCATGGTTGAAACCGGCAGATTCGGAATCAGTCGTATTCAGCGTTCCGGCAAAAGCCTTGACGCGGATTCCCTACCGGGTGCAGTTGCTCAAACGCGGTGCGTATCAGTTAGAGAGTGTAAGCGTTACGGCTCTTGACCCGCTCGGAATCTTCTCTTTCACTAAGAGGTTCGAAACGCCGGGCGAGATGCTGGTGTATCCGGTGCCCGAGCCGATATCGGATATCGTGTTGAGCGGCGCAGAACGTTACGGATTCCGCGAGCTGCCCATCGCCGCGACCAAAGGGAGCGGCATCGATCCTGACGGCGTGCGGGAGTATATTCCGGGGGATCCGCTGCGGCGCGTGCATTGGAAGTCTACGGCGCGCACGGGTCATCTCAGCGTAATCGAATTCGAGGAGTCTCGTGCGGTGAACGTGGTTCTCGCGCTGGATATCAGCCGTGGAGCTCAGATAGGGGAAGGGAAGGAAAGCTCGTTCGAATACCTGGTCCGTGTGGCGGCATCGCTCGCGCAGAGCGCTATCCGGCAGGGCGCTTCCGTACGGCTCGTGTCTGGGGACGCCATAACACCCGCCTCGGCGTCAGGACGGGGATCGGATCACCTGTATGAGGTGCTGGGCGACCTCGCGCGGGCGGAGCCGCAGGAAAACTCGAAGATGAGCGCTGAGCTCGTACACAGAGTGGGTCGCCTGACTGCCGGAACCACACTAGTGGTTCTGACAAGCGGACTGGATAACGCATTACCGGAGAGCCTTTCGCACTACACGGCCGACGGCTCGCAGGTAGTGGTAGTCTATGCCGACCCTCGGAGCTTCGATCCGAATAGCGGCATTAGTAAGCGAGAGCTGCACACCCTTATGGAAGGGTTTCACGGCGCCAATACGGCGCCATTCGTTTTGAGCGCAAGTCCGCAATCAGAGCTTCGACTGGAGTCCGCACAGGATGCCCGATACTTTGAATAACCCGATACCCGATACCCGATACCCGATACCCGAGGCGGACGGCCGCACCACTCCCGGTTCCGTACCGCTTTATGTAGCCGGCTTTCTCGTCACTCTTAGCGCCCTAATGAGCATTGGGCTGCTGCTGGACGAGGACCCTGGATTCGTCTCAATGATTACCCTCATCACGGCGGTCGGCTTCGTGGTGAGTTTTCTGGTGCGCCGCCAGAGCGTGAATGCCTACTCGGTGGAGCTGCCCGCGGCAGCGGTGTGTGTTTTTCTCGCTATCGCAGCGACCACGGACCGCGGAATCCCTTTCTTAGCGCCGGCGGGGTTGGAAGGCGACCGCGCGAAGGGGCTGGCGGTGATGCTAATCTGGATCACGGTCTTCCGCAGCTTTACACTCATTACCGACGGCTCCGTGCTCTTCTCATGCGTTCTCTCGATTGCCATCATGGGCCTGGTGGGCACCATGACCGCGGACCCTGCGCTCACTAGATACTTTGCACTGTTTGTCGCCTGTGCCGCGTTCATGATGGTACACGAATGCTTCCTGAGCGCCCGCCGCCGTCAGTCCGGAGCGAAACGGCCGCGCCAATCGAAGCTGTTCCTTGGGCAGATTCAGGCGGCAGTCATCTGCGCCGCCGGGGCATGTTTTCTCGCAATTCCGGCCGCTGTTCCACTCCAGGCAGTGGGGTCCCTCCTCGCGTTTTCCCCTGGCTCGACCAGCTCATCGTCTCAGAGCCGCGCCACCCAGAATCCATCGCGCATTAATATCGTGGAACAGCCCGCTGTATCGGTTGGAACGGGACCGGTATCCTTGAGTGACGAGCCGGTGATGCGGATTAGGGCGAGCCAGGGTTCCTATTGGCGGGGCGCTTCGTTCAACGTCTACAATGGCCGAGGATGGAGCAGCTCCCTCGAGCAGTCATCGATCCTCACCGAAGATATGGCCGGTCGAAGCGTAGATGAACTCTTTAACGACCCCATCCCCGGCGCCAAGACCTTTACCATAGCGCCGAACGAGTTTACGGCTGTCGGTCCGAGATCAAATGAGGTTACGCAGGAAGTCAGTTTCGTGGGCAACGGATGGTTTATGGACATCTACGCCGCCCCGGAGATCCGCTCCCTAACAATGAGTCAGGACCGGGCGCAGACCGACCCTTCCGGCGGAGTGCATCTTTACCAGGTGGTTCAAGGGTTCCAGTACACCGTCAAATCCCAGGTTGCCGACACGAGCCCTAACCTCCTGCAGGCGGCCGGCGACGACTATCCCAGTGTCATCTCTCAGAACTTCCAGGGAATTCTCGATTCCGCCAATCCGTCCGCATTGAACCGGCTGCGGCAAACCGCTGAAGAGATCACGCGGGGCAAAACCAACGCATACGACAAGGTGATTGCGCTCAAGGAATGGGTCGAATCTCAGTGCAAGTACAACACGGGGACGCCCGCTTATCCCCTGGATGTCGACGTGGCCGAGCACTTCCTATTCACCGCGAAGCAGGGCTACTGTGACAGCTTCGCGACGGCGCTCGCGATGCTCTGCCGTGCTGCCGGCATTCCCGCGCGCGTCGCTTCCGGGTTCGCCCCCGGAACATACGAGGCGGAATCGCGGGAGTACGTGGTAAGGGAGCGCGACAAGCACCTATGGACGGAAGTGTATTTTCCGAACGTGGGCTGGATAACATTCGACGCCACGGAAGGCGCGGAAGATATCAGCGAGCGAAGCGAGACACGAAAGACCAATAAGGGATCGCTGTTGGGAGTCCTGTTCAGCCGCGGGCCGCTGCCTCCGATCGCATTGCTGATCATGATCGCCATGATCGCATTTGTCATCAAAGTGGAACTGTGGGACCGATTCCGCCCGCGTCATACTACGCTGGAGCATTTGGGACTTCCGGCAGCAAACATCGCGGTCATCCAGGCGTATGATGCAGCCTGCAAATCACTCGCCCGGCTTGGCCGCCCTCGGCTGCCTTCGATCACGCCCGGCGAGTACCTCGATGAAATGGGAGGGGTTTTACTGGAGCATCCGGACGCTCACCGCGCTCTGGAGAGCCTGACCGCGCTGGCGGTGCAGTTCCGTTACAGCTCGCTCACCGCCGCTGAGCCGGACGTAAAGCTCGCCGGGGAGCAGTTGAAGGCGCTGCGCGCTGCGCTTCGGCCGATACGCCGGAACAGCCTGTCGGTGGTTCACCCTATTGCCGAGCTCGCCTGAAAATGGAGGCGGCGTACTCCCCGGCCGAGGCTGAGCGCCTATTCGAGCCCATTCAGCGGGCGTACCTCTTCTACGGAGAGGACGACCCTCAAAAAGACGAAGCCTTCGCCCTGCTCCGCGCGAAAGCCATCGACGAATCTTTTGCGGATTTCGACCTGGAGCAGATAGACGCGGATTCCACAAGCGCGGATCGAATCCTCTCCGCTGCCGCCCTTGCTCCCTTTGCCTCGCCGGTACGCCTCGTGTTGGTGCGCCGCGCCGAAGTATTCCGGAAGAGAGATATGGCCGGCGAGGCGGAACGGCTGGCGGTAGGGATCGCGTCGATTGGACCAGGCACCTGTCTCGTCCTGCGGGCCGGCGCTCAGGAGGAGGGCTACCGCTCCAAAACGGCGCTTCATCCCAAGCTGGATGCCGCCATCAAGGAAGCGGGCGCAGTAATCCAATTCCGCGCTTTCGGCGAAGACCAGTTGGTGGACTGGGCCATCGCGGAAGCCCGAACCGCGGGAAAACAGATGACGGAGGAAGCCGCGCAACTCCTGGTGCAAAAGTCCGGCGCGAACCGCGCTGCACTGCGCAACGAGCTCGAAAAGGCGATCTGCTATGCCGGGGATTCCGCTTCTATCGGCGCGAAAGCCATCGA
This sequence comes from Chthonomonadales bacterium, assembly GCA_046715155.1. Classification (GTDB taxonomy): domain Bacteria; phylum Armatimonadota; class Chthonomonadetes; order Chthonomonadales; family CAJBBX01; genus JBKJZI01. Next base: position 40,701 of record JBKJZI010000026.1, on the reverse strand, counting down.
AGCGATTCTATCGCACAATCCCGAAGATGTAACGTTCAAGCTGGTGGACGCCATCAGCCAGCGGAATCCGGATCGTGCGCTCAGCCTCTTCGCCGAGTTGCTTCGCTACGACACCAAGCCCCAGAGCGTGGCCGGCCGGCTGCTGGCGCTGCTGGCCCGGCAATACGGCCTCCTCTGGCAGGCCCGCGAGCTGTCGCAGCGTGGAATCAGCTCTCAGAACTTGAAGAACCTCCCGCCGGAGATCGCTGCAGAGCTGCCTTCCGAGGGCAGCATCACATCGCTGACATGGAAGGCAAACGAACTGTTCCGCTCCGCCCGCTCCTGGAACCGTGAATCGCTCGCCCGCGCCATGGAGCTCCTCGTAGAATGCGACGTCAACAACAAAGGCGGCGGCGAAGGCAGCGAAGACGTGGTTGGCAACCTCGAGGTCCTGATCATCAACCTCTGCGCGCTTAAGTAGTGTTGAGCGTTTAGTGTTGAGTATTGAGCCTCAACACTAAACACTCAACACTCAACACTTATGACGAGGAAGAGCCCCGGTGACCTGGGAGTACCTCCGGGGCTCGAAACGGATTCCGCGGCGGCCGTTACTTGCCGGCGGCGGCTTTGGCGGCGCGCTTCATCAGGCGGGACTTGCGGCGCGCGGCGGCGTTGCGATGGATGATTCCGCGCTCGGCCGTCTTGTCGATGATACTGCAGGCCTGCTTCACGGCCTCGGCCGCGGACTTGTCCTTGCTCTCCACCGCCGTTTTCGCCTTCTTAATAAACGTCTTCATCGCCGACTTGGCGGAAATATTGCGCAGATGATTCTGCCGCGACTTCTTAACATCCTTAATAACAGACTTAATATTCGGCATTCAATCCCTCTCCCGGTTTACGAACCCGACAAGTATACCACTCCCCCTCCCTCAACGCAACGCATTCATGATTCATTGATTCATGCTTCGCCCGTACATCTAACCCTGATCGTAGTTAGGACCATAGCTGAACCGGGTAATGTTCGACCGACCGTCCCAGACTCCCGTCAGGTTCGAAGAGGGATCGTAGCGATATTGCGCTGCTATGCCGACGGAATCGGATGCCAGTTTCAATCGTGCTCGGCTGTCGTAGACGAAATCCATAGACGACAGCAGAACATTGCCCGAGGAGCGGGATTCCGTCCTCGTGACGAGCCCGTTGTTCCAAGTGTTGCTGGACCGTGACCTGATTCGGCAATCTCGCCCAGATAAGCTCCTGTGCCGCGTTCCAGTCCAGAGAAGTGATCAAGGGATTCGTAGATGTCACAGGGTTGCCGGTATCCGGAAATACGCGGAATCCGAGCGGGTCTCCGAGGGCGTCATAGGGCCCCACTGTCATGGCGTCGCCGACCCGGTCGACGACTTTGGTCAGGTCGCCCTGCCGCGCTCCGTAGAAGAAGGTCGTATCTAAAAACTCGCCGCTGGCGGGGTTTAGGGAGCATGAATAGGCAATGAGGCAGCCAACTAGGCGGATAGAAATGTGCACAAGTCTGAAGGAGGACATTATGTATGCGGATATGCTTGAAAGTCACCGTTCCATTGACACAGTTATAGGAAGCTGCCGAGTTCCGGGTAATCCGCTGGATTGAGTACAGCTTTCGCCATCAGCTCCATTAGTTCTGAATATGAGTTAGCGACATTCAATGGTGATTCAAATTCCGGGGCAAACCCTTGCACTATCCTTCCAGGCCGCTCACCACCATAAGCAATGGCCAAATAACCATAGTCACCCATGACTGACATCGCGATCGGCATGTGTGTCGCCCAGAAGCTTCTGATTTCAGATTGCCATTCCGCATCATCCGAAGCCGCACTCAATGACATGATCTCCCACTCGTTCCAGCGCCACACATCCTCCCCGGAGCCTAAATAATTCTCCTCGCACAAGAACCAGGCATTGTTTGTCGGGTTAACGCATTTTTGCACCCGGACGAGAAAGTCCCGGAAGTCGTCCGGCAGTTGAGGGAACCGGCTATGCACGATGCCGCTGAGATCGACAGGCGTTGGTTCCCGCATCTCAATCACCCAGCCTGCAAGCGTCACGCTCTCAAGGAACTCATCGAGTGCATTCACTGGAAATACCCCCGTTTGGACGAATCATCAGCCTAATAACGAGATTGGTGAAGTCATCTCACCTCTGCGATTTGATGATTCGGAGAATCTTGTTTTGTAAGCCCGTAATTCGCAAGTGTTTTGGGTTTCTAACAACGGGGGTGTTAGTGTCGCCCGTTGGAGTGAGTTTCTGCCCTGCAGGACCTCCAAGCGCCAGCCCAAACGGATGGTGTCCGGGCTTTTCGCCGGGGCGCGATCGGATTTTCAAGACTTCATCGGGGCCTACATATCTCACCGGAGTCTTGTCCGGATCAATGCCTCACCACTCACGGGTTCCTGTTGGAAGAGGTCGCGTATCTCCTGGAGTAGACCTGGATGATCCTTGAGCCATTCCGCTAGGGTTCTGCACGCCGACGTCGCTTGCGCGGCCTCGGCTACCACAGCTGGATTCGATGCTGCCTTTGCGGGATTCCTCACTTTCGCCCAAAGGTTTTTGATGAAGCCAATTGTGCTTGCGACCAACCCTGGACCGGCCTTGCGGGCTGGTCCCCCGCCGCCCGGAAATAGCGAGGCCAGTGTCTGTATCGCCTCAACCCGCCCTTCGCCTCGTTCCCACCGCCTCCATTGGTCGCGTTCCCAGTCATCACGCTCCTGTTGTCGTAAGCGTTGCCAACGCTCGAGGCTCATAATGTCGGACTCGCGCCTCTTCATAACGGGCCCGTTTGAGGGTGGACGGACTGTAGCCGGAAAGGGCCACGCCCCAGGCGTTATAGGCTCCCCGCGAGAGCAGAGTGCCGGCGGAATCCACCAGCGCCCGCGTATTGCCCGACTGATCGTAGAGGTAGAACCGGCTCTGACTCCCCACCCGGTCGCTGACCAAGCCGGTCGGCCCCCACGTTGCCGTTGCCGTCCAGTTCGCAGACCAGCGCGGACCCGGAACAGAGATACCAGGTGGTCTGAGAGCCCACCGTCTTGCTGATCCGCCGCCCCGCGAAGTCATAGCTGAAGCTGCCGTTGCCGCCCGGGGGCAGCGGTCACCGAAGCGATGGCATGGGAGCCTTAACCTGAGTGCACGCAGTCAAGTCCCGATCCTGACCAATAATGCCCGATTGCTGGCAACAAGATCTGCGCTCCGCTAAGGAGGCCGCACTTCATGTATTTCGCAATGCCTTAAGCAGTGTTGTTTCAGAATCTCCAGGCTTCGGGCCGTTACCACTAAGCTGTATGGAGGTGGAGGCGAGTCCACTGCTAATTCAAACGCGCTCGGCTTGACATAATCAATTCTCGAGCCCCAGCAGATGTCATCGCCAGACCACCGGACGAGATCGAACCCATTTCGCAGGTCTACCGTACCTTCGGGGATCAGCCTCTGAAAGGTAGGCAAGCGCACCTGCGGAAACGCATCTTCGAACAATTCCGATACCGACACCTTCACGGCTTGAAATGACATGCCCGAAAGCGCTCCGAGCTGTAGACGCTTGGCCAACGAATCTGTCGCAAGGTAACACGCATTTCCTTGCAATAGCTCGTCACCGAGCCAAACATCAAACCTGTAATCAAGGACCGAAATCTGAGGCACCGTTTCAAGTCCGGCTTCGAGGGCTTCTCGATTAAGGACAACTGTCTCAGGCCCCCAGTTACCTGCGACGTGCGGTTCGAGCGCAAAAAGTGTGTCCATCGCCTCACTTGTAGGGGTTGACATTGCTTCCGTAAAGCGAGTCGATCAACTGAGCGAATTCATCAATCTCAGCCCTACTCGCGTTCGGGTTGGCACGATAAAAAGCGTTCCACTTGGAGTTTATCAAGCTAATGTGAAACCACGAATTGATGGCTTTCCGACCGGTGCGTTCCCACCCGGTCGCTGACCAGGCCGGTCGGCCCCCAGGTATAGCTCTTGAGGACGTTGCCGTTGCCATCCAGCGCGCAGATCAGCGCCGTGCCGGAATAGAGGTAATAGGTGGTCACCCCGCCGGCGATCTTACTGACCCGCCGCCCGGCGAAGTCATACGAGCAGATGACCGCACCCACGCCCGGAACCTTCGTTACGCTCTCCAGATTCCCTCTGGGCGACCAGCTGAGGGTCATCCCGTTCGCAGCGGTAAGCTGCCCGGCGGAGTTATAGCTGAGGCCGGTCGCCCTCAGCAACCCGTTCATCGCCGGAGCGCTGGTCACCTGGTTATTGTTGTTGTGCGTCCAGCCGTCAGTCCGCCCATCAGGTTGTTAGCCAGGTCCGAGGTGTAGGTGCCAGCGTGCGTGGCCGGCTGCCCGTTCACCGTGTAGCTGGCGGACGAGGACGAAAGCCTTCCCCGCTCGTCATACCCGAACTGCTGAAGCTCCGCAGTGCTGGGCCCGGCCCCGTCGACCCGCGTCACCTCTCCGGCATGGATGCGCTGCAACGTGTAGCTGAAGCCAGGAGCCCCATTGAGGGTGGTACACATACTCAACCAGTGGAATATCCGTCTCCATCGCTTCACGTTTCTCAATCAACCATAAGCAAGAAGTAGACGAAGCAGATTGACTCATGACCGCGCCCTTCCGACCTTATTGGTGCTGCTTGTATCGATTTTGAAGTGCGGCGTTTATAACAAAACTAAGCTCCTCTTGGTCAAACGGGTAGGTTATGTGGGCGTCAGCGTGGTTTTGAAGAGTTCTGAGGTCATCAGCCGTTAGCGAGCACGAAACGCGCGAGGACAAGAGTGCAATCAAAACTGGATTTACGGAAGGTTCGTTTGATCGAAGAGTCCTGGATGTTGCGGCGAAGTCTATTGCCGGATGCGAATACTCGATAAGCACTGCGTCTGGGCGCCACCGTTCTAAGTCATCAGGAGACACCGAACAACCAATCAACGCAACATTGAACGATTTAGACGCTACGTTTGCCGCAATTCCCGACATCCATCCGTTGGTAGAGCACAAGATTACTACTTGCTTGAGCATGGGCTGTCTCCTATAATCCGCGAAAGCGGCGGATTTTCTGGCCAGCCCAGATACGCCACGCCGGATCGTTCGCCCATACCATCGTGCTGTCCGAATAGACCTTGTTCTGTGGAAACCGCAGGTCTGCCCCTGGGTCGGAAGTGATCTGCCCGGCGGCAAACCCGCTGTAGAGGATACTCACCTCGAAATTCCCTGAGCCCATGGGAGGAGGCTGGCAAAAAGAGGCGGCCTGGGCGGCGAGCGCCAGAAAGAGGGTCGAAAGCGGGACCCGGAGGAGCCTAAAGAGACGCATCATGACGTACTCCCTGCTGCGAGAAAAGGAACGGCGGGCCGGTAGAGCGAGTGGCGCTCTTGCGTGCGGCAGAAACGGTCTTGCGTGGATTACTGAACGTTTATCCGCGTCATGGCGGTTTCTTGCTCAGCGCGACAAAAGAACCATCGCTAGTTGTTGACCGAGAGTATGACAATTGCTTCCATCGCTTGTCAACTCAACAGTAAAAAAGTGGCGACAATTTTGAGATACGCTTGATAATCGTTCGGATTGAGCTGGTTAAAGCTCGAGTTTGTCGAAGCGGCCGGCGGTGGGGTCCAGGGCGTCGCGGAGGATTTCGTAGGATTCCGTGTAGCGCTTGAGGATCTCGTCGGCCTTTTGCTGCTGCTCGGCGCCGCCGGATTTGCCCAGCTCCGCGATCAGGTTCCGCATTTTCTCGTAGGCGGATTCCACGGTCGAGAGGTCGGAGCCGAACGGAATCTCCAGGCGGCGGTAGTGCGCCGCGAGTACATTCTCTTCGAGTATCGGTGATGGGGTCGACGAGGCGCTCTCGCCGCGGGAACCCTGCGCAGGCGTTCCTTTCGCAATCTCCTCGGGCGAACGGCGAGTAGGGCGGATGTCCGTGGGGTCGCTCAGCTCGCGCCGGGCGTCGCGCTCCGCGTACTTTCCGGAGACGTCTATGTCCGCCTCTTCGTCGACGCGGTCCAGGCGCTCCTTCAGCGCGTTCAACTGCGTGAGAGCTATGTTGCGCAGCCTGCGCGTGAATCCCATCTAACGTCTCCAATGTAAAATATAAAATGCAAAATTAGCAATGCAAAACTGAAACCCCGCACAGTGTTGACCGGAGTCCGTTCATTTTGCATTTTGCATTGCTAACTTTACATTTTATATTGGAATCCAATCACTATCCCGCCTGCTGTCCCAACGTCAGTCTCTCCGACTGCAGCGCTTCGTTCACGCTGGAATCCAATACGTCGATCTGGCGCGAGAGGTCATCCAGTTCGCTGTACAGTCCTTCGCTGACGCTGGCGGCGCTAGCTACATCTGCGGTCTTGATTCGGATGATCTTCGCTTTCCAGCTTGCGAAGGTCGCTTCCACGTTTTCGAGCTGGCTGTCGATCCTTCGAGAAGCCTGGTTGATCGAAGAATAGGTTTGCGCTTCGGCCTCTCTGGATCGCAGCGCCTGCTCCAACTGCTCGCGTTCTACTGGGTCAGAGCATGCCTCGATCTTCTGCCGCAGGCTGTTGCAGTAGCTCTTCAGCGACCGTTCATCCACGTTTTGCAGGTATTTGTTGAGCTGCTGCTTTCGGCTTGCCAGTCGAACCGCCTGCTCCACGAGCGGGCTCAACTGCGATGCGACGCGCTCAAGGTCTTTCCGCGCGTACGACTCAACATCCTGGGCCCGCGCCTCCTTCGCCATCTCCTTGCGGAGCTGAAGGATGTAGCGGATTCGCTGCCGCGTCTCGAAATCCAGGCGCTCGAGCTGCTCCTCGATCCGTCCCTCCGCCTGCCGGTCATCGCGCTCGTGACGCTGCACGAAGATTCGGCGGAGGTGCTCCTCATCGTAAAGCGCCCTCAGAAGGAGGGCTCCCTGCACGCCCCCGGCCAACAATAGCGCCCACCACCAGCCCACTAAGAAAAGCGCCCCTCCCACGGCCCACGCGAGCAGCGAAAGGGGTGATGTGAAAACGCTCTTCGCTACCAGCAGCAGGCGCTCAGAGGTGGTTAGATCACGCACGTGAATAGTTCAAAGGGCAGCAATCGCTACCCCTGGTTGAGCTTCTGCTCCAGCTCGCGGAGCTGTTTGTCGATGTCGCTCTCCTGAGCGGTTGTGACGGCCGTGGTAGTCGTGCTCGTCGTGATCGGCGCGGAGCCCAGCCCGAGCTTTGCCTCCAGCTCCTGCAGCGCCTTGTCCGCTTCCACGTCGATCTGCTGATCGTCGAGAGCTTCTAGTCGCGAGTTCACACTTGTCTTAGCGACCTCAGCACGAGCGGACGCTTCAGACTGCATGGTCCGGATTCGGTCCTCCGCGCGGTCCCAGCTCTGGGCCGTGTCGTCCATCTGCATCCCATCGATAGCCTTGTTGATCTCGATCTGGATCTGGGCCTGCTTCATGTTGGCCTTGAGCGCCAGCGCCTCCGCCGTCTTTACGCGGAATCTCTCTTCCTCGCGGCGGATGGCCGTCTTGACTGCTTCGGAAGTACCCTCCGCCTGTGCCAGCGACGTGCGAAGTTGAGCGAGCGTCGAGTCGTGCATGCCCTTTTCGCGCAGGAGCTGCCGTGCAAGCTCGCGGTTGCCCTGCTGCACGGCCATGGTGGCCTTGGCCTCGAGATTGCGGGTCAGCTTCTCCTCCTGGTCCACCAGGTTCTGGAGGTTGTTCTTCTGGGTAATCGCCTGGACCGCGCGCTCACGGTTCTTGATCTGGTTCTCTTTCATCTCCCGGAGCGATTCATTAATGATGATTTCGGGGTCTTCCCACTGATCAAGCTTGCCCATGATGAGCGCCTTGAGGTAGCGGAAGAAGCGGCGGAATACACCCATATCGTTCTCCTCTCCGAGGATGAGTCGGAGTTGGACAATCAGCGGAATCTATTGAGAATGGCACGTCATTATCGCACGAAACACGCACGATGTCAACGTAAACGGAGGTCAGGTCGGGGGGATTCGGAGAGTGAGTATGTGAGTATGTGAGTATGTGAGTAAGTCGCTCGGGAATCGCCTACTCACCTACTCACATACTCACTTACTCACAGGCCCTTACCGGGCGTTCTGCGCCACCCAGCTCTGGCCCACCAGCATGGAGAACAGGCAGGCGAAGAACAGCATGGCATAAAGCAGCATCATGCGAAGCACCGGCAGCATATCTTCCGCCAGATGCTTGTAGTTGGTGAGCTCTAATACGACGTCGCGCCCACGCCGCGATTCCGCGGCCACGAACGCATATACCGCGCCCACCAGCCCCATTATCAACATGTCGATTACGATCAAAAAGAGGATCATTGCAAGCCTCGAACGCCGGGCGCTCGGCAGTTGAAGGGATGATAACAGGAGAACCGGCGAGTTGTCAACGTCTCAGAATGACCTTGCTATTGAACAGGAACATATGAAACTCTCGAATTTCTCAAAAGCAGTATATCTCGCAGGAAGGCGAGCATTTGTCGCTCAGCAAGCATGACAAGGGGACCGTTGAAATATGGCTCGAATCAAGGCGCCGCACGTCAACGCGCCAATATGCGCCTTGCTTGGCCTCTTGTCAAGGCTGGGTTTCTCGGGAATGCGGAAACAATCGGAACTCGCACACATTGCAGGTCCGAGGTGAGTCTGATATACTACTCGCGGCGCGCCCAGGCTGCGCTGTTATTGGATGTCTTTCCCCGTACCCCGGACGGTGCGGTACGTTATACGTTTCCGCCGCGTTGGCGGTTACTCCCCACCGGCAGTGCTCGGATTCGCCGGCGTGGGTACTGTCGCTCACCGTCGAGGTCCGTGATGCCCCCGAATGTCCAGTCTACGCTTCGACTCAGATTCCGGTCACTCCTCGCACGAACATCTCGCCCAACATTGCACGCAGGGTGTAACCGCCTTCACATTCACGGTATGACCGATGCCTCTTCACGCCATTCCATCCAACCGTCATAATAGTTCCGGTTCGAGCGAGGAGCCTGCATTGCGCTCCCGTCATCTTAATCGCCAATTGCTGATGCAGCTATCGAGAATTGAAAGGAAGACCATGTTGCGGAAAACACTCGGCCTGGCCGGCCTGATGATCTCGCTGCTCATCCCGGCGGCGGCTCGCGCCGAAAAACACGCCCTGCTCATCGGAATCAACGACTACAAGTTTTACGGGCCCACGAACGTCCCGGCCGGCCAGAACCTTCCGCCGTTCGATCTGTTCGGGTGCGTCAACGACGTCCTGGAGACGGAGAAATTCCTTATCTCCCAGGGGTTCAAGAAGTCCAACATAACCACGATTCTGGATCAGCAGGCGACCAAGGCGAACATGCTTGCCGCCATGCAGGCCGCGGCGGCGAGGGTCAAACCCTCCGACGTCTTCTATTTCCATTTCAGCGGGCATGGATTCCAGTTGGCCGCCGCGGAAGCTTCCACGGAAGACGATGCGCAGGACGAGTTACTTGCTTGCGCTGACTACAGTGGCGATCCTTTCGCCGCCGGAAGTACAACGGGAGATGCGGGCTGCATCCGCGATGACTTCATCGCCACCTGGATTCCTTCTTTCAAGACTTCCAAGAAGATCTTCATTTTCGACTGCTGCCACTCCGGCACCGTGTCCCGGGATCTCGGGATGCGCAAGCGACGGCTACCCACCGTTCGATTGAAGCCGGGACAGAAGCGCGGCCTAACGGTCGCTGCTCGCTCCTTCGGCGAAGGCATCCGCAAGCAGTCGCCCCAAACTCGGGGCATTGGCGCCCGTGATTTTGTTGTGCTTTCCGCGTGCAAGGATGATCAGACTGCGGCGGACACTGGAACGTTCGGGGCATTTTCGTTCAACTTGCTGGAGGCTTACAAGAAGAGCGATGCCGCAGATCCGATCGGCGAGGTTTTGAACGCCGCGAGCCGCGGAATCGCCTCAAAAGGGATGAGCCAGGAGCCGCAGCCCACGCTCAGCGGAAAGTACCAGGCCGATCCCACGAAAGCAACGCTCCGGACGCTCCTTATTGAGGATGTCGCTGGCGGTACGCAGCCCCCGCCGGAGATTCAACCGTCACCCCCGCTGCCCCCGGATCCGCTGAACACGGAGAAGATCACCGTCAAGCTGCTGGGTCTCGACGCGGCCGCGACTCAAACGATCGGCAGCGGAATCAACGCTCTGGGACATGCCCAGCTTACCCAGGGGCTCGCGAACCGAGTCATTTCACGCGATGCTGGCACCGGCAAGACTCAGTTGCTCTCAGCTGACGGAGCGGAGCTTCTTGACCTCACCGGCTTGGACGCGAGCAAAATCCTGCAAAACGTGAATCCCTACCTGATCCAGGCCTACATGATGCGGAAGCTGTCCATTTTGGACAACCCGAACTCGCGCTTCAATGTGACGGCCCAGCTCACGAAATCGCGTACGCTTGTATTACAGCAAGCTGCTCCAGGCGTCGATCCGACTACCGAGGACCCGATGCGCCCCACCATCTTCATTGGCGACGCCGTATTCTTCAATGTGACAGTCGACAAGCCGGCGTTCGTGACGCTTATAAACGTAGCGACGAACGGAGGCGTAGAGGTCCTCTTCTCGTCGGTGCAGGCCACGCCGGGGACGATGCTTCAGTTTCCGCCGCCGGGCGCCCGCCTGTCCGATGGCCGGTTGGTGGACCGCATTGGGGTAGAAGGTCCGGAAGGGACGGAAATGGTCCTTGTCCTGGCGACGGCGAAACCACTCGACATGTCACAGTTCAACCTCAAGATGGGTGAGCTGGGGATGAGGAGCGTGGCAAGCTCCAGTGTAACGCGCTTTGCAGCCAATTCGAAGTCCCTTGTACTGCAGGCGGCCGGCCCGGATGAGAGTGGATGGGGCAGTGCAATCCTTCTCGCAACCGTGCGTAATAAGCCGCAACAGTGACCGTCACACGCACAATGCATCGGAAGGGTCAAATCAAACGGGCGCTTTCGCGCTCGCTGTCCAGGAGACAGAAATGAACACACTCGGAATGCGGTCGCTGCTGCTGGCGGCCTTGATGATAACTCCGGCGGTAGGTGCGACAGCGCAGGCGCGGAACCTCGGCTCGCGGCCCATGCGGCTGGCGCTGTTGGTAGGGATAAATCGGTACGCAAACTCGTCTCAAGCTTTGAAGGGCTGCGCGAATGATGTCGCCCTCACGCGCAAGATGCTAAAAGCCCGCGGCTACGGTCCCATCATTACGCTTACGAACGGCCAGGCGACCGGCGCGAATATCCAAAGGGCCCTTGACGCCCTCACTCGCACCAAGCCGCAGGACTATGTGTACATCCACTTCAGCGGCTATGGAAACAAAGACCGCACGTCGCCTGTGATATGCCCGGCTGACTACAAGCCCGGCCAGGGTGGAATCGCCTATTCGTCGCTGCTGAGTAAGATCGACCTGATTCCGGCCATCCGCAAGATCGCCGTCATCGACTGCTCGTTTACGAGAGGCCGGAATACGTCACAGACGACTCCGCGCTACTGGCCGGTATTGACCCGTGACCTCGCGCGGCAGAACTTTACGGGCAAACGCAGCATTCCGGGCGGAATGGCGAAGGCGATGATCATCAGCGCCGCCGAGAAAGACGCGCCCGCGGTCGAAACCATCGTCGACTCCAAGAACCGACAGGTCGTCTGGGCCGGCGCGATGACCTGGGCCTACCTGCGCACTGCCCAGCGCTCCAACAACAACACGACGTTCCAGCAGCTCCGCGGCGGAATTGACGCCCGGATGGCCGGCCGCCTGACGCAGACCACCAGCATGCGCGGATTCGACCTTGGAAAGGCGCTTGGGGGACTGGTGAAAATCCTAAAACCCGCCGCAGGACTACTGTTGAGCGGCGCAACCGGCGGACTCAGCAACATCGTCACTGCGCTGCTGCCAAGTGGGTCGCCCAAAACCCAGGAGATCGCCAACACCCTCCAGACGCTGACCGATAAGAACTCCACTCCAGAGCAGAAGATCGGGACCGTGCTGGGATTGCTGGATAAAGACCCGGCGCCCGGCCAGCCGCCGGCCGATCCGCCACAGGGTGCCCAGCCGGTCAACGTGACAGAGGTCTCGGGTAACACTGTAACGATCGATCAGGGTCTTTCGGCAGACGTTCAGCCGGGGACGATCCTCGAAGGTCCAACCAACGGAAGCGGGCCTCCGGATCAAATTCAGGTTGTCTCGGTAGGCATCGATTCCGCCCAGGGGCAAGTCGTGCAGGGAGACGTTCAGCCGAACGAGCAGGTGTTCGTTTCCCAGACGCCGCCTCCGCCCGCAAACGATCCGCTGGTTGTGGAGCTATCGCCGTTGGAAACCGGTGCGGACATGACTGCAATAACGTCCGCGCTCACCAACCTTGGATACGTCCGTATCGCCAATCCGGGTGAGGTAGTGGACCGCCGCCTCGTCGTCTCGCTCGCAGGCGCTCCAACGGCAAACCTTGTGAGCGTAGATATTGCACCCGACCCAACCGCACTAACCGGCGCGATCACGGGTATGGATGCGGACGATCTGGTGCGGCAACTTGCGCCCCAGCTCACCAGCGCCTTCCTCATGAAGCGGCTTGCCGTATTGCAGAATCCGGCGTCGCGGATCGAAATGTCGCTTTCCGTTCAGAATCAAAGCGGCCAGGACGCGACCAACGGTCTGCAGATTGGCGATACCGTTACCATAAACGTACAGGTGAACCGTCCGGCCTTCATCACCTTGCTGGATATTGCCGCCGACGGAAAAGTGACGGTGCTGTACCCGAACGCAAACAATCCCAGTATTCAGGCCCAGGCGGGAACGCCGCTGCAGTTTCCGCCGTCCGGCCAGATTAGTGTGGCGCCGCCGGCAGGGAAGGAGATGCTGCTCGCGATAGCAACGTCTCAGCCCCTGGATATCTCGCAGTTCGACGCGACGGCTCTTCCCGGCACTCTCGGGATGCGGGGGCTCACGAGCCGAGGCGCTCGAGCCGCTGCAAACAGGATGCGCACTCTCGTATTACAAGCCGCTCCCGATACTACGCCTAACGGCTCTACGAATCCGTCCGAAGACAGCGGGTGGGGGAGCATCTTTATAGTATTCCCGGTGAGCGGTTAGCTTGCCGGCGCTGTCAGGCACTTTCGTTTCTCTTCGGGCCGGATGCCAATCCGGCCCGGCTCACTGGATGGAGGATTAACCATGCGACGAATCAGCGTTTTGAAATCGCTGCTGATTCTGCCCGTTCTCGCTCTGCCTGTAACGGCTCTGGCGCAAGGCGGCGCGAAGACACTGTCACTCATACCTACTAAGGGTCCTCTGGCGGGCAAGCAGATTTACGCGAACTCGCACGCCTTGCTTATTGGCGTCAACGTGTACTCGAAGCTGCCTAAGGACAAGTCGCTCCAGTACGCCGTTAACGACGTGAAGGGTATGCGGGACATGCTCATCAAGTCGTATGGTTTCCCGGCCGAGAATATCACCGTCCTGACCGACAGCCAGGCAACCAAATCCGGCATCGAGACGGCGATGGCGAAGCTTAGCGACACCAATAAAGTCGGCCCGGACGATCGCGTCCTGATCTACTTCTCGGGCCACGGTATGACGGTCAAGATTCCGACCGGCGGAGACCTTGGGTTCTTGATTCCGAGCGACGCCGAGGTCGACCTCGCCAACGCCGAGAACGCGGGCCCGTACATGTCGAGCTGCGTGAAAATGAGTACGATCTGGAACACGGCGGACGCGATGCCGGCGAAGCACGTCCTGTTCATCGCCGATGCATGCTACAGCGGCCTTATGACGGCGGGACGCGGCGGTAACGAGAAGATCACCGAGGCGTTCATGCTGCGTCTGGCCTCCAAGCCCGCTCGACAGGTACTGACAGCAGGCGGCGCCGGAGAAGAGTCCTTCGAAGACCCCAAATACGGCCACGGAATGTTCACCCATAAGCTGCTGGAAGAGCTAAAGGCCCGCGCCGCGGAGCCGGGTGACGCCTTCATGGTGGCCGACCTTTATTCTGCGGTCAAAGTGGCGGTCGGTAATCTGACCAACGCCAAGCAGAATCCGCAGATGAAGGACTACAACACGGAGGGCCAGTTTCTGTTTATTACGACAGGGGGCAAAGCGGTTAAACCCTTACCCGCCGGCCAGCCGGCAGCGGCGACAGTGCCTGCCGATGTCAAGGCCACCGACCGGCCTTCGAACAAGAAGCGTGCAGTGGTCATGGAAATCAGCATTGCCGGGATATCCGGGAACCTCCCGGCCCGGTTCGATGAAGTCCTGACTGGCTTGCTCACTTTTGGCCTGACGAATATAGTCGACCGCGAGAAGGTGAGCGTCATCGACCGCAAAAGCCTCGACCTTATCAACGAGCAGCGGAATCTGACCGGTTCCGGCGACAAGATCCCTGGCGCGGACATTCTTATTGCGGCAACGGTCAAAGACTTCAAGATGAGTGAAGTCGGAATCGGCGGCAATAAGAGCCCGTTGGGCAAGATCGGGGGACTATTCGGGAAAGGCCCCAAGCTTCCCGGTGGCATCACTGTATCGCGTAAGGAAGCTCTCGTGACACTGGATGTCAAGGCGATCAGCGCCAAGACCGGAGAGACCCTCGCGCAGTTCCAAACGATTGCCAAAGAGGCCGTAACCGACGTCGGCCTGGAATTCGATGGACTCATGAGGGGTTTCGAGGTAAGCAGCAAGTTCTTCGATGGCAACCCCGTCGGCAAGGCGCTGAAAGCAGCTCTAAACAAAGCCGTAGACCAGCTCGCCAAAGAAGTCGAGAAGGCAAAAGTCTAACGACATTTCGGAATGCACATTGAAGCGGGCCACCATATGGTGGCCCCGTTTTCTTTGGGATTAATAATACTGGTCACCCTCTTGCGGCCAGTATTCATCGCAAATTCCGTCATCCCGAGGCGGTACTATCGCCGAAGGATCCGTTTTTGGGCGTGGTCTGAGCACTGCGCCCTATACTTTCCGGAATGCCGTATCCACCGCGAAAGTGCCGTCCGGAAGACTCAGTACTTCATAATCCCCGAACAGCACGGAATCGGTTGCCGCGAGACACTGATACACGTTATAGAATAACGCCCGGATCTCTGTCTCGGCGTGCGCGTTCGCTCTCATCTCGATCGTGTGCCGCCAGGCACGGGCGTTCCCGGTGACGACGATCGGCGACTCGGTCTCATTCGGCAACACAGAGCGTGCCGTTTGCTGTACCTTCTTGCGCAAATCAGTTCGCGCTTCCCCAGAGAGGATCCCCGACCCTGATTTCTGCCGCTCCAGCAGCATCTCGGCCATCTCCTCGTATTCCCGTGCCGCGCGGTCGATCCGCTGTTCGAAAAGCCGGTGAAGCTCCGGGTCATTCACGTACTCCGGGCGCTCTACAAACCGCAGTACGCGGCCGGAGACATAACGCTGGCTAAGTTGCGAATAGCCCATCCCTGCGCGGTGCCGGACCAGTTCGTGCGTCACGCTTCGCGAGATTCCGTAAAACAGCAGCGTAAAGTTCGCGTGCTCCAGAACCGACCCGTGGCCGGATTCCTTGATATTCTGGAAATACCGCTCCACCTGGTCGTTCATCGTCCGCTTAGAGCCGAAGCTCGCATAGCAGAGCTGGCCCGCGAACTTGCAGACCAGAGTCCCCGGTTCTAGAGGCGTGGGGTCCTCCAGGTATTGCGGAAATCGAAGCGAGATCTCGAATCCGTCGAGGAACTCCCGAGCGCTTTCGAGCTGAACCGACGGTTTGGCGATTAAATGAACGCCCGGGGATTGGAGGTACGGGGTGCCGGCTGCGGTGTGAAACACCGGTGAAGCGATGTACGGATAGCCGGAATCCGAACCCTTAAGTATCGCGTCAAACTCGTCCGTCATCCGTACCCCCTGCCACTTAATGCGCCACCTCGTATTCCCCGGAAGCCGCGCTTATTCCTATGCGAGGTAGACTCCGGATAGAGGGGAAATCTCGGTAACGGAATCCCGCATGGACTCGTCCAAATCGAGTCATTCCCCCATTAGCTCGACGATTGCTCCACGGAGGCATATATGTGGAATCGGATTCGCTTCACGCTGCTCGTTATCGCGCTCGCCAACCTGACTCTAGTATCACTGGCTCAAGCACCTGAACAGAAGATCACGCTCGAAGTAAGCCAGGGTGATATCCGGGACGCGCTGAAGACACTCTTCCTAGCTTCCGGGACCAGCTATGTGATCGACCAATCAGTGCAGGGAAAGGTCACCGTCTCCCTGCGCGATCTCCCGCTGCGGAACGCTCTCGAATCCCTTCTGCGCGGTTACTCCGGCGACCGGCCGATCACCTATCGCGTGGAGGACGGCGTCTACATCATTCTGCCGAAAGAAGTGGCCAACGAACCCATCCAGCAGCCGAAGTCCGCGAATATCTTTCTGAACTTCGTGTCCGCGGATTCCGCAATCCAAGCCCTTCGGCAGATGCCCATATCGAAAGCGCCTGGCGTTTCAATACAGCGGAATCCGGGGAGTAACGGCTTCATTGTGAGCTATACCGACGACGACTTGTTCCGCGAGGTCCGGAAGGCTGTTGCGATGATGGACGTACGTCCTCGTGTGGTCATGATCAAAGCGGAAGCTATTCTGATCCTGGAGGACAAGGCTGGCCGCGAGCACAAAATGGTCATCGCCTCCGTGGGCCGCACTCCGGGCGGAGAAGAGCTGCGCCTCAAGAACTTCAGCCAGGGCGACCCCGCGCCGCCGTCCGCCTTTACGCTAACAACGGGCCTTTCCGACGCGCGTATCAAGGCGCAGATCAACGGTGATAACAGTGTCAGCCTGGACACGAAGTGGAGCATTGACTTCACCTGGCGAGTCCCGGGGAGGGTGAAGCCCCTCCGCTTCCAAAACGGCTATACCTCTAATCTGACCGTCCCCACGGGTGACACTGCTTCCGTCTCGAGCAGCATTGTCAAGTTCGACAGCGGGAAGTCCAGCGCCATTCAGGCCGAGATCATCCTTTTCATCACGCCCACCATCCTGTACCCGGAGGATCGGAATCCGAAGAACGCCCGCCACATCTCCTACAAGTTGGAAGGCGTGGAGACTGCCATCGTCCTCGACTTCGAGAACAAGACAGGCATGATGGGGGAGCAGCTATCACGGCTCGCGACGGATGCAGTGGCGGTCGAGTTGACGAATTCCGGTCGATTCGAAGTACTTCGGCGAGAAGAGGTGAACAAGCAGATTCGAGAGCTCGGCCTCCGCACACCGCTCAATTCCGTCGCGCGGCGGAAACTGGCTCAGGCGCTAGGCGCGACCGTGATCGTCGATGGCGCCGTGGAATTCGTGAAGGATGACGTCAAGGCCAAGCCGCGAACCGTATCCGTTGGCCTCACCGTGCGTGTCACCGAAGTGTCATCTGGGGAGCTTATTGCAGGTGCGGCGCAGGTAGGAGTGGCAAAATCCGGGCCCGGCGCATCCGACGTCCATACGCTGGTAACGGAAGCGATTTCCAGGGTCGGTGAAACCGCTCCGCGCCTCGCATTTTCTCAATCCACGCCGGACGGAATCATCATGAGCACGGACAGCTTCGGCCGCGCCCGCGCCCGCATGATCAACCGCGGCGCCCGCCATGGAGTCAAAAAGGGCATGAAGTTCATGGTCCTCCGAGACGGAATCCGCATCGGCACCGCCGAGGCCCTAGACGTCTTCCCCCAGCACTCCGAAGTCCGAATCCTGGAAGGCGACAACCTGGTCAGATCCGAAGACCGTATCCGCGCCATCGGCCGTATCATAAAAGGCTCGTCTCAAAGCTGGACCACCCTTCCACCAAAACTGCAGCCCTGATGGGAATCCGAAGATTCAGATTTTCCGGGACGTTCGAGTGGCGAGACAATTCCCGCCCCTAGAAAGCCATTCGATCATAGATGCATGACAAATGCGACTTAATTCGCCAGCAGTTTCGCGAAACGTAGGATCGGAAAACTCGGAATGCATGAGTGATCCAACAAGCTCGTCGCTAGCGACGTCCCCGCGGTGAAAGTGATAGCTGCGCACTCGTTGGAGGTTAAGGGGCAGATTTCGTATGCGCTGTCCAACTTCGTATCCTAGCAAGTTCTCCACAACGGTGAAAAACGTTCCAATCCCTGTACCGCCTTCCACTGGGCTTTAATGCCTCGCACGCAACAACTAGGAATGCTGCGTATCCCGTCTGATGGTCTGGCCACAACGACTGAGCTGCACAATATGCGTTTCCTGCCTTAAGAAATTGTGCGCGACGTCCGGGAGCGAGGTTAAGAAGCGTCGCCCACAATTTGACGATGTCCTCAGGCGCACTCTCCTCAGAATCCGGAATCTCATAGCGATATCTCTGAAGGTCGGGTCGCTGAACCGGTACCAAGGGAATTTCCCTGAAGTCACCTCGTTGAGGCATGCCAGACTTAGCTTCCTTTTCAAGGTAACCGAGGTGCATGTATTCCGAACTAGTCAGACGGTCCGCAACATCTGGCATTAGTACCCAAGCAGAACGTGGGTGCTCCTCCCTGGTGTGAATGCCTAACAATACGCTGAGAAAGATGCTTACCTCCCGCACCAATCTCGAAAACTCTGCATTGACTCCCTGCCAACCGATGCCTTCAATCATCCCGTCAAGAACAATGATTTGTTGCCCTAAGAGGGTGGGTGGGTATTTCGAGGGCGGACCAAGTCTCACTGATTCCTGGAGCCAGAGCTCGCCTCTCCATGGGAGTCCTTGATATGTGAGATGAGCTCTTCTGTGTAACAGGCTCCGCGCCTGAATATCACAGCGCGCCTGAATCGCATTGAAGAAGGAAGCCACGTCGTCAACCGAAATCGCAGGGTCTCCCATGGAACGTGCTTTGACGATTACGGGGCCATTGCGTCCGCGTTCCCAAACGACGTGAACTTCTGGCGAAGCACCTCGGACTCCGGTCGCGATTGTCCTTGATCCGCTGTTCTGATGAGGTTCAAGTTGCGATATTCCTGCGCTCGACCAATGACGATCATCGCACTCTGCCTCAAATTGCGCTATCCATTCTTCGGCGGAATCCGCCGGGACGACAAACGAAATTGGCCACGCTTCGTCTTGGAATCGGAGATCTTGTACGACTGCGAGTCCTCCGGCGCCATCAGCCACAGAAATCACGGAGCTGTCTTAGTCTTTGCCATCAGCCCTTCCTCGCCAATTAGGGATGCCCCAAAAACACCGAGCATTGTCTGACGAATTCAAATAGCCTAAGGTTTCATTGAGCAGAAGGTTTTTTCTCGAATTCGTTTGTTCCGACTCTATGAATCCCCCAGATGAGAAAGAGGGCCCGTCCTAACTGGAGCGGACCCTATACCCCACCATCCGACACCCTACACCCTAATCCGGGTAGTGGCAGTGTTTGTATTTTTTGCCGCTGCCGCACCAGCATTGGTCGTTGCGGCCTAGATTCTTATGCACATTCCGCGCTGGGCCGCTGGGGGGCGCATCTATCGACGCGGGTGGCGTACCGGGTTCGGCTAATCCCTGCGCGTCGTCGTCAATATTTGTCCAGGTCTGGTATTGTCGGCGCTCCTGCTGCTCAGGTACGACCTGTACGTGGAACATGAAGCGCGCGACTTCGTCCTGTATCGCGTTCTGCATGCTCTCGAACATTTCAAAGCCTTCCTTCTGGTAGATGATCAAGGGGTCTTGCTGGGCATACCCTCGAAGGCCGATTCCTTCGCGCAGGTAGTCCATGTTCGCAAGGTGCTCCATCCACTTGCCGTTGATGGCCTGCAGCGCCACGCGCCGCTCCAGCTCGCGCATCGCTTCGGTGTCGTTGAAGATCCCTTCGATCTCCTTCTCCTTATCGACGTACGCCCGCTCGATCGTTTCCGTAAGGAACTCCGTCAGCTCCTCGCGGCTCTTCCCCTGCAGGTCGCTTGGTTGCGCGTAGTTGTGGATGGGGAAGTATTCTTCCAGCCCGCTGTAGAGCTCCTCCATGTCCCATTCGGAGGGCGCCTCGGATTCGGGGCAGAAGATGAGAACGGAATCCACGATGGTCTGCTGCAGGAAGCCGAGGATGGTGTCCCGCAGGTTCGCTCCCTCCAATATGCGACGTCTCTCAGCATATATCACTTCGCGTTGACGATTCATAACATCGTCATAGTTGAGGACATTTTTTCTAGCTTCGAAGTGCCACTCTTCGACCTTTTTTTGGGCGCGTTCGATCATGCGGGAGAGGATGCGGGCGTCCATGGCCTGGTCTTCGGGCCAGGTTTTTAGGAGGGGGTGGTTGGCTCGGTCGCCGAAGAGGCGCCAGAGCTCGTCTTCGAGGGAGACGAAGAAGCGGGATTCGCCGGGGTCTCCCTGGCGGCCGGCTCGGCCTCTTAGCTGGTTGTCGATGCGTCTTGATTCGTGTCTTTCGGAGCCGAGGATGTAGAGGCCGCCGCGTTCTCGGACTTCGTCGGCGGCGGCGCGGTGCTCGTCCGGGGTGAGGGTGGTGACGGAATCGAGGACGGAGGCTTTGCGGCCGCCGCGGCGGAAGCTCTGGGCGGGTGGGTCGGCGGGTCGTGGAGTCGGTGGGTCGTTGGGATTGGGCTCACTGGCTTCGGCTTCGCCGACGGCTACGAGGGCGAGTTCGCGGTCGTTTACCAGATTGGCAGAATCCACGTCGCCGGAGCCGTTTCCCTGACTCCCGTCCCCCGACTCCGGACTCCCGATTTCCAGAGTCTCGTCCTGACCTGGGGGGAGTTGGAGGTCGTGGGGTTTGCCTCCTAAGAGGATGTCTACGCCGCGGCCGGCCATGTTGGTGGCGATGGTGATGGCGCCTTTGCGGCCGGCTTCGGCGATGATGATGGCTTCTTTTTCGTGGTATTTGGCGTTCAGGATGTTGTGGACGACGCCTTCGCGCATGGCTTCGTCGAGGTGATTCATGTACTCGTCGGTGTGGGGGTGCTCCAGCATGGTGAGTATCTCGCGGAGATTCTCGTCGGCGAGAGGGTCCGGATTCAGGCCGAATTCGCGGGCGAGGGGCTGGAGCTTGCCGAGGGTGATCTCTTCCATGTCGGCGTTCAGGATGTCGTTGTACTTTTCGCGCTTTTCTTTGTCGATGGTCTTGGAGGCTTCCAGGCGGGTGCGGATGATGGAGATCATGGCCAGGACCTGGAGGCTGAATCCGCCGATACGGGTGGAGACCTTTTCGGACTGCTCGATGCTGCGGGTGCCGACGAGGACGGGCTGCTGTTTGACATAGAGGCGCAGAATCTCGGCGGCGACTCCGCGGAACTTGTGCTCGACGCGCTTGTAGATGACGTCCGGCTGGTCCTTGCGGACCATGGGCATGTTGGTGGGGACCATGACGACGTCGAGGCCGTAGATCTTGCGGAATTCGTCTTCCTCGGTCTTGGCGGTGCCGGTCATTCCGGCGAGCTTGAGGTAGAGGCGGAAGAGGTTCTGGAAGGTGATGGTGGCGAGGGTCTGTGACTCGTGCTTGATCTCCACGCCTTCCTTGGCCTCGATGGCCTGGTGGAGTCCGTCGGAGTAGCGGCGGCCGAACATTAAGCGGCCGGTGAACTCGTCGACGATGATGATCTCGCCGTCCTTGACGACGTAATCGATGTCGTTTTTGAAGAGGGCGTGGGCTTTGAGAGCGGCGGTGACGTGGTGCATGACGTCGGGGTTGTCCGCCAGGTTCTGGCCGGGGTCCAGCATGGCCGAAGCCTTGAGCGTTTCCTCCACTTTGGCGACGCCGGCGTCCGTGAGGGAAACGGTCTTCTGCTTTTCGTCCACCAGGAAGTGGATGTTCGGATTGTGCTTGTCGGACTTGGGATCGTCCTTTTCCTGCTGGTTCTTGGGCTCGACGCCGGGCTTGAGGGGGCGGACGACGCGGTCCAGCTTGTAGTACTGGCTGGTGTCTTCCTCGACGAATCCGGAGATGATGAGCGGGGTGCGGGCTTCGTCGATGAGGATGGAGTCGACCTCGTCCACGATTGCGAAGTGGAGGTCGCGCTGATTCAGGTCCTCCTTGGCGAAGGCCATGTTGTCGCGCAGGTAGTCGAATCCGAACTCGTTGTTGGTGCCGTAGGTTACGTCGGCGGCGTAGGCCTCCTGGCGGCTGATGGTGCGGCAATAGGTGTAGCGGGGGTCGGGGTCCTCGTAATCCGGGTCATAGAGGTAGGAGCCGCCGAGGTCGCCGGTCTCGGGGGACTGGCCCTGGATGATGCCAACGCTCATGCCCAGGAGGTTGTAGATGGGGCCCATCCAGACGGCGCCGACCTTGGAGAGGTAGTCGTTGGCGGTGACGAGGTGGGCGCCTTTGCCGGCGAGGGCGTTGAGGTAGAGCGGTAAGGTGGCCATGAGGGTCTTGCCCTCTCCGGTCTTGAGCTCGGAAATCCGACCGTCGTGGGTGGCGATTCCGCCAATGAGCTGGACGTCGTAGTGGCGCTGGCCGAGGGTGCGCTTACCGGCTTCTCGTACGACGGCGAAGGCCTCCGGGAGAATGGCGTCCAGGACTTCGTCGAGGGCTCTTTTGGTCTTGTCCTTTTTCTCGGATTCCAGGACTCCGTCTCTTTCCAGAGCGGCCATTTTGGCTGCCCATTCCGTCTGGACGCGATTCCGGAATTCATCCGTTTTGGCGCGCAGCTCGGCGTCGGAGAGCTTCTCCAGGCCCGGCTCGAGGGCGTTTATTTCATCGACGACCTTGCGATACTTGGTAATATCGCGCTCGTTGTTATCCCAGAGGTTTCTTAGAAAGGCGACCATATTGAGTCCTGTGTGGGTGGTTGGGTGTGTGGGTGATTCCGGAAATAGCCATGTCCTTCGGACGGATTGTACTCTATGCGGCGAAGTTTGAATCCTATACGAAGAGAGAGGGGATTCCGGCTCACCGATTCCGGCTGTCACAGAGAAGCCGCCGCCCATTATGGAGCGACGGCTGGAATTTGGGGTTAGTATACCAGACCCTCACCCCGGACCCTCACCCCGGGCTCTTCAATTCACTACGCTCTTCGCAAAGGCCCCTCTCCCAGACGGCGGGAGAGGGGCGAGGTTGGGTGGGTATGAGGGGTTCTGGGGATTCCGGGGATTCTGGAGGTTTTGGGCGATTTGGCGGATTCGACTTAAGGCTTCGTTGGGATTCTGGTGGATCAGGCTGGAGGGGAGGCGTAGGGTGGTGTAGCCGTGGGTGGAGAGGTAGTGGTCCCGTTCGTGGTCGTAGGATTGTTGGTGTTCGGTGTGGTGGGGGGCGCCGTCTAGTTCGATGATGAGTTTGAGGTGGTCGCAGCAGAAGGCGGGAGAGGGGGAGCGGCGTGAGATCGGCGAGGTGTTTTATGGTGAAGTCGGGTTGCGGGAATGTGGAATCACAGCAGAGGGTCGGTACCGAGGGCCACTCCGCGTGTTCGCCGTCGAGCATGCGGATGATCTCCGTGGAGAGGAGGTTTTCCTCGGGGGCGGACTCCGTCCTGGAGGGCGAGCGCTCGGGCCTGTTCGGCGGAAGGTGGTGCGCGAGGGGGAGGGGTTTAAGAAGGCTTACTACCTTTTGGAAGATGTGTTTCGGTTGGCGGATGAGCTGGAGGGGTCGCGGAAGACGATCTTGGCGGCTGAGTGGGAGCATGACCTCCCGCATCCCTATATTCGGACGAAGATCGTGGCGCCGCCGGGAGACCGATTGGTTTCTCCGCGGGAGGCGGCGTTCTGGCTGGGGTGCTCGGAGCCGCGGGTTTCGGAACTGGTGGCGAAGGGGTTATTGTTTGGGTGGCAGACTTCGCCGGGCAAGCCTGGGTGCCGGCTGTGGTTGAGCGAGCGGCAGATTCAACGGTTTGGAAACAATCCGGACCGGGTGATGCGGAAGGAGCGGTGGACGAAGGGTGTTCAGGCGTTCAGGTGTTCAGGACCAGCGAAGTTCGCGGACGAGCATGCTACCGGAAGTGCCGGAGTGGAAGGAGTGGCGGTTTGCGACGGGGATCGATATGGAGCCGGCGACGGATTCGAAGGACCATGGGGAGTATTTCTCAACGCAGCAGGCGGCGCGGGTTTTGAGGATCTCGGGGATTGCGGTGGGGAAGCTGCGGAAGCGAGGGAGGTTGACGGGGTATCGGCACCTGTGGAAGGTGGGGCGGTATGAGCACCGGCGGTGGTGGTTTTACAAGAAGGAAGAGGTTCAGGAGCTGGCGGCGGATTCCGAGTACCGGCAGCTGCGGGATAGGGGGAAGGGGGGCGTGAGGCGATGAGGATTTGTGTGGGTATGTGGGTGACTTTACACCCATACACCCACACAACCACACAGGATTTCTAGTCGTTGTCCCCGTCGCCGCCGCCGCGTCTGATCTGGCCGCGGATCTCGCCGCCGGGGTGCTTGTTGGTGTGGACGTTGGCGTAGGAATCCCCGGAGCGCATCATTTCGATCATCTCGGCGAACTCGCCGGCTGCTACGCCCTGTCCGGCGGGCCCGATGACGTCGGCCGCGGTGATGGAGCCTTCCACGGTGCCTCCGGTAGTGGGGCAGGGTGGTTTGCCGCCGCCGCCGCAGAGGAAGGCAGCGACTCCGCCATTTGCGGTCTTTTGGCCGATGTGGATGTGGGCCTGGGTGGTGGTGGTACCTTCGAGCGCGTCGTAGCTGAGCGAGTAGTCGAGGCGGTCGTTGCGCAAGCGCGCCCTGAATTCGCCGGCGCCGGTCGACGAGACTGCCGGGACTTCCTGATTACCGGAGAGGCGGGCCTTGAAGCTGCTATTGTTCCCGCCATCGCCGCCGGCATAGGCGGACATCGCGGCGAGAAACACACCTCCCACAACGAGCAAGTTCATACTGCGCGGTACTTTCATACAGTTACTCCTCCTTTACTGGAAAGTACAACCGTTGATTGCCGCATTATTCAGTGTGGAAGTGTGGAGGTGTGGAGGTATAGAAGCAAGGGCCGTGTCTTCCAAACTTCCACACTTCCATACGTCTTCACTCCAGTACGGCGGGGGTCGGCTGGAACTCGTAATCTCCGGCTTTCGCGGCGGATTCGTAGGCGGCTCGGGGGAGTTGGGTGGCTAGTTTGCCGCCGCTTACGTCAATGAGGGCGCCGGTGATGTAGGCGGCCTGGTCGGAGGCGAGGAAGCAGATTAGATCGGCTACTTCTTTGCCTTTGCCCCATTTGCGCAGGGTGAGAGTATCCATAAGCGTTTCCTGGCGCCGGGGGGTGGACGTGGCGAAGTCGTTGATCTCGGTGGGGATCATTCCGGGGGCGTAGCTGTTGGCGGTGATGTTGTAGGGGCCGAGCTCGCCGGCAAGGACGCGGGTGAAGGAGACGACGGCGGCTTTGGAGGCGGCGTAGGAGGCGCTGCCGATGCTGGGCACGATGGCGGCGAAGGAGGCGGCGTTGATGATGCGGCCGGTGCGTTGTCGCTTCATGAAGGGAATGGCGTGCTTGCACAGGAGGAAGACGCCTTTGAGGTTGACGTCCATGGTGAGGTCCCAGTCTTCCTCGGTCTGGTTTTCTATGTATGCGGGACGGGAGATACCGGCGTTATTGACGAGGATGTCGAGGCGGCCATAGGTGGCGATGGTCTTGTCGAGCGCGGACCGGACGGAATCGGAGTCGGTCACATCGCAGTGGATCGGGAGGATGGTTCGGCCCTGGCTGTTGAGATGGTCCGCGAGTGTCTGGAGGGCGTCGGGAAGGATGTCGAGGAGGACGGTCTTACAGCCTTCCGCGGCGAAAGCTGACGCGATGTCTTTGCCGATTCCGCGGGCGGCTCCGGTTACTATTGCGACCTTATCTTTGAGGTTTAGTTTCATGCAGATACTCCGGTGTTGGGTGTTGGGTGTTAGGATTCGGGTGGCGCGAAGAGCACCAGGAGGGTGAGGTCTTCCTGGATGGTGTGGAAGCGGTGTTTTTCGTTGGCAGGAACAAAGACGATGGAACCGGGGCCCAATTCCGTGTCTTCGTTTCCACCGCGGAGCATTGCGCGGCCGCTTATCACGAAATAGACCTCATCCTCATTGTGAGGAATCTGCGGGTCGTCGCTTCCGGCGGCCAGGTGGTAGATGCCGATGCTCATGGAGTCGGCACGAATGAACTCAAGGTACGGCCGGGCGGATTGTTCTTGCTGATTCAGTAGATTCTTGAGATCAAAGGATTGCATGGTCGAATTCCGTCAGGTGATATAACTGTATTCGGTTACGAGGACAAAGAATCCGCTCTCGGTGGGCGATTGAGGCGCGGAATCGTGGTGGAAGCTTTATCGACGTTCCCTACTTCGGGTTACAACGAAACACGAAGCCCACGTTCCGCGGATTCGTAGGCAGCCAGGACCATCTCAACGGAATCCCGTCCTTCGCGCGCGGTGCACATGGGAATTCCTGCTTTGAGCGCGTCGATGAAGGGACGGGCTACTCCCGCGATTCGTTCGCCGTGGGACGCAGAAACCGGAATCCGCTGGGCCTGCCAGCCGAGTTCCGGCTGATCTGCCCGGTAGAGCTTTACACCGACTGGGTTAGAGGGCTGTAGGGTGCACGACGGGCCGTCCCCATAGTTCTGCAGAATCACGCCCCGGTCCCCGTAGATTTCGGTAGTGTTCTCCGCGGCCAGGGTGACGCTCGCGTTGTGGACTTCCGCCATCATTCCGTTGGGATATCGAAACATCGCGAATCCGCAGTCGTCCGGCGCGCAATAGTTTAACACGTTGTCGATCTCGGCGATGACGGAGACGGGTTTGCCGAACATCCATAAGAGCCAGTCGCAAGGGTGCGATGCATCGTCCATCCACATACCGCGATTCGCCTCTCGACTCAGGTGCCACCGGCTGGGTCCTTCCACGAACTCCTTGTTGAATAGGACGCCGATGCAGTGCCGGCGCCGGACAATTCCGACTCGCCCGACCGCCCCGTCCTTTACCAGCCGCTTCATGTGGATGTTCTGCGGGTCGCACCGCATCTGATAAGCCATCGAGAACCAGACGCCCGCGGAATCCACTGCTTCGATGATGCGATCGCAGTCCGCCATTGTCAGCGCCATCGGTTTCTGAAGCAGGATCGCCTTGCCGGAGTGCGCCGCCTCCACGCAAAGATCGGCATGCTTGTTGGTTTCGGAAGCGATTATGACGCAATCCACTTCCGGATTCGACAACAGCGTCTCAAGATGCGGGTAGAACGGGATTCCAACCGCTTCCGCATGCCGGGTGCCGCGTTCCGCATCATCATCCCAGCAAGCAACCAGGCGCGCATCGTCGAACTCCTGAATCCTCCGGGCGTACGCGTTGACGTGCCCGTGCGCCCAGCTCACGATTCCAATTCCGATCTTCGCGTTCAACAACTCCTCCGACGATAAAGAGACAGGCGAATCAATTCGCGGCAACGAAAACACGAAGTCCACCTCCGTGGACCTGCCCCTACGAGTCGACGAAAGGGACTTTGTGTCGTTGTTGCCGTGGTTTCAACCGGCCCTTCTTCCACTGTCGGAGTCGGAATCCTTCGCGCAAGGGAATATGACTGTCCGGCTCGAACACCGAGCTTCAGGGGGTATGCGTGGAAATCCGAATGGGAATCATTGGCTGCGGCGCGCTGGGCCGTATTCACGCTGAGCGATTCTCCGGAATCGACGGTGTCAATGTAACTGCTCTTGCCGACCTGAACCGGAGCGCACTGGAATCCGCGGCATCTGAGCTGTCACGGCGGCAGAAAACGCTGACCCTGGACTATCGTGAGCTGTTGGATTCCGGTCTGGACGCGGTCTGCATCGCTACGCCGGATTCTCTGCACGTCCCGCAGCTCCTCGACGCCCTCGCCGCAGGCTGCCACGTACTGTGCGAGAAACCGCTTACGCTGGAAACGGGCGATCTGGAAGCCGTGCTTGCATCACGAGACGAGGTGGGCAAGGTCGTGGCGCTGACTTATCCGCGCCGGTATGACCGCGGAATCCAACGAATGCGGGAGGAGATCCTGTCCGGCCGGTGGGGAGCGGTGAAGACCGTCACCGCGTACAACGCCGAGGACTGGGTGACCCCTAACCGAGGTTCCTGGCGGCACGACCCCGAGTTATGCCCCGGTGGATTCTTCTACGACGCCAGCGGCCACCAGCTTGATACGCTGTTCTGGGTCACCGGGCTTGAGGGCACAGGAGTCTCAGCAAGAATGGACAATCGCGGTACGCCGGTCCCCATTGTCGCAACCGGCGCGGCGGTTATGGCCGGTGGCGTGCCGTTCACCTTCAGCTTCATCGGAGACGCGCACAAGTGGCGCGAGCACTGTACCGTCCACTGCGAGGCCATGGATTTCGTTTTGGAAAACGGGCGTGCTCTCTGGATTCAGAACGGAGAGTTCGTGCCTTTGCAATCGGATCTACCAGAGGAATCGGGCGACGAGGCATTCATCCGGCTGATTCGAGGAGAGGGCCCAAACTGGTCTCCGGTAGAGGACGTGTGGCCCGTCCTCAACTTCACCCGCGCCGCGCTGGATTCCGCAGAAGGGGGAGAGCCCGTATGCGTCGTTCAGAGTCCGGGCACCGAGGTGCCCGTCTAGCATGAACCGTCCTCCGGACGGGCGAAAGTCTCGTCCGTCCGGAGGACGGTTCCCACCAGGGGTGGATTTCAATCCGCAACTTTATTGCCCGCCGGTAGCTTCTGCGCCCGCCCGCTTGACCGGCACGCCAGTGACGGTCGGTTTCTTGGACTTGCCGTTCGGCGATGCTGTGGGCTCGGAATCCGGCTCCAAGTCGGGCGTTCCCGCGGCTTCCGGGCGCTCCACCAAAACGCCCTTGCGCGCCTCGATGGAGCGGCGGACCATTGCCAACAGCGTCCCAATACCCATGAGGATCACGCCCAGCCATACCAGGTTGATCCAGGGCTTGTTCGTCACCTGGACCTGAGCCACCCACTTCGGAGGCGACTCACGCAGCGCGAAGCCGACGGTCACCTGCTTGGTGGAGGCGTCGATCCCGCCGCCCATCAACATGACGCGGCCGTCTACGCCCGGAATCTCGGTGTTGACCGGCGACATCCCCTGCTCCCGCATCTCCAACGCGGGCGAGATCTTGACCTTCTTGCCGTCAGGAGTGGTAAGGTCCATGTGCGCGATCATCTGCGTGCCGGCCGTTCCGGGAGCGCCCTTCATCTCGAAGCGGTCGTAATACACCCTGTACCCGGTTTCGGGAAGCTGCGACATCTCGCCCGGCTTAAGCGATACGCGCGGCATCTCCAGCTTCGGATCATTCACCACGAGCACATAAAAGTCCCGGTCCCACTGCTTGTGAATGTAGGGCCACCGCATCATGTGGGCCTTCTCGGGGTCCGGATTCTGCAGCCGGCTGAGCTCATTCTGCATGGACTTGAATACGGGCGCTACCGCCGTAAAACTGCCGCCTTCATCGAGCTTTCCCGGCACCTCATCAAAGGTCTGGACGTTCAGCTTCACGTCCTTCTGGTCCTTGAGTGGGATGACGCGGAGCTTGACGCCGTGATCGAACTTCCACCAATCCTTATCTTCCTCGGCCTCACTCTTTCCGTCGTGGCTCCATCCGGCCCATTGAAGAGCGAATCCGTAGGGCGTCTTGATCGGCGGTTCGCCTTCCACCATCGTCATTCCGACGGAGTGCTCGTAGACATTCGTGAGGACGGTTCCGAGAAAGAGGATTCCAATTCCAACGTGGGCTAACCACCCGCCGGCCGTGACGGCCTTAAGCCTCAAAAGCTTGACTGCCAGCGCAATGTTCGCGAATGCCGCAAATGCTCCGAGCGTGCCGATTGCGACCACGAGCGTACTCGGTGTATCGGCGACGAAGGCGGCATCGGCCATGCGCCATACGAACCAGAGCACGAACAGGCCTGCGACCAGCGCGGCCATCCACGGCTTGATCACCTTCCAGAGGAACTTATCCGCGTTGGTCTTCCCCCATGCCAGGAACGGAACCATCCCCATTATAATTAGCGTCGGAATCAGCAGGACCGAGCCGATCTTATTGAAGAAAATAGGCTGCGCCCCCATTCCATCCTTGGCATATACCGCGCCGAGACCGATGGATTTCAGCGCCGGAATCCGAGACAGCATGGGCCAGGAAGATGCGACTGCGATTACCACGCACGCCACGAACATGAGCGTAATCGCCGTCACCATCGCCGTATCCCGCGAAAGCGCCTTGTCCGAAATCGGCCTGGCCGGAATCGACTTCCATCGCCACGCCAGCATCCCAACTCCGCTCAGCCCATAAACGCCGATCATCACCAGCACGAGCATCAAAGCGCTGCCCTGAAGCTGCGCAAACGAATGGACCGAAAAGTTGCTCAGAACGCCCGAGCGCGTGAGGAAGGTGCCGTAGAGGAATAGAATCCACGCAAAGACAGACAGAAAGAGGTTCGTCCGTCCCATTCCGCCCCGGCTTTTCTGCACCACCAGGCCATGCAGTAGCGCGAGACAGGCTAGCCAGGGGAAGAGGGAAGCGTTTTCTACCGGGTCCCAGGCCCAGAAGCCGTGCCACCCGAGCGTCTCATACGCCCAATAGCCGCCCATCATAAGTCCCACGCCGAGGGTCGCGACGCTCATCAGCACCCAGGGCATCACTCGGGGCGCCCACGTCTCGTACTCTTTCCAGATCATGGAAGCCAGGGCGTAGCAGAACGGAATCGCGAGTGATGCGAAGCCGAAGAAGATGGTGGGCGGATGGATCGCCATCCAGTAGTTCTGAAGCGAGGCGTTCAGGCCGCGCCCATTTTCAGGCGGCCAGGGAAGGTCGAGGGGATAATCGTTCGGACCCGCTCCACGCGCGATAACGCTGAACGGCGTGTGCCAGACCAGAATCGCCATCAAGAAAGCGATAACAGAGACGTAGAACGGCATCACGCGGGCTTCCCACTTGCCCGCCTTCCAGGCCACGAGCCCGCCGATAAGCGCGGTCCACACGGCCCATAAGAGGAAGCTGCCCTGCTGGTCCGCCCAGGTGGCTGCGTAAACAAACGGGGCGCCGAGATCGGCCGAGGTGACGTTGAATACGTACTCGTACTCGAACCGGTGGCTCGCGCAAAGGTACATCAGCCGGCCGAAAGAGGCCACAACGGCTACGACCGTGACGGCGAAAAGGGCGCGAGCGAGGTGGAGAACACGGCGGTCTCCGCGCAGAGCCAGGACGTATGTCAGGACCGTGGCCACCGATGCGGCGAGCCCGGCTACCACCAACGCCTTACCAATGTCCATCGGCTATCTCCGGGCGTCCGCGGTGGATTTCGCGCCCTGCTCGATGTATTTGGAGGGGCACTTCACCAGCATGTTCTCGGCTTTGAAAACGCCGGCAGAGTAGCGTCCGATCACTTCCACGCCGTTGGCCTCGTCAAAGCTGTCCGGCTTGACCTTCTTGTAGACCACGCTCATGATCTTATCGCCGGCCTCTTCACCCTTGGGGCTCTTGCGGACCTCGCGGACATCGAAAGTCAACTCGGTTCGCGCCGGAATCCACTTTACGGACTCCTTGATAATGGTGCCCCGAACCTGGACGAGCTCGCCCGGACGCGCCATGGCTTCAGTCACCGAGATGCTCGGCGCGACCGAATTGGCGAAAGTGAACAGCGTGACGCCGAGCGTCACGGCGATAATGACCAGCGCAATGATATGAGCGGGTTTCAAAGGTCGTCCTTCTCCCGGCTCTCGGCCTGGGCGAGCTTCCGGTCCAGCGTAAAGAGGTAAATGATGACTCCGGCCCACACGATCAACGGCACGATGGCTAGTGTCCACATGCTCAAAGCGCGGAATCCTCAATTCTCAGCTTATTGGATGATTCAGTCCCGCAAACGTGACGGGCATTCCAACTACCCCTATTTTACCAAAGGAACTCGATACTCGTTCACACCGTGGCGGACATGACACCGTGAGGGCCATGAACATGTTGGCTATGCCGCGTTCAGCTTGGCTTCGCGCCGCCATAACAGCTTCATCAGCCGAACTCGAAGCTGGAGCATCCAGATGAACAGACCGATAAAGGCGGGCATGGCCATTCCGTACATT
Organism: Chthonomonadales bacterium; assembly: GCA_046715155.1. GTDB lineage: Bacteria > Armatimonadota > Chthonomonadetes > Chthonomonadales > CAJBBX01 > JBKJZI01. The sequence goes on along the minus strand of JBKJZI010000026.1, from coordinate 8,870 downwards.
ACGATGCGGAATCCGACGCTTATCTGGCCCATCGTGAACACATCGTTGGGATGCAGCGAAATGATAATTCGCGGGAGGACGAAGAGCATAAAGATTCCGGGCACAAGTGATATCAGCGTGTAAACGGTCGTCAGCCGCGCCCGTCGCTGAGGTTCCTCTACGCTTCCACGAAGCACCAGATATGCGGCGAAAATGAGTAGCACGATAAGAATGGACATCATTCGCGGCTCGTTCCATACCCAATAAGCATTCCACTGTAGGCGCGCAAAGATGCTTCCAGTCACCGTAGCCAGCAGCGCGAACAGGAATCCAAGCTCCATTGCGGCGGCGCACTTGAAATCTGCGTCAACCGATTCCTTAGTCCCGGCCGCCTTTCGAAGGTAAGAGCCCGCGTAAACCGCCGCGGTGATAAGAGCGATGGCTGCTATCCAGGCGCAGGGCACGTGAAAGAAGACGATCTTGGAGGCATGACCGTCCATCACAAAACCAGTAGCCGGGCCTACGCGCGTGAAGCCCCACACGATGGCGAGCCCCATCCAGGCAGCGGTCCACAGCTTCCACCAAATACCGGACACACTCACTCCTTACTCTTCCCACACCGATGGAAACAGCAGCGCAGACGCAGTGATCATCAAAATCGAATAGGATGACAGGCCGATAATGTCGTTTAGCAGCCGGCCGTCCATCGTTCGACCGGTGACGGCCAGGGGAGTGGCATCGACGGCCATGACGAGCATCGGAATCAGGATCGGAAAGCCGAGCGCACCATACAGCGCTCCTTTTCCGCCCGCCTTCGCGATGATCGCCGCGACGATCGTTGCGGCAGCTCCGAGGGCCAGGCAGCCGACTACCACGACGGCCAAAAACGCGAGCGGATTCTGCGGCCCGAAGTCCAGCATGACGATGAACAGCGGAACCACGACCGCTGCAATGCACGCAAGCAGGACCAGGTTGAACAGCAGTTTTCCCGCGTAAACGGCGCCCGCCGAAGTCGTAAGCCGGAGCGCCTGCGAAGTGCCCGCCTCCTCCTCATGAATAAATACGTGCGACAGCCCCGAGAATGCGGCGAAGAACAGCACCACCCAGAGAAGGGCCCCTTTGACGCTGGGCTCCAGACCCGCGGGTCCGACCGCAAATCCCACGACGACGATTGAGGTTACCGTAAACAGCAGGATCGAGCTGAGCGCCGTCCGATTCCGCAGCTCCGCCGTCAGGTCCTTGACCAGGATCGCAAGTGTCTGATCCACGAAACCTGGAGCGCGGATTCCGTCTTCACGGGCGAAGTCCACCACTGATTCAGGCCTCTCACGCGTCCGCGTCATGCTAGCCGGCTGCGAGCGTGACAACGCTGTCTCCCCACGCGACCTCACGCGCTTCGTTGGTCGCCACCACCGCCAGGCCCCGATTCCGCTGCTCTTCCACGACGGCCCTTGCCATTTCGACGCCTTCAGCATCCAGGTTCGCGGTGGGCTCGTCGATTAACAGAATCGGCGGCTCGTGCAGGAGCGCGAACGCATACTTCAGCCGCTGCCGCATGCCGGACGAGTAGTTGCCGACGTAGTCGCGGCCCCGGCCCTTTAGTCCCACCTTCTCCAACAGCTCGGTCAACCGCTCTCGCGTTGGTGTCATCCCGCGGAGTCGGCCGAAGAGCTGCAGATTCTCCGCGCCGGTAAGTTCCCGGTAAAGCGTCAGGTCGGGGGCGGAATACCCGAGGTACCGTCTTCGGTCGACCCGGTTGAGCTGAGTCCCGCGAATTTCCACGTCCGCCGCGCCGCCTGTCGGCTGCTGAAGACCGGCAATGATCCGCAGGAGGGTGCTCTTCCCGCTGCCGTTCGGCCCGGCGATTACCAGCACTTCGCCCGCGCGAACGCCTCCGGAGACGTTGGAGAAGATCAAGCGGCGTCCAAACCGTTGGGAAACACTGTTGAGCGTAACGAAGAGATCGGGGAGATGCGTGGCGGAATCCTCAGCCATCGTGCGCTCATTATACCCAGAACCCGCGTTGGAGTGATTGAGTAATGGGCACAGCACCCCATCACTCCATCACTCCAACACTCCCCTCCAGTACACGCCTGTTCTCCGGTTTACTCCGTACGTGTGCCGGTTTTGCGCCGGCCATCCGGTTGGTGAATCGTACCGAACCGACCCGCTCTGCAGAATGGTCGAGAAAGCCTGGAAGGCCGGAATCGTCGTCGTGACCGCGGCCGGTAACTCCGGACGGATGTACCCCGAGGTCGACTTCAGCCGCGACAACGAAGGCTATGGAACCGCATATGGCTCCATCGAATCCCCCGGCAACAGCCCGTACGCAATCACCGTCGGCGCGATGAAGCAGACGAACGATCAACGCTCGACCGACACAATCGCGACTTATTCGAGCCGTGGTCCCAGCCGAGTGGACTTCATTCTCAAGCCGGACTTGGTGGCTCCCGGTAACCTCGTCATATCTCTAAACGCCACCACTCAGGCTGCATCGATACGAATGGGCGGCGAGTAACCCGCTAAACCGAATGAGGCTGAAGGCCGGCGCCGAGCGCGCCGGCTTCTTTTTTCGCCGGGGTTGGTAAACGTGTGGAAGTGTGGATGTGTGGAGGTGGAGAAGTAAGAACCGGTTCCAAGCACGATTACGATCACGACGCCCCTGTTGCTGCCCTACCTCCACACTTCCACACTTCCATACCTCCACACTATCTGCGCTTGCCGGGCCGGATTCCGGCGATCTTGAGGCGCACACGGTAGAGCCCGGTCCGCGCGGTCATATAGAGCGTTTTGTAGTCGGAATCCCCCCAGGCTACGTTGGCGGGGACCTCTGGCGGGGTGATCTTGCCCAGCAGTTTCCCGGAAGGGGCGTAGACCCATACTCCGGCCGGGCCGGTGAAGTAGAGGTTCCCCTTCACATCAGCCTTCATTCCGTCTGCCGCCCCATCCACTCCGGGCGACTTCATGTCGGCGAACAGCGTCCCGGCGCCGAGCGAGCCGTCCTTGTTGACCGGGAACACTTTAACGATGTTCGCCTGTGAATCCGCGACGTACAGCTTCTTCTCATTGGGCGAAAACGCAAGTCCATTCGGCCGCACGAACTCCTTCGTGAGAAGGACCAGCCCGCCGGCCGGCGGAATTCGATACACACCGTAAAATCCGAGTTCTTCCTTTTCCTTCGTCGTCCCATAGGGCGGATCGGTGAAGTAGATCGAGCCATCCGAGCGCACTACTACGTCGTTGGGGCTGTTCAGGCGCTTCCCTTCGAAACGGTCCGCCAGCGTGGTCACCTTGCCGTCATGCTCCATGCGCGAAACCCGTCCGTCGTGCTCGCACATGATCAGCCTGCCCTCGAGGTCCAGCGTATTGCCGTTCGTATGCCCGGACGGCTTGCGGAAATTCCGCGTCATGGCATTGCCGGTCCATGCGTACAGGGTGTCGCCCGGAATATCACTGAAGATCAGGTACCCGTCCGGATTCCAGACCGGCCCCTCCGTAAACCCGAATCCGCGCCCGATCTTCTCGATCTTCGCGTCAGAATCCATGATCTCCGAAAACGCCCGCGTCTCCACAGACGCCGTTCCCGCCAACGTGGACATAGCAGAGGCTCCCAGCATGACTATCACGATAAAGTTGATGGCTATCGGCATCGGGTATGCTCTCCCCTTCGTGCGCGCACAACGCGGCAGTTCGATCAAGAACAGCAGCAGCATCCGTCATTCTGAGACGGTCTTATCGTCGAAGAATCTGTTTTCGCCAGTTCAGCGATGAAAACGTGGATGTCACAGTGACTTCAAAAACGCGATAACGTCGGCCAATTCCGAGTCCGTGTAATCCGGTTTTCCGGTCAATTGAGAGGGGCGATGATACTTCGTCAGCACTTCGTTTAATGAACGCGCGCTGGCATCGTGTAGGTACGGCGCCCGCTTCCCGACTCCTCGAAGCGGCGGCGGATTATAGCCCTTATGTACGTCCTGAGGCGACTCCAGCCCGACCGTGAAGATTCCGGCGCTCGTATAGTGCGGAGGCGCGTGGCACGTGTTGCAGCCCCTTGCGTTGAACAGCGCCTCCCCGCGCTTCACGGACTGCTGATTCTGAGCCATTCCGGGCACGAAATCAAGCGACTTCAAGAAGGCAGCCAAGGCGTCGAGGTCCGAATCCGCCGGGTCAGGTCCCTGCATCGATTTGGCCATCGAGTCGCGCACCAGCTCACGCAGGTCCGGTTTAGCTCCGTGCCACGTCCAGGGACCGGTGTGCGCCACTCCGCGCAGGCTAAGCGTCTTCTTAGGCGTCTCATAACTCCCATCGTTAAACGTATCGAACGAAGAACCGTTCGTATGGCCTTCCACGTGGCAGGAGCCGCAGGAATACCATTGATTGAAAGAACGGTTCGCGTCATAGAAGATGGCCTCCCCCTTGCGCGCGAGCGACGGGGCGCTCGGTCCGCCCAGCGGAATCGCCTTTACCTCGCCGGACACCATGTCAACCGCCTGCAACGCATTCAAAAGGTAATTCGCAACTACGGCCCTCTTCCCGTCACCAGTAATCTCTACGCCGAGCGGACGTCCGCCGAGCGGAATCCGACGGAATCGGCTTGGCTCCGTGAGTAGCTGCAGATCGATGTGATCTCCCGGCCCGCCGTAGGCAACGAACGGAAGCGGATTCCGCAGCAAGAGAAGCTCATGAGTTCCGCCAGCCGTAACGGCAACTGTCTGCCCATCCGGCGTAACGGCCACTCCGTCCACATCACCGACAGCCTTCCCGCGAGTGTCCAGCGTAATCGCCTCGCGCGGCCCCTGGCCGGTGAGCGGCACGCGGCTAAGTCGGTTTCCGATCACCCACCCATTGTCGATGTTGGACTTGGAGGTCGCGAATCCGCGCTCGGAGATGTGGGGCACGTAAGCCCACTGCGCGTCCGGCGAGACGGCGAGCTGCCGAACGTTGTGACCGCGCAGATTGACTTCGTAAAGCGGTTTGAGGGAATCCGTGTCAATCACCGTGACGGTGCGTGACCGCGAGTTCCCGACCACGAGACGTTTCTCGTCCGGCGAGAGCGCGAGGTGCCACGGCTCGCGGCCGACCTCGATCCGATTGGCCACTTTCCCGGCGGCAAGGTCGATTACGGCGACGGAATCCTCGCCCTGCAGCGCTACGTAAGCACGCGCACCATCCTTCGTTACCGTCACGCCGCGAGGCTCGTCACCGGCCGGGATCGTCTTCAGCGGCTTGATCGCGGAATCCGACACCTGGAACACGGTGATCGAATCGGAGAGCCAGTTTGTAACCACAGCGCGGGAACCGTCCGAGGATACGTCTACGTCGAGGGGCTTCTGTCCGGTCGGCGCTTCAGCAAGAACTTTGCCGCTCTCCAGGTCCACCAGTGAGCAGGTATTGGAGGTCGTATTGGCCGTCAGCGCGCGCTTGCCCCCAGCCAACAGGGTGAGGTCGGAAGGCGAACGGTCCAACTCCTCTGCATGGCGGCCGCGTCCGACCGCGGGAGCGAGCAGGGCGCAGAAAGACAGCGGAACGAAGAGAATCGAAAGGGATCGAAGGGTGTTCGGCATGGGGTGAAATGGAGGAAGGGGCGAGGTATTCACCTCGCCCCAGCTTTCGTTATTGGCTAGCCTGCACCAGGCGCCACAGGGAACTGTCAGCCAGGCACCAGGGTGCGCTTCACCGGTACGTCTTTGCCGCCGATAATCGCGTCAATCGCCTCCGCGACGTACTTCTTCTTGATATTACTCTCGCCCGGATCGTCATCGATCGCTCCATGGTATCGCAGAGTGCCCTTGCCGTCGATCACGATCATCGCGGGCGTGGAGCGTACTCCGTAAAAGACGGCGATCTTGCTGTCCGCGTCCCGCAGCACCGGCATATCGAAGTTCCGCTGCTCGGCGAAGTCACGCACCTTCTTGGGGTCTTCCTGGTAGTGGCTGGAGACCGCCACGAACCGAACGTCCTTGCCGTACTTCTTCCTCAACTCGCCCACGCGCTTTTCGTAGCGCCAGGTCACCGGGCAGGTATAGCTAAGGAAGAACACCGCCGTCGCCTTTTTCGCCTCTTCCTTCTTGTCTGTTTCGAGCAGGATCGGAGCGAGGGCGGCCGTCGCCGGTTCGCCTTCCTTCAGGTCCTTCATCAAGTCTTTCGCCGTGAAGTTCTTGACAGGCTTATCGATCTCGGCCTTCTTTGGCGGCTCGTTCTTGCCGTCGGCGATCGAGACCGCGACGAAAGACGATAGGGCCAGGAAGGAGAACGCTACAACCGCAAATCGCTTCATACACGCCTCCATAGAAATGATGGATGAGCCGCCGTGCCATTATGACCGGAAGCTCTACCCCAATAGACGGAATCTCACTGAGTAGGTTACCGTAAACCGCACCGCCTGTCAAACGCGGCCAACCTTGTAGGGCATGTGCCGCCGTCACATGCCCTACAGATATGCGATGGAGTCTCTTTGAGGTTATTCGGAATCCGCGCCCGGAATCGTTCCCGCGTCATTCCTTGGCGCGAAGAGATTCTACGATGGCGCGGAAGCTTTCGGGCTTGAGGTTGCCGATGAGGATATACGCCCTGCCATCCGCTCCCCACTGCGCCACGCCGTTGCGCATCCGCGGAATCCGAAAAGCGTTCGCGGCGACGGGCCGGCGTCCAGGCCCCGGCGCCTGGAAGAGTGTGAAACTATTCACTCCATCCGTATAGCGCAGAATGGTCGTGCGGCGATTTCCGGAATCCACCACCCACGCGCCGTGAAGTCTGAATCCCTCGGGGACCGCCGGCTCACGGATGTTGTAACCGACCTGCGCTTGCGCCGCCGACACCGTCGCGAGAGGTCTCCCTTTAGGAAGGAGCGCTTCATGAGGCACGTCCGGGAGTGAGGCCGGCCGGAAGTCGGCAGGCGTGAAAACCGGATTGTAGTCGATCTTGGTGAAATAGGTCTCGGAGATCACGGAACCCGTAGCGTCCAGGTTGTTGTACTTCAGCCGGACGCCCGTAGCCTTGTCGATCCAGAACTTAAGGTAAAAAGCGCCTCCTCGGAGTGGTCGGATCTCTACGATAGAAGCATCGTTGCCCGCGACTTCCTCCTCGCCGACGACCTTTACCTGGATTCGGCCCTCGCGCATTCGCCGGTGAACTTCCTGGGAACGCGCGGTGAGCTCCTCGGGCGCCGACACGCCTTCGAGTATCTTGTTCTCCGGCGCGGGCTTGTAATGGAAGAAGCGGCCATTCGCGATGAGGATCGTCTCGCCCACCAGCTCCGGCGGCGAAACATACTCCATCCGGATTCGGCCAGGTCCCGCGTGCTTAACGATCTGCCTGGTCTCGCGGACCATTCCGCGAAGTAGGCGCGTGACCTGCTCTCCGGAATAAGCGCTCTGCTGGCCTCGGCGCAGATAGAGCCCAATCATTTCCCGCGCTTTCACCGTCTCGGGAGAATCCTTATCGGCTATCGCCGGAAGCGCCAGGGCCACCAGCGTCTCAACCGCCAGAATCAGCGCAATACGATTATTGAATCCATTCTTCATAACTTGCTTTATGCCTGCCGTTCACGTCACCCACGAAACGGGGCGGTCCGAGAACCGCCCCGATCTTTAGACAACTCACTTCCGGCTTAAAAGGCGGCCTCTGAATCGCCTCCGGAATCCGCCGAAGCGTGGGCGGCAAGGTTCGCCGCCCCAATGTCTGCGAACGGATCCGAGGCAGAAATCGCGACATTCTGATGAGACGCCGTCCGCGTCGTTGCGGACTCCTGAACTCTCGGACCACCGGGACGCACATGATCAACTTCACCGCTCGGAATCAACGTCACAACCGCCAGCGCCGCGACCGCAGCCGCCGCTCCCCAGACCGGCAGTATTCGCGGCCGGAACAGCGAGCGAACGTTCTCTACCCATGCGCGCGGTGACGGCGCGGGCTCGATGCCTTCAAGCCGCGATTGAAGACCGGACATGAAATCGTCAGATACCTGCAGTTGTGGCGCCGCGCTAACGAGCTCAACGGTACGCCGCAGCTCGTTATACGTTCGCGCGCAGCCATTGCAATCCGCCAGGTGCCGCTGGACCTCCAGCGTATGCCGCGCGGAAAGCCGGTCGTCGATATATTCGGACAGCAGCGGTCCAACCGCTCTGCAACTCATCGTAATCCGTCCCCTCTCCCAATCGAAACAGGTTCCAGCGACCCGTCTATATAAGGCCCGAGCGTTTCGCGCAGTGACAACCGCGCATTGAACAGCCGGGACTTGACTGTCCCGACCGGGCAGTCCACGATTCCCGCGATCTCTTCGTACGCCAGCCCTTGAATGTCATGCAGCAAGACGACCGCGCGGTGCTTCTCCGGCAAATCGTCCATTGCCCGCTTGAGCTGCACGCCCAACTCCTGATTTAGCGTCAGACGTTCGGGGTCGAACCGGTCGTCTGCTATCTGCAGCTCGCCGTCCGACTCCTCCGATGCGTCATCTCTGGTGAGTGACGTCGTCAACCCCTTCAGGCGGCTGTGTTTACGATTATAGTCGATACAGATATTTGTGGCAATCCGAAACAGCCAGGTGTTCAGCGACGCCCGCCCCTGGAACGAATTGATGTTCAAGTAAGCGCGAACGAAGATCTCCTGCGTCAAATCTTCGGCGTCCGCGGCCCCGTGCACCATGCCGTTCACAAAGTTATAGACCTTGTTTTTGGAACGCGCGACTATCTCATTGAATGCCGCGGCATCGTTCGCCTGGCACCGCAGAATGAGCCCGAAATCGGCGTTAGCCACCGCAATCACCTGATATCACCTCTATTTCGAACCGGCCTGTTCTATTCCTATGGACGGATGCGAGATAGGATTGTTCACCACACATCCACATGCTGAGGGAGCGCGGGCATACCGGGAGGGCGAGGCTCCTGCCGAGC
>JBKJZI010000025.1:0-6257 GCA_046715155.1 Chthonomonadales bacterium | reverse complement strand
ACTCAATGGTCAAGGCATTGAGCCATAGGGGAAATGAGAGCGTAGCACGAGTACAGGAAGAAACAAAGGAGAAGACAAGCTATCCCCAAGCACATGAGCGACGGAATCGTGAAATGCTTCATATAACGGTTTCTCGTGGAGACGCCGCACCTTTTGAAATCAATCGGATCGACTGGCTAGCTGTGGCTTCCCTATTCTAACGGACATCGGGGCGGGCGGCAAGGGGAGCGCGGATGAAGCGTTACGGGGTAGGCTGAACAATCGCGATACTGCCTCGAAATGCGGCGTAACCCACTAGCGCCTTACTCGGAGCAGGCAAATGAAAGGCGCTTTGGACATCTCCGAGCGTTGGCGTAAAGACTCCTTCCGGTTTCCCTGTCCGGTCAAGTACGAGCAACTTCTCGCGGTCCCATACACAGACACCGAATTCGTTGGCACGAGCTTTTACGTGCCAGTACCGGTCACTCGCGCCGGTGAATCTGTGTATCACTTCGGATTTGGTCCCATTTACGCCGATCAGTCGGCCATCGCGGACTGCAACGATGCAAGATTCGATGCTAGTCGAGGCTGCGGCAGAGATCTCAGAATCCGCCTTGTAAACAATCTGTGAGCGCCCGGTCCCAAGGCTCAGTTTAGATACTTCTCCCGCCTTTGTGCCAAGCAACATGGCCCATGAATCGGTAGGAGTCTTATGAATGGATATCAGCCACTTCCGGCCGGTATCGATGGACTTGACCGCATTTATCGCCTTCCCATTCGTGGCGAGGAGTATGAGGCGTTCTCCGTCCATCAAGCTGACGCCGACCTGATCGCGGCCCAGCGGGAACAAACCGTAGCCAAGCTCCGTGAGACCTAGCTTTAGCGGCGAGGCCGCAAGTATCGTCAGCGCCCGCTGGCCGAGTGCGCGACGGGTCTCTACTCGATACAGAATGACGTTATCGCGCTTTGTTAGCACCCAAAGTCGCGAGCCATCGGAGGTGAATCGGGCATCTTTTATGCCTCCGGCGAGCGGCAGTTTAACAAGTAATGACGGCGGACTTGCTTTGCCTATTTGAAACTCGTCGAGGTCCCCATGCGTTATGAAGTGGCCATTAGGATGCGAGTAATCCGTAACATATGTGCTCGGGCCAACGCGGACTTCGGCACTTGCACTTAGTCTTGGCAGAGGCTTCTGCCCTAAGCTATTGGAGCATCCCCATAAGAGAACAAGAAGGGCGGCAGTAGCGGATTTTGTATCCATGTCGGAATCCCCGAATCAAGCGAGGCTATTCTAGCGGACATCGGGGCGGGCGGCAAGGGCACGGTGAACGCTGCCTAGGATTCCGGGCCGGGGAGTCCATCGGGAATTGGCTTGAGGGCGAGGTTCCGTTGATCCTTGCGATGGACCAAGCGGCTGAGGGTGCAGGCCAGCAGGGCGTAGAGCGCTATGCCCCACAACAAGCTGTTGGCAATGAAGACGGGAAGGTCTGGATAGGGGAGGTTCAGAAGGTCGTATGCTTGATAGACTGGGGACCCTAACACGCGCGCGATAGTAGCTGTCACTGGAATGTGGGTATGCGGGTACTTCATTTCGCCCCATGCCGCCAAAAACGAAATCCAAAAGCTGACGAAGTGCACCGCCGCTAAGACAAGGATGATGGTTCCCGCTTTTAATACTCTCATCGTAATGGTCTCAGATTGCGCACAGGTTGACCGCCTATTCTAGCGGACATCAGGGCGGGCGGCAAGGGTGGGCGGATTCTGGAACTAAGGTTGCTCAGTCCGCGGTCGGAGGGCTCGGAGGCGACTCGGCGCGCGTTGGCCCCATGCGTCTTCGAGGAGCTCCTCTATCCGATCAACTTCTGCGCTGGCGAGATTCACTTTCAACCCGACAAGCTTTTTGCCCCACCACAGCTCCTCGAACGCAATCGGGTCTTCTTCTACTGACGCCCGCGTCTCTGCCTCGTCCACGAAAATGTGAAGGCGGTCTCCCTCCGGGGGAATCGTGGCGAAGATCTTGCGGACGACGCGCCATGACATCTTCTCGAAATGTGGTTCTTCCGTCGTTCCGGGAAGGGACTGAGCGAAGCGCCTCGCGTCATCGAGCTTCATTGTATTACTCAACTGGCTAGCTGCGGGATTCGATGGGGACGCCGATCATCTTGCTCAGGACCTCTACAAAAGCGCGCGATTCGTTTTCCTGTGTGCCCACCTCATCGAGCATGCCTTCGCAATAGAACCAGTCCGGGAACGGTCCTTCGTTCTGGAACTCACCGGAGCCGACGAATCGGAACAAAACGAGTTCGGAGGAGTCGCGCAGGCGAAGCGCCACCACAAACACATCCGAGGTATCGTAAGCCCAGTCCCAGGGCATGGAGAATGATGCGTCGTAGTAGGCGTATATGACCGCGCAGATGACCTGAAACGGAATCCGTCTACGTCGGCGAAGGAACCAGAACTTTCGCGACTGGATGAAGATAGCCTGGGAAACGGGATCCACGATGACTCGCCGGTGCCCGAAACCGAGCGTGAAGAGCTGCATCCGCCACGCGGACGAGGCTTCCAAACGGCCCTGTTTCCTCTGCACACGCGGAGAAACGGAGAATAGTCGGCTCAGAATTGGCATCGCCATCATTCCCGGCTGCATTGTAGCTCATGGAGACAACCAGGTTGGCGCTGAAGGGCCGACGCGCGATAGACTTGCCGGTCCCAATGTAATCCGCGGAATCCTCTCGCTACAGTGTATCCATTCCGGCCCCCCCTCCCGTCCGGAGGACGGTTCCCCCACGCGTGGATTCTAATCCGCGAAATCCTCTCGCTACATTGATTTTTGGGCTCGGTCACTTTTGCATTGCTAACTTTACATTTTACATTTTACATTGGAATCCGCTGTCTCCAATCCGGCCCTCCCTCCCGTCCGGAGGACGGTTCCGCCAGCCGTGGATTTTAATCCGCGGATTCTGGGGCTTGGTGTATAATAGAATGAACGCGTGAGCTTGAAATTGGGGAATAATGTGGGGGTGTAGCGCAGTTGGGAGCGCGTCTCAATGGCATTGAGAAGGTCCGGGGTTCGAATCCCCGCACCTCCACCATAGAACAGATGAGCCAGAGCGGGCGCCAGCCAGCCGGCAAACCAACCGATAATAAGGGAGGGGACCGGAAGAGCGGCCCGTTTTTCTTTATCGCGCGGATTCCGGAATCGGCGCAGATCGAAGTTGTATTTGCATAAAGATCGAAACAACAACCGACAGCCGAAGGCGGCATCGCCGACACCGCTGCGCGACTGGATTCACCGGCAGCCCCGGGGGCGGCGCGCTGCCGGGGTGGCGCTGTTCGCGGCGCTCATCGCGTGCGGCGGTATGGCCCCGGCTTCGATTCCGCTAACACCGGTTCCGGGCAGCCAGCAGCTCCTCTTCGTGCTGCTTGCGGGAGTGATTCTCGGCAGCCGACTCGGGGCTGTCTCAGCAATAACATACCTGGCCATCGCGGCCCTTTCCGGGCGGTTCTGGCCGGCGGGTGCGGGACCGGAGCCGCTTATAGGGCCAACGGCCGGATTCCTCTGGAGCCTGCCGCTTACCGCGTATTTTGCGGGACTGGCCGTCGAACGACTGAAGGGCGAATCCGCCATACACTACGCTATGGGCGTGTGTGGGGCGATCGCTGTATATCACGCGCTGGGTACGCTGAGGTTGATCGCCGCGCTCGACTATGGCTCTTCTGAGGCATTTGTCAAGGGCGCGGGTATATTCCTTGGGCAGCACATCGCGCACGGCGCGATTGCGGTGATGATCGCCTCCTCCGCATCCGACCTTGTGCGCGCCCGCGAGAAGAAGTAAAGAGGCCGTGGTTTCCCGTCTGATCCCGATTCTCCTCATTTTGATGCTTCTTTCCGGCATGCCGGCGCTCGCCCAAAACCGAGACGGCGTGTCCGACGTTCTTATCCTCGTTCAGCCGCTGGGCGTCGAATCGCTCATCGCCGTAACGTTCGCAAAGCCTACTCCCCATTCACGAGTCCGGGAACTTCTGACAGACCTGGCGCGGCGTGGAGGATGGAAACTCGGAACTGTGGAAATAAAGGATGAGTCCGTACCAGCCGACTTCCGAGATCCGTCGAAAACCGCGATGCAAACCGGGGCCTCTTCCACGCTTTCGGGGTCGTCGTTCAAAAAGGATGGCGGATTCCGGCTCCAGCCGTTTGTAGAATCTTTTGCCGACTTCTCAAAGCTGGAGATCATGTTCATCGAGAATGCCGACCCTGCGTACGCCGGGCTGCAGAGCTTTCAGAGTGCGCCGGTGACGGTCGAGCTTATCAAACCGGGTGGGCCCTATCGGTATATGATCAGGATAGACAAGAGCGCCGGTCCGATTCCGACACTGCCGTTGATCCCACCTGCGGCGCCGACGCAGGTCAACATTCCACAGGTGGAACCGAAGGGCTCGCGAAGCGGGTCGATGGCATTCATCCTATTCGTTTCGGCGGCTTCCGGTCTGGCGGTATTCTTTAGCTTGTTGCTGGTGACCCATCTGCGGTCGCGCCGAGCCGTGCGGTCGCATTTCCGGCGCCCCTCAAGACCTTAACACGCACCGGGCGAACTCCCGGTTCAAGGAAAGGATAACCCAGGTGCTTGAACTTGACGACCTGCTTCGTGAAGCCGCCGATCTGCGCGCCTCCGACCTGTTTATCCGCGCCAACGCGAAACCCGCCATGCGTGTTCACGGCCGCGTTCGCGATACGGAACATCCGGTGCTCACCCCCAAGGACTCGCGGCGAATGGCCTATGGCAAGATGACCGGTCGCCAGATCGAGGAGTTTGAGCGCCACATGGAAATGGACCTCGCCTTCACACTGGAAGAGGTCTCACGCATCAGGACCAGTATCTACATGCAGCGCGGCACGGTCGCCATGGTCAACCGCCTCATTCCGCTGGAGATCATGACGCTGGAGCAGCTCGGAATGCCTCCGACGCTGGCTGAGTTCACGAAGAGCCGCAACGGCCTCGTTCTGGTGACAGGCCCGACCGGGTGTGGAAAATCCACGACCCTCGCGGCTATGATCGACCTCATCAACACGAACCGCCGGGTTCACGTCGTGTCAATCGAAGACCCGGTTGAGTACGTACACGCAGACAAGAACGCGATTCTGAGCCAGCGTGAGATCGGCATCGACACTGAGTCGTTTCAGGAGGCGCTGAAGCGGGTTCTCCGGCAGGCGCCGGACGTTATTCTCATCGGCGAGATGCGCGATATCGAGACCATGAACGTTGCGCTACAGGCCGCGGAGACCGGCCACCTCGTGTTCGCTACGGTCCACACCTCCAGCGCCGCGGAAACCCTTGACCGACTTTCGAATATGTTTGCTCCCCACGAGCGCCCGATGCTCTGGCTGCGCCTGGCTGTGTCACTGCGCGGAGTAGTTTCTCAAAAACTTCTGCCGCGGGCCGACGCGAAAGGCCGTGTCGCCGCCATCGAGGTGATGGTGGTCACGCCTACGATCGCCAAGCTCCTGGAGGAAGGGAAGTCGGAAGACATCTACAGCCAGGTCCGCCAGGCCGGGCAGGAGACCTACTGGGGCATGCAGACAATGAACCAGTGCCTGGTCAAGTATGTTCGCGCAGGAGTGATCACTCCGGAAGAAGCAATGGCCAACGCCGGAAACTTCACCGAACTTCGCCAGATGCTCCGCAGATAAAAACGGGCATTGGACTTTGAGCATTGGGCATTGGGTATTATCAGCCTGATTCTGAAGCCTAGCCTAACGCTCAACGCCTAACGCCCAACGCTTAACGCTCAACGCTCAACGCTTAGCGCTCAACGCTCAACGCTTAACGCTCAACGCTCAACACTTAACGCTCAACACTTAACGCTCAACGCTTAACGCCCAACGCTTAACGCTCAACGCTTAACACTCAACGCTTAACACTCAACACTCAACGCCAACTTATGCTCCACATAGACGATCTTCTGCATATGCTCGTCAAGCAGGAGGCTTCCGACCTGCATCTGCGGGTGGGAGAGCCGCCCGTAATGCGAATTCACGGCGAGCTTCGGCGACTCGACGGATTCGAGCTGCTTACCGATCGGGACATGTATGATCTGCTCTATCCCATTATGACCCCTGAGCGCCAGGCGCGCTTCGAGCAGAACATGGAACTGGATATGTCCTACCAGGTGCCCGGCCTATCGCGATTCCGCGTTAATATCTTCCGGCAGCAGGGCCACATCGGCGCGGTCATGCGTGTGATCACGTTTAAAGTTCGAACCATCGATGAGCTCATGCT
>JBKJZI010000024.1:0-19362 GCA_046715155.1 Chthonomonadales bacterium | reverse complement strand
GCCTGGCTCTGCGGTGAGCTCACAATCTCGAAGCCGATCATCGTGGGCCACAGTTTGGGAGGCATGATCGGAATCGACCTCGCTGCCCGATACCCTTCACTGCCCGCCGCCATCGTTGCAGTAGACCCGGGACCCATCGATCCTCTGCCCGAGACGATCAAACGCTTTGAGTATTTCCTGGCGCAATTGCAGGGTGTGGACGGCGAAACCGACCGGCGCGCCTATATCGAAGGCCTATTCCTGGCCACGGATGATGCCGAGCGAAAGCGCCGGATTGTAGATACGATGTGCTCCGTCCCTCTCAGCGTGGCGGCAAATGTGATTCGCGGCGTCATTGACTGGAATGGCGTGGCCGCGCTATCCAAGTGCCGCACACCGCTTCTCGTGTTACGCACGAATCCCGGCGGCAGCAACACCCCGGCACGCCTGCTTGCGCTCAAGCCAGACATCAACATCGGTATGACAGTCGGAGCTGGACACTTTCACCAGCTAGAAGTGCCGGAGCAAGTGACCCCGATGATAGAGCGCTTCATCCGCATCGCGATCACGGAGCCTTCTGCCTGAATCGGCTCACGCCCGGCCTGATTGGCCTAAGCGCGACTCACGGCACTCCGTGCACTTGCGATCGAGGCCCAATCCTCTCAATTCTCTGCTCGTACGCGGAACTTGCGGGTACATTAAGGAACGAAACGACAGGCTGAGTTGTATGGTCTGTTGAGCGGATAGATTCGATCGTCCGCATGACTTATTTAAATCGGGAGGGGCTATGAATCGTGTGCAAGGATTGTCCGGCGCGGCGCTCACTCTCCTTATCGGTGTGACAGCGTTAGGCTGTGCGCCTAAGGAAGAATCCACCGGCGTGAGCCCGGCGAGCCCGGCGGCGAGGAGCGCGCCGGATTCGGCCAAAGGCGCCAAGATAGAGACCATCACCCTGAAAGCCGTCGGAATGACCTGACCCAACGGATGACCGCCCAAAGCGGAAGCGGCCTTGGTCAAGGTCGACGGATTTAAAGAGATGGTAAGCGCAGACGTAAACAAGCAGCAGGTAGTGGTCAAGTACGACCCGGCGAAGACAAACCCCGAAGAGCTAGCAAAAGCAATCACGGAACACTCCGACTTCGAGGGCGCCGTAGTTCAATAGACATGGATGCTGATAGTAAGTCAGGGGGCGGCCACGCGGGCCGCCCTCTCTTTTTGTCTCGTTAAGGTCCGAATCAGAGGATTTCCGCTCTGTCCACAGAACCGGATTCCGTGGGCCGATTCTGCGTTCATATCATTTCGGATCTAGACTGCCGGCGTGAGAGCTTGCAGCCACTCATAGATTCCGGCGCAACCGGCGTGTGCGTTCCGTTGACGCGCACGCGAATGGCCATCCAATCCGCGGTCGACGAAGCAGTCAAGCTCGGGCTCGCCATCTACGGCTGGATTGAAGTCAGCCGCGACGATTCCGCGGCCGGAGAGGTGAGGCGGGTCGTGGAGGCGTATCCGAACTTGGATGGCTACTTCCTACATCGGAACCAGGGCCTTCCCGCCGGCGAGAATGCACCGCCCGAGGAAAGCCCCGAACTCATCACAGCCGAATTGAGCCGGACAGCGCAGCAGCTCCTCCCCGGATACATTCTCATTCCAGTGCTGAATATAGGGCCCGAAATGACGGATTCTAACTTCCGCGCCCTCGCTAAAGCGCTGGAACGCCAACCGCGCATCGTCCTCCGACCAGATTCCGCTGCATCCATCCTCGACGCCGTACAACAGTTTCGTATTCTAGCTCCCGAAACTGACCTCATAGTTGTGCTGCCGGGATGGGATATCAAGGAGGGCGAGATTGACGAACAAATAGCGAATGCGGAATCTGAGGGCGCGAACGGCGCCCTGATCGCCAACATTCCGATTGCCCAGTCCTTTATCTCCCCGCCGTTGCTGGAAGGCGCCACTACCAAGGCCGTCAGCAAAGGAGCGACAAAACAGCATTGCGCGTCCTGATCGCGACCGAGTTGGATTCCGTGGACCGCCAACGCCTTACCGAGGCATTTCCCGGCGTAGAGCTGGTCGACGCTGACGGCAAAGTGGAAGCAGCGGAATCCGTCCCCAACTGCGAGGTGATGTTGGGCAGTTCTGTCACCCCCGAGCTCCTTGAGCGCGCCGATTCTCTTCGCTGGATTCAAACCCGCTCTGCAGGTGTCAACTCACTGCCGTTTGAAGAGCTCGCGGAGCGCGGAATCACCGTTACCAATAGCAGCGGCGCGCACGGCGTCCCCATCGCCGAGAACTTCCTCGCCTTGATGCTCGCCTTCGCCACCGGCCTGCACGTCCTGATTCCAGCCCAGACCCGCCGCGAGTGGGTGGACGATTCCGCCCGGGAGCAGAAGTTCGAATTGGAGGGCCAGACGGTGCTAATCTTAGGACTCGGCGACCTGGGAGCGACCCTCGCCAGCAAGGCTAAGGGACTAGGGATGCATGTCCTCGGAATCCGCCGCCGGAATCTGGACCCTCCGGAAGGCGTAGACGAACTGATTCCGCCGAATCTCCTGCTTGAGGCGCTGCCACGCGCCGATCATGTAGCCCTCTGCCTCCCTTTAACCGCGGAAACCACGGGCTATATCACCGAGCCCCACCTCCGCGCCATGAAGCCTACCGCTTACCTCTACAACGCCGGCCGCGGCAAATCCATTGATCGAGACGCCCTCATCCGCGCGCTTCAGAAAGGTTGGATCGCGGGCGCCGGCCTCGACGTAACCGATCCGGAACCCCTCCCCCCGGACGACCCGCTCTGGAAGTTCCCCAACGTCCTCCTCACCCAACACACCAGCGGAAGCAGCCCGCAAAACAGCCGCCGAGTAACCGACCTCTTTATAGCCAACCTCCACCGATACCTCAATGGCGAAGTGCTTCGGAATCGAGTGGATTTGGAGGCGATGTATTAGGAAACTCCACACAGATGCGACAACGACACACGCGGGTCATTCCTGGGCGCCGGGTTCGTCCGCCGCTTGAATATCCTTCTCCCATCTCCAC
Source organism: Chthonomonadales bacterium (assembly GCA_046715155.1). Taxonomy (GTDB): domain Bacteria; phylum Armatimonadota; class Chthonomonadetes; order Chthonomonadales; family CAJBBX01; genus JBKJZI01. The sequence goes on along the minus strand of JBKJZI010000024.1, from coordinate 16,347 downwards.
ACCAACCCGTCTTCGGGGTCCATCACCTCGCCAATGCGCTGGAAACCGCACTTAGCCAGGACCCGTGACGAGGCGTTCGATTCCGAGAGCGTATGTGCCCGGACCGTGCTAACCTTGCCGCTGCTAAAGGCGTAGGCGGTCAGGGCCTGTGCAGCTTCCGTCGCGTATCCCTTTCCCTGGTGATCGGCGTTTATGCCGTAAGCGATCTCGACCACTCTCTCCGCATCCGGAGGACCCTTGAAGCCGGCCGACCCGACGACCATGTCGCTGTCCCGATGCACCAGTGAGAAGCCAAGCGTCCATGGATCTGCCGAGGTCAGGGCGCGAAGGCGTGCAAGCCAGTCGGCGGACAATTCCGCCTTCTCGGCCGGAGTCATCGCCTCGACCTCCGCGCGGCCTTCCTCAAGTGTCTGTAGAACCAGCGTCAGTCTTTTTGTCAGGATGTGCGCTGCACTCATCGGCAAATGTTCAGGCAGCCGAAATTGTCCTTGTACCGATATGTGCGGTCGAGCACAATCTGCGCTCTTTACCGCTGTCGGCCCGCTCGGATTCCGCGGATTTTCTTTTGTACGCGGGAATAGATTTGATTGAGGCAAGCACATACGCGGACTGTATTAGACCGACACTTTCTTGTTCTCGAGCTCATAGAACTTCGCGGGATCTGTCTCCTTGATTGAATGAGAAACGACCAACCGCCTTTGGTCTAACCCGGAAGCTCCCGTTGCTTGCAAGAATCGTCGACCACAGCCGCTTCGATTGTAATCTTGCCTGAGCCTGCCCAGTGCCGGTCCTTACCGTTTTTCTTGATACCAGAGATCCAATACTCTTCACCTGTCTCGACGTCCAAATGGTTTCCCGAAATCCCTCCGGCATGTTTCTTGAAACACTTACCGTTGAAGTAGATGGATTTTCCCGATTTCGATTGCGTTACTTTCCCAAGCCACGCCGGACCGTTGTCATTGAATCCGCTCTTGAGCTCTATGTATTTGAGCATGTTAAGTCCCTTGTTCTCTTGCCATACACTTTAGTTTTATGCGTCATTGGACATCAGAATCCGAACTGCGTTATAGATTTCGTCCAATCGTTCGACGCTAGTTGTCCGCGGAATCCGCATGCTCTACCAACAGTGTTGAGGGCGGAAATTGCGGCGGTAAGGCCATTTTAGCGAATGGGGCGGGGGCCGTCAAATGCGGGCGCAATCAGGAGAATTCGTCAATTGTCACCCGCATCCGTCCAAATCCGGAATCTGCGCAAATCTGTGAATCTGTGGATAAGCTCTTCGCTCCTTTATTTGCGCTTTTGCGCCTTTGCGCGAGACAACAACCAGTAACGCAACCGGCGGCCCGTCCGTCTAACCGAGTGAACAGTCTCCCCGTTCAGTTGGCGGCACCGCGGCGTCTCTCACCCGACGCCACGGCGCCGCCAATTTACTTTCAACGGAATTCGACCGCAAGTGAACCTTTCGGCGGCCCGCCGCAACGTTATGAGAAGGATGAAGTAATGTATGGGTGTTTGGGTGTGTGGGTGATTTCATAATCGTAATCGTCCTCGTACTCGTAATCGGTTGTTTCAACCATACACCCATACACCCACACAAGCGACAATTCGGAGAACCCACTATGATCAAGCCACTTCGGTTCCTTCCACTCGTTCTAATCTCACTGCTGGCCGCACCGGCGTTCGGGCAGGGAATCATCATTCCCGAGCGGCCGGACGTGCGCGGGATGCCGTTCTGGGTCCGCGACGTCAAGGTCTCCGCCTATATCACGGATGGCGTGTGCGAGACCGCGGTCGAACAGACCTTCGTCAATAACACCGATCGCGAGCAGGAGGGCACCTACCTCTTCCCGCTGCCGGAAGGCGCGAGCGTCACCTCTTTTACGCTGAAGGCCGGCGATAAAGTGCTTGAAGGCAAGCTGATGACGAAGGACGAGGCCCGCCGCATCTACGAGTCCATCGTCCGCCGCCGCCAGGACCCCGCGCTGCTGGAGTATGTCGGCCGCGGCATGTTCCGCTCATCCGTCTTCCCGATTCCGGCGCGCGGCGAGCGCACGCTCACCATCCGCTACGCCGAGGTACTGAAGCTAGAAGGCGGCGCGCGAAAGTACAGCTATTCGCTCTCCACGGGCCGCTTCGCCTCCCGCCCTGCGCAGGTCTCGTCCGTCAACGTGCGCTTGAAGACCACCGCGCCTCTCAAAACGGTCTATTCGCCCAGCCACGACGTCTCGATCAGACGCCAGGACGACAATCACGCCACCGCGAGCTGGGAGAGCCGGGGCGAGTTCCCGGACCGCGATTTCACGCTCTACTACGCCACCAACGGCGACGACGTGGGGATGACGCTGCTGCTGAATCAGCCCCCGGCGCGCGACGGCTACTTCATGCTCATCGCCTCCCCGCGCTACAGCATCGCCAAGGACCGGATTCTCCCCAAGCAGATCGTCTTCGTCCTGGACCGCACGGGCTCCATGCAGCCCAACGGCAAGATGGAGCAGGCCAAGAACGCCCTCCACTTCTGCCTGGACAACCTCAACGGCCAGGACCGGTTCACGGTCATCACCTTCAACGAGGGCGCCGATTCCCTCTCCCGAGGGCTGATTCCGGCCTCGCTGGAGAACATCAAGAAAGCCCACAAATTCGTAAGCGACGTGGACGCCACCGGCGGCACCAATATCAACGAAGCCCTCAGTTCCGCTCTGACCCTACTGCGTGATGCCGAAGGCAGCCAGAAGATGATGGTCTTCCTCACCGATGGGCTCCCGACCGTAGGCGAGACCAACGTCGAGAATATCCTTGCAAACGTCCGCAAGCTCAACGGCACCAGCCGGGTCGCCTCCACGGCGAACATCGGCGCGGCCGACCTGAAGGCGCGTATCTTCGCATTCGGCGTCGGCTACGACGTCAACGTTCCGTTCCTTGACCGGCTGTCGGCCGAGAATCGGGGCGACGCGGATTACGTGCGGCCCAACGAGAGTATCGAGGCCCTCGTCTCCGCCTTCTTCTCGAAGGTCACGTCGCCCATCCTGACCGGCCTGAAGCTGGAGTTCGAGAACGCGGAGGTTTACGACCTTTATCCGAAAACCCTTCCCGACCTCTTCAAAGGCACGCAGGCGGTCATAACCGGCCGGTTCCGCGGGGATCCGAAGGGCGGCGTCCGCCTGACCGGCTACGCCCAGGACAAGCCTCAGACCTTTCGCCTGCCCGGCGCGTTCGACGGCGGCGCATCCCACAGCGGACTGGTGCCGAGAATCTGGGCCACGCGGAAGATTGGCTATCTGCTGGATCAGGTCCGCCTGAGCTCTAACCAGGAGGTAGTCGACGAGATCATCCGCCTTTCCAAAGAGTACGGAATCATCACCCCTTACACCGCCTACCTTGCCGACGAGCGACAGGACCAGGGTATAACCCGCCAGGAACTCGGTGAGCGCATAGTCTCCTATCAGATGGACTCCGCAGTGCAGCTTCGCGGAGTGGATGAGGCCAAGAAGGAGCTCTTCGCCCTCTCCCGCAACCGCGAGGTATCCGGGGAGGCTGAGACTCTTCGATCGCTCAACACGAAGGGCTACCAGGCGGCGGAACGCGCGCCGGCAGCCGGGCAGAGCGCGGGAAATGGGAGGGCCAGCAAGCCAGGAGCTCTCGGCGGTGGTCTAATCGGCCAGGGCTCAGGCAGGGGCACGGGACGTGCTGTCGGTGATCGTCCGGGAGCCGGTACGGAGGCGCGCAAGAACCTGGCCCTCGACTACAACAAGGCCGACATTAATGCCCTAGGCGGATTCGCAGTCAACGCCAACGAGCCGGGATACAAGCAGGTCCAGGCGACTGCCCGGGTCCAGAACGTGGCCGGACGCACCTTCTTCAAGCGAGGCGCCGTTTGGTTCGACAATAACTACAAAGCGGGGCGAAAGGTCATTCAGGTCAAAGCCCTGAGCGACGCCCACTTCCAGTTGATCGACTGGCTGCCGAACCTGACCCGCTACGCCTCGGTAGGCGACGAGGTTCTTATCGACGTCGGCAAAGCAGCCATCCAAATCGGCAAGGAAGGCAAGGAAAAGCTCACCGAATCCGAGCTCAAGGAGATAACCGGCAAATAGCCAACCTCTGATCGATTCCGCGCGGGCCGGGTTTCCCAGAATCCGGCCCGCCATTCTTTGCATGGGTCAATGCAATGCTTGCATTGACCGCCCGCTCAGGCGTATCCTAATTGCGTCTGCAGCCTGGGATTCATCGGAGGGCGCCTGTATGCAGCTTAGACGCGACCAATGGCAGGGATCAATCAGCCCGCTGCGCGAGCTTTTCGGCAGGCACGAAGGGCGATTGGTGCTGCCGCTCGACCTCTGCATAATGGTTGAGACCGGAAACACCGAGTCTCCCAACTTCCCCGCGAATCCTGGTCACTTCAATGGCGCGCCCGTAGTGGACACAGGGGGAGGAAGCGTTGGTACCGTGGCTGCCTATGACTGGCCCGCGGCCGATATTGGCGCGGTGCGCCCATACACAATGGTCCAGCCGGCGGCAGGCGCCGATATCTCCGGAATTCCTCCCGCGTCCGCGCCGGACCCCAACGTAAGAGAACATGACGTGGTGAGGCTGGAGATCATCAACGACCAGCTTCAGTCCGTACCGACCGGGGTCACGGGCGCTGTCGCCGGGCTGGCGGCCATCAGGATGTATCCTGACCTCGGTCATCGAGTGCTGGCCTATCGGGTGGACTTCGGCCAGAATCTTCTATCCGCTGCGCACGGCATGCGGGTTTGCGTTGCCCAGCCCAAGGTGCTCCTGGGCATGCTTATCGCCACACAGAACCAGCCGGACGGGAAGTGTCACGCCCTTGTATACCCGGCGCACCTGTTCTGATTCCGAAGGAAGGACCGCCGTCCGATGCCACGACGAAGACTATGTCTCACCGTTATATTGGGCGGTTTCTTGTGGATTGCTCTGTCGCTGAGCCCCGCCTCCGGGCAAAAGAGCCCGACACTCACGAGGGAAACGGATATCAATGCGGTGCGTCTGGCCGTCGCCAACGGAGTCATCGATTACGTAAACAATGCGCGGCGTGCACAGATCGACCTTGAATGGGAGCTGCTCCCCCTGGAATCAGGGCTGCAGCAGGAAGCGAGAGCCCAGGGCGTCAGACCGAAGACTATACGCATCGAAAACAATCGACTGGGCGACCCCGCCAGTTGGATTGTGAACATCCCGTCCGGAGATCGGCAGTATGTGCAGGAGGCATTGTCTTCTTCCAATCTCGCCACATATTCCCTCGATGACTCCAATACTCGGTTTCAGAATCTATGGGTTAGTGAGGCAGGCGCCGGACGCCAGCTTCTGAACCCGCCCGCCGCGGTGACGGCATCCCAGTACTTCGGTTTGCTGCGAGACCACTATCAGTTAACCGGCCTGCTCGCAAGCAAGGGTATCGCGTACGCCATCGATGTCATCGGAGCGACCCCGCAAAGGCAATTGCCCATCACGTCCGACGGCAGCGACATCTCCTGGGTCATCCAAATATACAAATTCGCGGCGAAAGCCGGCTCGGTCTACTACTATCGTTTCACCGCCAAGGCAATCATTCGCCGATTCGAATTGACATTTCCGAACACGTCCGAATCAGAGGCAAAGCTCGACGTCGGAATCGACATCCGGCGAAGCGATGCAACAATCGGCGTCCTCGAGCCCAATCTTCGCAGCCTGCCCGGAAGTCTCAAAGTGAAACTGGACCCCGCGCGCGAAGCAGAGCTGAAGCGATTGAAAGAAGAAAACGCCGAAAGCCAGCTCGAAACCACCTTGCGGTTTATCGGGGGAGGCGCGGAGCTAGGCGCGATCGTCAGCAACGGCCTTCTCGGCGGCACGGCCGACGCCAGCATCATCGCCGGTGGCCTCGTAGGGCAGGGGAAGCTTGGCCAGGTAATCGGGGTGAATCGGGAGTTCGGAACCAGCGGCAGCTTTACACCGGGAATCCTATTCGGAATCGATCCTGGAGGGGAGAAATCGCTGTTCTTGGGACCGAGCCTGCGATTCTCCGTTTTCACACTCGCGGCTGGGCTTCACACTTTCGAAGAAGACCGGCGAACTTCCGCAGGATTCGGAGGAGTCGTCTCCGTTGACCTTTCGCGCGCAACCGGGGCGAAGCGAACTACGCAGAAGATTCACCTTGACAATTCGGTCACCGGCGGAGATTGGGGGAAGGCGAGCGACCTCATATCCCGTGACCTCGCCCTGGTCAAATGGTCGCTGGCAGGTGATTCCGCGAATGCTGGATTCACCCTGGTCCAAATAGAGGATGCAGCCGGAAACTCGATCACGGAAGCCGGCAAGCGGGCGCGTTTCGACTTTACGGTCGCCCAGAATGCCGTTCCCGCGATGATGTTTATCCCCCGTGGACGGTATCGCTATGAAGGGATTGCCGAAGGATCGCGACTCCGCACCAGCGCTCTCGCCTTCGTCCGAAACGGCAGCGAAGTCCAGATTCAAGGCCGCGGGCTTGTAGAAATCAACTGGCGGCTCGAACCGAATCCATGACCCAGGCCCATTGCACAAAGAAACCGTAACTTCAGCCCTGGATGATCTCGACGTTAGCGCGGGGGACGGTGACCTGGCGTCCGTCCTGGAGTTTTGCTTCCAGGACGCGGACCCAGGTTTCGGATTCTACTTTTACTAGCTCGGGGGGGAGGGCGGTTACGTTGCCGAGGGCGCCGAAGTAGGGTTCACGGATTACTCTGATAGGAGTGCCGATGATTAGTTCGCCGGCGTCTTCCGCGGATTCCGTTTGGATTGGCGAGGCGCCGGGTAGGGGGACGATCACTTCGGGGCGGATAACCCCGGCGCGGATCTGGGTGGCGCCGTTGATGGCGGCGTGTTTGCCCTCCAGGCTCTTCAGCAGCTCGAACGTGCGCGCGGCCATCGGGATGGTGCCGAAACCTTCGGTCACGACCAGGGTGAACGGAATCGGCTCCTGGCCGGTGATGGCGACGCCGATGTCGAACGCCGGGTCGTTCAGGGCAGCGCGCAGGTAGTCGATCAACTCTCGGTCGATTACGCCGCCCACCACGATTCCGACTACGCCGAGCTGGGACGCCTTACGGAGCGCAGCGCCCGATACGTTCGAGCCGCCGACCACGATCTTTCCCTTATGCGCTTCAGATAGTGACGCGTCCGTAAGCGGGTCGCTCGGACTAGCGGACACGATGGCCACCTGACCCTGTCGCTCGCCGCCCACTCCGAAGATGCCCTGGATGAAGGCGCCATCGCATTCGACGACCACCCCTTCGCCGGGGATCACCTGTTTGACCACGCCTTCAACATAGGCGTCGCGCTCGACGGGTGTGGGCGCCAGCCGGATTCCGAGGTGGCCGGTATGCTCGGAAATCAACTCCAGCGTCCCGGCGCAATTGGCCCTGTACTCACTCTTAAAGAACCCCAAAAGCCCCTTGGCCTGGGCGACGATTGTATCCTTCTCGATCTTGTCTCCCACGTGGACCAGCAGCGCAGGCTTCACGTCCGGCGGCTCCACGCCCATCAACTCGGCCAGTTTTACCGTCTGCATCATTCCCGGCAGCTCGGTCCTGGCCACCACCGTGTCGTGGTCGACTCGGTCGCCCTCTTTTACGAGCACGTCTCCCTTGAGAGGAAGGCGGCGGACTTTCTCGATGGTTGTTCGGGCGCTGACCTTGAGCCCGGGCGTATAGGCGGTTCCCAAACGAGACCTCCAAGGAGAAGTGTTGAGTGTTAAGTGTTGACTGTTAAGTATTGGGCTAAACACTCAACACTCGACACTAGAACCTCTTGCCCGCCTGCGCTTTTACCTCAGTACGCGTGCGGCGGCTGGCTGTTCCCTCGCCAGTTATCAGGATACCCGTCGGCTCTGGGAGAGTATGGGGGAAGTTCATTTCGCGGATCACGTCGTTCCAGTTCTTAAGCGTCAAGTGCGCATTGAGCGCGCTGCAGTGCTTCTCGATGATGAGGGGAAATCGCCGCGGATTCCGGACATTCTTGCGTTGGGCTTCTTTTTCCGGATCGTCGTAAGCAATGTTCGGATTGATTCCGGCGAGAAGATCGTTATAAGCGTAGCTGGAAGCGCTGCCGGTTTTGTCCAACGGGCATTTGAGGTATTTCTCAAGGTCAAATCCGGTGCCCGAGGTGGCCGCCATGTTGCCGAGGATTGCCGTGGTCCAATTGCCTCCGGGTGGATAAGAGTCATCCCAGTCGCCGTGGTACATTGTTAGAGCGCGGGCGATCTTGTGTTCGTTGACCTGGCAGTTCTGGAATTCGCGGTTTTCGATCAGACTGTTTAGCCACGGTCGGAAGACGATGACCCAGAGCATGATGCAGATGGCGACAACGAGAACGGCCTGTAGGCGGAAGCGCTCGCGGCTGCCGAGCCGGAGTGTGGCCTTCTTTACCTGAACCTGAGGCTGATCCACTTTAGACTTCTCCTTTCCGGCATCGCGCGATGTAGTGATAGACTAGCGCTCCGGTAATGGATTCGACCTTCAAGTGGCGAGAGAGAAGGTGGCGAAGCTCATCACGTGTGAAGCGGTAAAAATAGATACCGCCTCCATGCTGGCCCTCCTTCTCGCCGAACAGTCGCATCAAGACTGAATACTGGTAAGCCGACAGCGCTACGTTCCCGCCGCGTTTGGCAACTCTCGCCAGCTCTTCAACCGCCGAGGAACGACTCTCCGGCGTCGGGACATGCTCCAAGACCTGGCAGCTGACTACACGGTCGAAAGAACCCGATCTGAAGGGGAGTCGACAGATATCGGCCTGCACGAGATCAACGTTGGAGATGCCGGATGAATCGAGCTTCCGCTTACATGCCAACAACGATTCCCATGAGTAGTCCATCGCAATCAGCGAATCGCAGCGCCCCGCGAACTGCCTGGTCATCCGACCGGTCCCGCATCCCGCCTCCAAAAGTGTATCGGAGGGCCGCAAAGAGAGGTTCATGAGCATGGCCGGAACCTCGACCATGGAGAAGAGATTGAGCCACCACATGCGGTCATAGTCGTCCGCCTGTTCGTCACGAGCCTTCATCTCCATGCGTTTGCTTTGAGCCTCTGTGTCGGGCCAAATTCGATCTGACGCGTCGGACTCTTCGGACGTATCGGATGCCAGTTCGCGCGGCAGCAGCCGTGGGATTCCGTGCTCAATAGGATATCGCGTTCCACAGTCTGGGCACTTTAGCGTTCCAAAAACCGCCTGCCCTTCCGCGGATTCCGCCACCGTGACCGACATGTCGCCCGAATAGTCCAGCGGGCAGCGGAGGATGGAGAGAAGTGAGGAACGCATAGGTCAGTAATTATCGAGTGATCTAGTAATCAGGAGTCGTCGGTACTTGACAACTTGATGACTTGATCACTTTCCGGCTGGAATTCCGATGGCGTTGAACCATTCGGTGAGCTTGCGGGTGCGGGTGGCGTCGTCGGTGGGGAGGTTGAGTGGGCGACCGCGCGCGTCGATGACAACGCCGACCACTCCCCCGGTGATCGTGACCGTGCGAGCTTTTCCCTTGCCTGCGCCGACGTCGAAATTCCGGGCGGGCTGGATGGTCGCTTCCAGGCGTTCGGGCTCGTTAGAAGGCGGGGCCGCGCCGCTCGCATCCATCGCTGCCGTTCCTTCGGTTCCGGCCCCTTCCTTGAATCCTAGCGGAATCACCTTGAGCTGGCCCGCATTAACTGATTCCGTCTTAGCGCCAATTGTCACCGTGACGCAGGGTTCGCCCTCTTTTGCCGTCCCTACCGGTGCGATGCATGTGCCAAGGTAGACGAGGCAATCGGATTCGAAGACCTGGGTGGCCGCCTCCGGATGGACGGTCGAGAGGATTCCGAGCTGGGGCATCATGAAGATCGAATCGACCGTGAGGAGCGTGACCCCCTCCGGCTGGTAGGCGTCCATCATCATCAAGGCCGACTGGGCGCGACGCGGCGCGTGGGAAAGTACTCCGCCACTGCCGACGATCATGTCCAGCGCCATCATGTTTACGAGCGTCCTTCCGGACAGCTTCTCCTCTCTAAACACATCAAGCCCGCCGCCGCGACCCGCTCCGCCCTCCAGCCCTCTGGCGAGACTCTTGTGGTGAATGAACGCGAGGCGGAGCGCTTCGCGCGCAACGGCTTGCTCGATGAGAAGGTCCTCGAGCCGCTGCGGGATGGTCGTGGGGCGGATCATCTTATTCCGGAGCTGATTCCGCAGGTCGGCGTCCGAGACCTCGAACGGAATCCACCGTTTGATGTTCTCCACCTTCGCCTCGGTGAGGACGTTGCAGATGGAGTAGCTCATCCCGAGGTTGGCGGACACGGTTCGGTTGAAGATGGCCTCACCCTGCTCGTTCTTGAACACGGAGAAGACGTCGGTTGTGGCGCCGCCGATGTCTACGCCGAGGACGGTGATGTTCCTCTGCGCGGCGATGGTCTGCATGATCTTGCCCACCGCGTTTGGCGTGGACATAATTCCCGTACTGGTCCAGCTCGACAGCTTGCTGTAACCAGGCGCCTGCTGCATTACGTGCTCCAGGAAGAGCTCGTGAATGGCTTCTCGCGCGGGGAGCAAGTTCTCGCGCTCCATGGTCGGGCGGAGATTGTCGACATGGCGCAGCGCCACGCGGCTGTCCAGCAGCTCTTTCACCGCGGGATAGGCGTCCTTATTGCCGGCATAGATGACCGGCAGGTTGAGCCCGATTCCGAGGCGAGGCTTGGGATCGGCGGCGACCAGCATCTCGGCAAGCTCCACCAGGTGGGTGGTCGTGCCGCCGTCGGTGCCGCCCGACATAAGAATCATGTCTGGACGGAGCTGCCGAATTCGCTCGACCTTCTGGTACTCCTTGCGGCCGTCGTCTACGGCGATGGTGTCCATCACAATGGCGCCCGCTCCCAGGGCCGCGCGCTGGGCGGATTCCGCGCTCATCGCTTTCACCACTCCCGCGACCGTCATCTGAAGCCCGCCGCCCGCGCTGGAGGTAGAAAGGTAAAGGTCGACGCCGATTTTTGGGTCGTCGGGTCGTTGGGTCGATGGGTCGTCGGTTAGCTGGCCGTCCTTTTCGAGCAGATAGCGGATAACGCGGCCGTCATCGCCGAGTAGGGTTTTGCCGGACAGCTCTTCGACCTCGCTTACGGCATTGACGACGCCGACGGTCACGTCATCAAACGGGGCTTCGACGGTAGTGGGGGCTTCGCCGCGTACTTTCAGCCGGTAGCGGTCGCCCTGTTTCTCGATGAGGATGGCTTTCGTCGTTGTTGAGCCGCAGTCAGTAGCGAGGATGGAACGGACTTCTTGAGCCATGCGGACGGGGAATCTCCTATCGTGATTGAAACCGGAGTAGTTTAGCACAAGCGGTGTTCAGGCATTCAAACGTTCCGGCTAGCAATTATCGGTATAGTGGATTTGGCATATACCGGAACGGCAACCGAAACCAGGCCAACAAAGTATTGCGGTCTCTAAGGTTGTGCGGAACGGCGCGCCGCCGGTTGGAACTTGCATTCCGATGCCGTTTCTATCCGATGGAGGATGTTCTATGAAGGTCCTTGCGACGGCTATTTTACAGGCGGCCACTGTCTGGGCTCTAGCGCGGGACGCGCCGGTGGAGATTCCGAAGGGCGAGATCCCGAAGAAAGCGGTCTGCGCCCTTTGCGAGGCCGTTGGCCCGGCACGCCCGGGATCGTTAGAGCGGCCGGTGGTTTCTTGGTCCGGACCGAATCGCAAAGTCGCTCGTCCAGAATATCTTCGAGTTACGGTCGAAAAGAACTGGATCAGACTCTGGGAGCGCCACACCGGCCGCAAACAAGAGTATCTCGTGCCGCATTACCCTGTGATCGACTTTAGCCGCTTTATGGTGGTCGCCGTTTTCGCAGGCAGCGCTACGAATTCGGACGTTATTCTTGGGGAGATCCTGCCCGGCGACCCGATCCGCATCCGCATCAGCCGCCTATGGTACCAAACCGGCACGAATCCGCCGCGACGCAATCCTTTCGGCATTTTCCTGATTCCGAGGTCGAGCCGGGCCATCGTATTTGAAGAAGATGAGCGGCGACTAAAGTCCGCCCCTGCGCACTGGGTACAGCGAGCTCGGATTCCGGAAGTCAGATAGATCGACCTTCCCGAGCAGAGTGGTCGAGCTATTCATTACTCTCTCCGGGTCGCTATGTAGATGAGAAGCTATCCGGTTTCGTCTTGAGTCGCCGCAGGAGTTCATACGGCAGGGGCCGAACTTGCTCTCGGCTGGTACACGGGCCCGGATTCCGCGCAATGCAACGCGTCCCTCCGCTCATCCTTGTTATCATCGCCATCTGTGGGTGTGGTCGTCCCGCCGATACCTCATCCGCGGCTCGCGCCAGGTCTCCTGCAAATATTCAGGACGTTGCGTCTCGCTGGCAGTTTCCCTCGGCAAAAGTGGTGTCCGGTGGGTATACATCCGGCCTGTACCACACTTTGTTCCAATCGAACAAGCCCTACGAACAGGTCTGGGAGTACTACGCCAGGCGAGCCGGATTCTCGCAGAAGTACAGGGCGGATGCCCGCGCGGTGGAGAGTGATTGTTCTTCCGGGCCCGAGGCGTGTACTGCTCGTGCGGTCGAGAGCCACAATTCGCACGGAATGCGCTCTGCTAACTTCGCCCATCGCGGTCCGGAGGGAGGTGTCGTCGCGTCCGTGTCACGGGCCGATTCCGGAAAACAGACCCATATTCAGTTGACCATCATCGCTCCATAGGAGCGTTCAGGAGAGACCATGTATAAAGCGCTAAGTCCCGGCGCGCTGGGACTTCGTCCGGCGAACCTTCAAGAGGCGATCGAGATGGCTAGGAAGGCCGGATACGATGGTCTCGAGTACAACGCCGGGGAGGTTGCGGACCTGATCGACAAGCATGGAGTCGAGCACGTTCGCAAGCTTTTCGCCGACGCGAATATCCGCCCGGCTGGTTTCGGACTGCCCCTGGAATGGCGTAAGGACGAAGCATCGTGGCGCGCCGGCCTCGAAAAGCTCCCCCGCGAAGCCGCCGCGGCCGCCGCCATCGGAAACGACCGCTGCCCGACATGGGTAATGCCGTGCTCGACCGAACGCGCGTTCGACGAGAACTGGAGGTTTCACGTGGAGCGCTTCAAGCCGATCGCGGAGACGCTTCATGCCCACGGAATCCGACTCGGCCTGGAATTCATCGGTCCTAAGACCTTGCGCGAGAGCCAGAAGTACCCCTTCATTCACACCATGGACAAGATGCTGGAGCTGGGACGGGAAATAGGACCGAACGTAGGGCTTCTGTTGGACTGCTGGCACTGGCACACGTCCGGTACCACCGTGGATGACTTGCGCAAACTCCGCCCGGAACAGATTGTCTACGTCCACGTGAACGACGCACCGCCCGGCGTGCCGATGGACAAATACATCGACAACCAGCGCGCCCTCCCCGGCGCCACCGGCGTCATCGACATCCGCGGCTTCCTCACCGCACTCCGCGACATAGGCTACGACGGCCCGATCGTCCCTGAGCCGTTCGGTAATCCCGCCACCTGGGCCAAGCAGTCCCTGGATGCGGTCTGGAAGACGGCGGGCTGTGAATCCGGGCGAGTAAACTCGCGGCAATACACGGCAAAATCGACCTTCGTCGACTCAAGTGCGAGTCCGCGGAGGCGGACTTTGCGGTAAGTCGTCTCGAGTTTACTCGCCCGGTAATGAGGACCAACCATGCGCGCCATTGTCAACATTGAACGTAAGCCGTACAGGGTAGAGCTACAGGAGCGCATGACGCCGGAGATCGGGGCGCGCGACGTGCTGCTGCGAGTAGGCGGAGTTGGGGTATGCGGGTCCGACCTGCATCAGTGGCATGCGACGCATGGCTGGAACGTCAACTATCCGGTAATCCTGGGGCATGAGTTCGGTGGGGAGGTTGCGGCAGTTGGGGTGGACGTGGTCGGATTCAAAGAGGGCGACCGCGTGGTGAGCGAAACGGCTGCTTCCATCTGCGAGCGGTGCGTCTACTGCCGCACCGGAATGTACAACCTCTGTCCCCACCGGCTCGGATTCGGGTATGGGACCGATGGGGCGATGGCGGATTTCGTGCGCGTTCCGTCCCGCTGCCTGCATCATGTGCCGGAAAACGTGAAGATGGAAGATGCGGCCATGACGGAGCCGGGGTGCGTGGCGGCGAACGCGGTGCTCGAGCTCTCTCACATCAAGCCTGGCGATTTTGTGGTCGTCATTGGCCCGGGACCGATCGGGCTGATGGCGCTGCAGATGGCGAAGCTGAACAACCCCGCCGAGCTCTGGATGGTGGGTACGCGCAAGGATCCCGCCAGGATGGATGCTGCCCGACAGCTCGGCGCGACACGGATTCTGGTTGTCGAGGACGAAGACCCGGTGGATTCCGCGCGCTCGTACGGCGACGGCTTCGGGCCTCATTTAGTCGTGGATTGCGTCGGAATCTCTCCCACGCTCAAGCAAAGCATCGAGATGGTCCGGCCGGCCGGGCAGGTAACGAAGGTGGGGTGGGGGAAAGAGGAGGTCGGATTCTCCCTGGACCCGCTCGTCGCCAAGGCCGCAAGGCTCCAGGGCTCGTTTAGCCACAATTGGGCTACCTGGGAGCGCGTGCTCCGCCTGTTAGCAACGGGCAAAATCAGCGTTGACCCTATCCGCAGAGTATTCCCACTGGACCGCTGGCAAGAGGCGTTTGAGACCATGGATTCACTAGCCATCGCCAAGAGCGTCCTCGTTCCATGACGCATACTGGACTCATATAAGGGAAGGCCACTGCAGTCCAGGTATTGTGAATCGGGCGGAGGTGGATAGACCTGCGTCCAATAGAAGCACCGCACGATGCTCAAACCACAAGCCGTGTGATAAAATGAACCCGGTTTCTGTACTCCCGGAGGGAAGCATGTCACTGTATGACCATCGTGAGAAGGTTGAAGATCTGTTTCTGACACGCCGGGAAGCGTTGGGGCGGATGGGGAATGGGTTTGCCGGGTTGAGCTTGCTGGGGTTCATGGGCTCGCTCGGGTTGACTTCGGAGAAAACCGCCGCCGCGGCGGGAAGTCCGCTGGCGCCAAAGGCGCCGCATTTTACGCCCAAAGCGAAGCGGGTCGTCTTCTTCTTTATGAACGGCGGGCCTTCGCAGGTCGATACGTTCGATCCGAAGCCGGAGCTTACCAAACGGCACGGCCAGCCGCTTCCGACCCCAAACCTTCCCACCGAGCGCAAGACGGGCGCGGCGTACAAATCACCGTTCGAGTTCAAGAAGTACGGCCAGAGCGGAATCGAAGTCAGCGAGATCTTCCCGAACGTCGCGAAGCATGTGGACGACATGGCGGTCATCCGCTCGATGCACGCCGACGTGCCGAACCACGAGCCGTCTCTGTTACTGATGAACTGCGGCGAGGCGAGGCAGATTCGGCCCAGCTTCGGCTCGTGGATGACCTACGGACTGGGGACCGAGAACCAGAACCTCCCCGGATTCATCGCCATGTGCCCCGGCGGCTACCCAATCCAGGAGACGCAGAACTGGCAGTCCGGATTCCTTCCCGGCGTCTTCCAGGGAATGTACATCGACCCCTCCAAGCAAGAGCTGCCGCAGATCATCGAGCACATCAAGAACGGTTACGTCCTCCCGGCAGAGCAGCGCGCACAGCTCGACCTGCTAAAGAAATTGAACGAGCAGCACCTCCAGCGGCGCCAGAACGATTCCGACCTGGAGACGCGGATTCAGTCCTTCGAGCTCGCCTATCGGATGCAGATCGACGCCTCCGACGCCTTCGACGTGAGCCAGGAGCCTCAGCGAATCCGCGATATGTACGGCCCCGGAGTCTACGCAAGGCAGACCATCATCGCCCGCCGGCTCTTAGAGAAGGGCGTTCGCTTCGTCCAGCTTTACCACGGCGCTGGCCAGCCCTGGGACAACCACGACGACATCGAGATCAACCACCGCAAGCTGGCAAAGGACTCGGACCAGGCGATCGGCGCGTTCATCACCGACTTGAAGCAGCGCGGAATGCTGGACGACACGCTGATCATCTGGGGCGGAGAGTTCGGCCGCACTCCTACCGTGGAGCTTCCGACCCCGGGCGCCAACGCCGGCAAGCAGAACGGCCGCGACCATAACCATTACGGTTTTAGCATGTGGCTCTGCGGCGGGGGAGTCAAGGGCGGCCAGGTCTACGGCGCGACCGACGACTTCGGATTCAAGGCGGAGGATAAGCCCGTCCACGTCCACGACCTGCACGCAACGCTGCTAAAACTCCTCGGCTTCGACCACACTCGTCTCACCTACCGCTACGCCGGCCGCGACTTCCGCCTCACCGACGTTTACGGCAACGTGATCGAAGCGCTGCTGGCATAAGGAATCTGTGTGGGTGTATGGGTGTG
>JBKJZI010000023.1:0-4254 GCA_046715155.1 Chthonomonadales bacterium | reverse complement strand
ATCGAGCTTCTCGTTGTTATTGCTATAATCGCTGTACTCGCTGCGATCCTGTTTCCGGTTTTCGCCCAGGCGCGCGAGAAAGCACGGCAGGCGACCTGTATATCCAACATGCGCCAGCTCGGCATGGCATTGGAAATGTATATTCAAGACTATGACGGACAGTGCTTTTTCTTCGGGCATAACAGCGGCCTGAGCCGGCTGAATCCACTGCTGCCCCTGGGCGCTACGCGCGGGAATCGATGGTGGAATCAGGTTCTGCCCTACACCAGGAGCCAGGGCGCGCTGATAGTCTGCCCGAGCGATTCCGGCCGGATTCCGCACGCAACAGAGGATGGGCTCGCCGGTCGACCGATGAACCCTCGCTCCTACGTTGCAAATCGGGCTGCGGAAGGCCTTAGGCTCGCTGCCGTGGAAACGCCGGCCGACATCATCGTCGTAACGGAGAAGGGCGACCGCTTCGACGACTCCTGGTTCGAGCCGCCCAAGAACTACTACGACAAACCTGGTTTCGGCGAGCCCGTCCTGGCGATGAAGCGGCACCAACAGGGAGTCAATGCCGCGTTTTTCGACGGGCACGCGAAGTGGATGGGCAAACACATATTGATGAAAGACCCCTGTGGCGAGCCGTACTCTGGGGTGTCCCTCATGCGACTTTACCCAATTCCGGGAGCGGCGCCGTGGCACCCGATGTGTCCGCAGTAAACTTATCGTGAAGGGCCTCATACTCAGCGGCGGGCGCGGGACCCGCCTTCGCCCCATCACCCACACCAGCGCGAAGCAACTCGTGCCGGTGGCCAATAAGCCGATTCTGTTCTATGGCATCGAGGCTGTCCGGGACGCCGGAATTGCGGACATCGGAATCATCGTCGGCGATACGCACGACGAGATTGAAGCGGCAGTCGGAGACGGATCACTATGGGGGGTTCGCGTTACGTACATTCCCCAGGCCGCCCCACTGGGTTTAGCCCACGCAGTCAAAACCGCCCAAGAGTTTATCGGGCAAGACTCCTTCGTGATGTACCTCGGCGACAACCTGGTAAAGGATGGAATCGTCGCGCTGGTGCGGGAGTTCGAGCGCGATCGTCCGAACGCTCAGATCCTTCTGGCGCACGTGCGGAATCCGCAAGACTTCGGAGTCGCTGAACTGGACGGAGGCCGCATCGTGCGGCTGGAGGAAAAGCCAAAACAGCCTCGGAGTGATCTCGCGCTCGTAGGCGTTTACATGTTCGACTCGACTGTTTTTCCGGCAATCGATTCGCTTAAGCCTTCTGCCCGTGGGGAGTATGAGATTACCGACGCGATCCAGAAACTGATCGACGACGGGCTCGACGTGCGCTCGCACGTCATCTCGGGCTGGTGGAAGGATACGGGTAAGCTCGAAGACATGCTGGAGGCCAACCGGATCATCCTCGACACCATCGAGGCGGAATCAGCGGGCGAGATAGACGAGGCGTCTCAGGTCCACGGCAGGGTGAGGATCGGTGCGGGCTCACGGTTGGTCCGCAGCGAAGTGCGGGGACCGGCCGTAATCGGGGAAGGCTGTCTCATTGAGGATGCTTTTATCGGACCGTATACCTCGCTCGGGGACGGAGTAACCGTCCGCAAGAGCGAGATCGAACATAGCATCCTCCTCCAGAACAGCCGGATTCTAGACCTCGAGGGCCGCGTGGCCGACAGCCTCATTGGCCGCAACGTCGAAGTCACGCGTGAGAACCGACGCCCGCGGGTGATGCGAATGATGATTGGCGACAATTCCCAGGTCTGCGTTTTCTGACGACTAGTAGATAGAGCCCCTCGCTGTTCTTGGAGTGCGGCGGCTCGACGCCGGAACTCCAACGTCAGCCGTATGTGAATCGTTACCCATTGAGGTAACAGTTCACAATCATGATTGGCGCATGCGAGGGAAGGGCGGTCACGCAGGACCGCCCCTACATCGCACGTCGCGGAATCGTCTATTATCAATCCTGAAAGGTTGCGGGTCTACAGCCGGGCAATGAATACCCCGTGTTCGAGACCCGGTTTGGTAAGCTGGGCCTCATGGTCTGCTACGATGGGTTTTTCCCCGAAGTAGCGCGGGAGCTCACCAACCGCGGCGCGGAAGTGATCGCCTGGCCTGTATGGGGCTGCAACCCCGAACTTGCGGTAGCGCGCGCGGTAGAGAACCACGTATATCTCGTGAGCAGCACGTACGAAGACATTTCCAGCAACTGGATGAAGACCGCCGCTTACAATCACGAAGGCGACACCATCGCCCTCGCGACGCAATGGGGAAATGTGGCCGTCGCCGAGGTCGATCTGGACCAACGGACCTACTGGCGCAGCCTTGGCGACTTCAAGGCCGAGCTGACGCGGCACCGCCCGGCGACCCCCTGACGACTGGCGGAGGACGGCGGACGGGTACTAATGGCGGACGGCACATTGCTCAAGATCATTCTGAGCGAACCGGCGACAGACGAGCTGGTCGGCCGGATCGAGGGGATACCATCCGTGCTCGAGGTCGTTTCGTCGCGTTCGCCGCTGGCCGGGCATCTGACCGCCCTGCTGGAACAAGGCGCCGAAGTTGATGAGACCGCTTATCTGATCGAGAGCCTTCCCGGCGTCCGCTCAGTCGAGGAGTAAGCCACTTGCCTGCGTGGATTATGAGGTTGTCACACCGGATTGAGCTGAGGTCTCAGGATTGCGCGCGTGCCGGGAAGGAAGTCGCTGAGTAGGCCAAGGAAGTGCGTCACAAGGCGCGGAATCTCCAAGGCAGGCGCCTGCGCGCGGCGCGGAAGGTCATACTTTGCGGTACGGAAGCCGCGGAAGTATTTATCGACCAACTCCAAATCCTCCACCAACATTCCGCGCCACACATTGTTCGTATACCCGACCTCAATGAAGCCTCTCCATTCGAGCATTTTCATCATGGCGAACTCGGCACTGGGGTAGAGGCGCTTGGGGTCCATCAGGGCTTCGGGATCGGTCCAGCGGCTAGCGAGATCATAGTCGATATCCGCATCGGCGCTCCGGATTCCGTACGTTCCAGGCCACGCTTCCATCTTTCGGAGTCGCCGGGCATTGTACGCATTCTTGATGGGCTTGCCGAACTCGACGATGAAATCCGTGTCGAGGACTCCGGCGACCCACTTCCCACCGATCAGCTCGAAGTACATGTTGTCGAGCTTGCCGTCGGTCCAGACCAGACCCGCCCTTCCGAGCTTTTGGTAGAGCTCGAGGACCGCTTCCTGGAATTCGTGCGAGAACTCGCCGGGCTTCAGTTCTGCTGGGTCGAATCTCCTGAATTTGTCGCTGTTCGCCGGAATCCGCTCCTGGAGGAAATGAGGCTGCGGAGTCATTTTGTGGGCAAGAACCGGCTTATGCGGAATATCCGCGCGCTTGAGAAGGGCCTGGCTGTCGAGCATCCGCTCAAGCACTTCCTCGGCCGTGCTGAAGTCCTCTGAACTCGCCTGGCGGACCATCTTGAGGACTCTGTTGGCCACGCCGCCGGTTAAATGATCCACGTAGTCCCATACCGTGCAGTATTCGCCTCTGCCGACCGCGCCCACGATCTTGAAGTTGGGCAGCTCCGGTTTGGCGTCGGGCACTTTCTTATACGTTCCGCTCATATTGGGTACCACGGGCCCATCAAACTCCAGCAGCGTTGCCCGCGCGGCCCTCTTGCCGGCCAACTTGGCCATGGTTGCCGGGTCATCCAACTCCTGGACGACGCGCCAGATCTCGCGCTCGGGGACCGACAGAGCCGCCTCGCCCGCGGAACGCGCTTTTGCAGTTACCTCGGCGGCGGCCGCCATGAACGACTGCTTCTGAGCCGGCGGGAAGTCCCAGACCGCCTCGATCATCTGAGAGTGACCCTTGGCGGCGATCATCTCGCCGATCTCCTTGATGGGCGGCCTCCCAGGGGTGGCACGCGCGAGGTCCGCGGCGTCGCAACGCAGGCCAACCAGGGCGCCGACTGCCGCGAGGATGGTGCCCAGCATGGAGGGCGAATCCATTTCGGCCTGAGTGAGCCGGGTGGGGCTTAGCAGGGCGGCTGCCCGGGTGGCGAACTGAACTTCCGCGCGCCGCCGGAAGTAGTCCGGAATCTGGTTGAATGCGACATCGACGACGTCTATGACGCCGACCGCGGCCGCCACGACGATCCGCAGCATGCTTGCGGGAATGCTGAAAGGCACGAGGGCGGCGAGCATGAGCATGAATTGGGTGTCGGCGCTCGAGACCTTCTCATTCGCTTTGACAAGCAACGCGAGATATCCG
>JBKJZI010000022.1:0-7101 GCA_046715155.1 Chthonomonadales bacterium | reverse complement strand
GCGTACGACGGATTCTACGAGCAGTTCATGGGCAAGGACGGCACGCTCATAGTCTCCGAAGAAAACGAGACCGGCGCTACCTACTTCCGTGAGAAAACCGCTCAAGCGGAAGACTGGATGAAGGTCGCCATCGGCGGCGCTCAGAAGGGCAAGCACAACGAGATCGGTCTGAAGCTCGATCCGGAAGCCACCAAGAAGATCGCCGGCCCAGGAGTGAAGGTAGGAGACAAGGCGTTCGGAGAGGGCGCGCTGAAGAAAAGCAGCTACGTGCTGGAGATGGAAGACTTCTTCAACAGCATCCGCACCGGTTCCCCGGTCACCTGCGACTGGAAAGAAGCCCTAACCTGTACCGTAGCCGCCGTCCGCGCCAACGAAGCGATGGACAAAAAGACCAGAATAGAGATTCCGGCCGCTGATTACATGCTGTAAGTAGGCCGTTTCAGTAATGTCGGCCCTGGAGTTGATTCTGCAGGGCCGACACTTTATTTGAGGAACACTACTTCGTCAAGCGAAGGAGTTGCGATGCCGACGCGAGTTAAGCCGCAGAAGCAAAGAGAGCCAGGGATTCCGGAAGCCGAGCAGCCGCCACCCGGACTCTCTTCCTCTCGGCAAAAGGCTATGGCAGATACGGCAGAGGGCGATTGCAAACGGATTGAAGCTTTGCGACGCGGACGAGATCGACCGGGAAGTGGATGAATCGCGCCGCCGTGTGCACTCAGAAGCTGTCTACGCGGACCATGCGTCCCTAATTCGTTGATCAAAGACCCCGCCGGAACTGGAGGGGTTTTCGTTTTTAGGCGGCGGATTCCGTACTCAGGCTGCCGCTGCGTTTGAGCTTTTCGTCGACTGCGCGCACGATGGCGCGGACGGTGACGAGGGAATCGAGCTCGTTATCTTCTACGGCGATTCCGAATTCTTCTTCTACGGCCATCGCGATCTGCATCATCGCGAGCGAATCGGCTCCCAGGTCCCGCATGATTGACTTATCGGGCCGGATCTCTTCCGCTTCCAACTCCAGCTCGCGCGCTACGATTCTGCATACGCGGTCCATCGTTTCCATCCTGTATACGCCTCCACGCTCATCAGTCACTACTTGCCTTTAGATGCATTGTATGTCACCCTTTTTGCAACTGTCCAATATATGCTTTCACCGGATTGATACTCGGGAGGTATCGGGGCGATGGAGCTGCGGCATTTGCGGTATTTCGTGGCGGTGGCGGAAGAGCTGCACTTCGGCCGCGCCGCTCTGAAGCTTCATATAGCTCAGCCGCCTCTCAGCATGCAGATCAAGCAGCTCGAAACGGATCTCGGATTCCCCCTGTTTCTTCGGACGAGCCGGAGAGTGGAGCTGACACAGGCGGGCGCTCTATTTCTGAATGAATCGCGGGAGACGTTGGCGGAGCTCGAGCGTTCTATTGCTTCGGCGAGGCGGGTTGCGCGGGGTGAATCGGGCTGGCTGGGTATTGGATTTGTCGGCTCTGCGACCTATTCCGTTCTTCCGTCCGTGCTTCAGCGATTCCGCAAGGAGCGCCCGGATGTGGAACTGGTGCTGCGCGAGCTGGTGTCCGCGAAACAGGCCCAGGCCCTCCGCGAGGGCCGAATCCACGTAGGACTGGCGCGTCCCGGCATACATGAGACCGGAATCGAATCTGAGGTGATTCTTAACGAACCGCTGGTCGCCGCGCTTCCCGATTCTCATCCGCTAGCGAAGTTGGGCCGAATTCGGATCGAGGCGTTCGCGGGGACGCCGTTCATCCTGTTCCCGCGGCATCCGAAGCCCAGCTATGCCGATTTCGTGCTATCGATTTGCGAGCAGGCCGGTTTTGTCCCGAATGTAGTACAGGAAGCGGCCGAGATGCACACCGCCATCGGGCTCGTGGCCGCCGGCTTGGGAGTGACGCTCGTTCCGGAATCCGTCCGCGTCGAGCGAAGGCCCGGACTTACATTCCGTGACCTCGCGCACCCCGCCTCGATCACGGAGTTGACCGCGGCATATCGCACGTCTGATTCATCTCCGGTGTTGCGAGAGTTTCTCCGAATTCTCCGGATGAGCGCTGCACCGGGCATACAGGGAGTTGCAGCCAGTGCGGTGAAACCTAGGGCATGAGGCGATTAGATGCAATCGGTTGAATTCGCCGCGGATCGCTATGACCGCATGTTGTACCGTCGCTGCGGGCGGAGCGGGCTGTTGCTGCCGGCGATCTCCTTGGGGGCGTGGGAGACTTATGGCGGGTATGTGGATGAAGAGACTTCGCGCTCCTGCATATTCCGCGCTTTCGACCTCGGAATAACGCATTTCGACTTTGCCAACAACTACGGGTATCCGCCGGGAAATGCGGAGATGGTATGTGGCCGAATCTTTAAGGAAATGCCGCGGGATGAGCTGGTCCTTTCCAGCAAGGCCGGCTGGCGGATGTGGCCCGGTCCGTATGGCGAATGGGGATCCCGAAAGTATCTGATTGCGAGCTGCGACCAATCGCTGAAGCGAATGGGCGTGGATTACTTCGATATCTTTTACTCCCACCGCCCGGACCCCGACACCCCACTGGAAGAGACGCTCGGAGCGCTGGACACGCTGGTGCGGCAGGGAAAGGCGCTTTATGCGGGCGTCAGCAGCTATTCCGGCGCCCAGTACGCGGATTCCGTCCGAGTATGCGATCAGATGGGATACATGCCCATCACCATTCACCAGCCGCGCTATAACATGCTGCAGCGAACCGTCGAGCGGGACCTGCTCCCGCAGACGGAGCGGCTCGGGAGCGGAGTCATCGCTTTCTGTCCGCTCTATTCCGGCCTCCTCACCGACAAGTATCTGAGCGGGGACATTCCGGCGATGAGCCGGGCGGCCGAGAAATGGGGCGCGGACTGGGTGGCCCAGAATCTAAGCGAGGCGCGCCGGGCAGCGCTGAATCAGCTTAACGATATGGCGCGTTCGCGCGGCGAGAGCCTCGCACAGATGGCGCTCGCATGGATTCTCCGACTTCCCACAGTGACCAGCGCTCTTATTGGAGCGTCGAGCGTGCGTCAGGTCGAGGAGAACGTCGCCGCACTCAATAACCTCGATTTTTCTGCAGATGAACTCAGGCGAATCGATGAGCTCACTGCGCCGTCATTGTTGAAGGGCTGAACGGATTCTACATATGGTACTCACGCTGGACGGTCGATTGAGCGATTGCCTGTTGCTCACCTACCGGACCCCCGCGCACTCTCTCGAAGGAATTCTACCGGCAGGGCTAACACCGATCACCTATCGCGGATGGGCCTTCTGGAATGTGCTCGCCGGGCGCGTCGAGCGGCTGAGGCCGGCCAAATGGCCCAGTATTCTCGGCGCAACTTTCCATACCGTAGCCTACCGCGTACTCGTGGGAGCGGCCGTGGCCGGCGGCCAGACGGTCCAGGGCCTCTACCCCGTTCGAACGGATGTGGATGGAATCCTGACCGCGCAGCTCGGCAATCGTGGGGCCGATTTCCACTTCTGCCGCGGAGACGTGCGACTTCGCCGAATCAAGAGTGACTTCTCGCTGGAGGTGCGGAACACGCGAGGCGGAGAAGGCGACAGTTGGCTGCACGCGACGGCAACAGGATCGTCCCGCCGGCCGGACTCCTGCTTCCGCGACCCACAGGAAGCGGCCTTCTTCCTTCGCTACCGCCCGCTTCTACTTTCCAGAGATCGGCGCGGATACAAGCTAACTCTGGTGTACCGGGACGAGGCGCTTTGGAACGAAACTCCCGTTCACGTACGTGAAGGACGTTTCGGCCTTTTCGATCTTCTAAACCAGCAGGTGACCCTGGAGCGCGCGACCTGGCTCGCCCCGGTAGACTATCGCTGGCGTATCGGAATCCGCCCGTCGCAGGTCTACGGTTACGTGGCAGATCACATTCAGCCCACTGCTCCAACGGAGTCGTTGCTCGAATGGCAGGATTTGGACCCGGCCATCCTGCAAGACCAGGAATGGCGCGTCCCAGTGCCGCCGTAACTCATTCCCTGCCTCCTGAGCCGGCGTTCCGCCCCATAGGTAATTGTCCGCTTCTGAACGATAGCGTTACCGGATTCGTCCTTGCTCTGTTGTTTGGCAAGGAGAGTGCTATGAAGTGGGCAATTCAAATAGTGTGGCTCTTGCTGATTCCGGCCGCTGCGACCGCGGTTGTGGAAGAGGAGCAAATCAGGGAAATCGTCGAGACGAAGTACGCGCAGATGAACAAGGCGCTGGTGGGTAAGGACCTTGGCGCGCTGACGGCGATCTGCACCGCCGACTGCAAGTTTAAGGTGCGGCCGGGGGGCGTGTCGCTCTCACTGGATCAATTCAAGCGCTTCCAAGAGCAAGGATTCAAGACTCTGACCGTGAACCGCGCACGCACCACGGTAGATTCCATTCAGGTCCAGGGTGACCGCGCCACCATCCGCGCTACGTGGATCGCCGACCTGACCGCGAAAAAGGGGAAGTCGGCGCGGAAACTTCGCGGCGTTCAAAAGCTGCAGGACACCTGGAGTCACGAGGACGAGGTTTGGAGGCTGAGCGCCAGCACTGTTATGTCTACTCGTACGAGCGAGATTTCGAAACCTTCCCGCGCGAGATTGTGATTCGGCTCATCAACAATTGACGTCACGCTTGGTGACCTTCCACGGCTCGAGCCGCTTTACGGTAGCGCATATGGGCCCACCGTCCCTCGCACGCCCGACGTTACAGTCCCATGGGGCCGGGTTCGTTGACGCGGAGGGGGACGGAGCGTTTTTCTTCACCGTTGATGAGGATGGAGAACTGGTAATCGCCGGGCTGTTGGAAGGTCACGCCCTGCAGCGCAAGGATGGCGTTGAAGTTGGCGCGGTGGCCGGGGCGGCCGCCGGGAGGAACGGCGAGGGTGTTCTCGATTCGAAGACCTTCGCGGCCCTCGCCATCGAGCATGACTACGCGCACGTTCTTGTCGGAGCCGATCTCGGCCGGGGAGGCGTCGAACACAATCACCAGGTACATGAGTGGAAGCGAGAACGGCAGGCCCGGCGGATTCACCTCGCCGAAGATACCCATGATGTTGAGCTTGCCTTCCTGGGTGACGCTGGCAAAGTCCGAGAGCACCGCGAGACTGACATCCATTTTCCGTAATCCGCGAGTAGCGTGTCAAAAATGAAAGGCCGGACCGCTTTCGATGCGGCCCGGCCCTATTCCTACGAAGTGAGGAACCTAGAGCTCGACTCTCTTCAGCTTACCGCTCGTGACTGCCTGACGGACGGCTCGCGGAGTTAGCTCGTCCGCCTTGCCTTCCGCGGCCAGCGCGATGGTCGGCGCGTTCGTACCCTTGTGGGGCGTATTGGCGGCCGCGACGGCCGCCTGAAGCGCTTTCAGAGTGGCCACATCCGCAACCTCCACGACGGCAACGGTGGACGCCATGCGGGCCTCGGCTGCTGCCGGCTTGGGCTCGCTTACGACGGTAACTCCCTTAACGGACTTTAGTGCCGCGGTCAACGACCGGGCGCATCCCGGTCATTGGGCGCCGGTAAGGATCAGCGTATACGTGCGCCCGCCGCTCGAACCGACTCCGGTTGGAGCGGATGCCACGGTGCGTGCGCTGCCGCCGGACTCGGAGGCGGCTTTGGCAGCCTTCTGGCGGGCGTCGATCTTGTCGAGGACAGCGATCAGGTCGGAAAGCGTTTTCTGCGCCTTTCCGATGTTGGTCTGGAAGTCCTGCGTCTGTGCGTTGGACGGTCCGGCCACGCCGAGCGCGAGGAGCGCCCCCAGGGGCGCGGACCACTTCAGGGTACGCCTCATGTAGATTCCTCCTGTGGTGTTACACGTGTGACGAAGATGCCATTTTGCGGAAGGCGGAGTGCTGCTCTGGTAAATTCGCTGTGTGAAGCGCCGTCTCCTTCAACGGCTACAAAAGATTCATACGGAATCCGTTGCGGCAGCGGCGCTGACGGATATGGAATGACGCTATAGAGACGGCCAGTCCTGTCCGCGTCGTCGGTGGTCGGTCGTCAGAATCCGTCTCCGGTCGGGCGCTCAATTTACCGGTTTTTGCGCTGTCACGGGCTGTTACGCTGCGGCATCGCCTGTCAACGCCCGACAATATAGTATACAGACAGATACATCTTCCGGGTTGACACCGCGATTCCTTCAGTGGTAGACTCTGTTCGCCTACCCGAAGATGAAGCGTGGATGCTGAATGGTAAATGCTGAACGTTCAGCCTTCATTCTTCAGTTTTCAACGTTCGTACTTCGGCTTAACCAAAAGGGGAAGTCCTTAAGCGTTATCCGACAAGCAACGCAGCGGACACAAAAGGAAAGGAGGGACGACTGAATGTCCTTTCAAGGCGCTGTCCGCAGACGTCTGGTTATCGGCGGAATGGCGGCATTGGGCGTAATGGCCCTTAGCCCCATCTTCGACAGCCGGGTGTATGCGCAAGACAGTGACAGCAGCCGGCCGGCGCCATCGGAAACGGTGAAGCAGGCCGAGCCCAGCGAGCCGATCCATAACGAAACCACCCTCAGGGAAAGCAGCCCTGACGCGCGAGAAGACAAGAAGTCCGCTCGCGCCGGGATCAAAGTAGAACAGAAGCCGGCCATACGGCCGCCCGTAGGGGCGGTTCCAGATTCAAAGCCCAAGGCGGCGGCTAAAAAGCCGGTCGACCGGAAGGCCCCGAGGAACGCGAAACCGGAGAGACTTGCCAAGCGGGGTAGTTACCCGTCTCGCGGTTATTTCTCCGGACGGCGGATGATGGACATGACCGCGACCGCGTATACAGCGGACCCCGCCGAGAATGGCGGAAACCGCAGCGGGAGGACAGCCATCGGACTTAAAATAGGTCATGGCGTGGTCGCGGTAGACCCGAGAGTTATTCCGCTCGGCACCAGGTTGTTTATTGAAGGCTACGGCCATGCGGTCGCCGCCGATACCGGGGGCGCCATCAAGGGCCACAAGATCGATCTCGGCTGCGACACCAAAAGGCAGATGAGAAAGATCGGAAGGCGAAGAGTTAAGGTCCACATCTTGGACTAGGGTCTAGGGTTTAGGGTATAGGGTCTAGGGTAGGCGTCAAAACCCTAGACCCTATACCCTAGACCCTAAACCCTTGGATCCTTCTTCGCCCGCACAAGCCAACGT
>JBKJZI010000021.1:0-17548 GCA_046715155.1 Chthonomonadales bacterium | reverse complement strand
TTGTTCTGCGTGTTGTCGTACTCGATTAAGAACGTGGGGCCCTGAATGCGGTAGTAGTGGCCGTCGCCTTTCTCGAGCCCGCCCATCCAGGCGAACTTCACCTTGTCCAGTCCGGCCTTCCGGATCTTACCCAGCCGGCCCTTCGCCATCTCGGGACGCTGCACGTTCGCGTATTCGCGGATCAGCGTCATCAACACACCCTGCTGGTCGGAGTGGAGCCTCGAATAGGAGATACCTTCGTCCGCCAACAAGTTCGCTTCGCGGCTGTTGGTCGAGAGAATGTCCGCCGGCGCCTTGTCGCTGATGATTCCGGCCCGGACCTGGTCGGATGTCAGTGACTTAACGAGCGCGCGACCGAGGTCTTCCTCCGCGGCGAGCACTCTCGTACCCTTCATCGGCCCATCCCGGACTTCGCCCGGATTCGAGCCCAGGAACTGCGGGCTGCTCGCGATCACCTTGCCCTTGATGCTGGTCCAGTTCAGCGAGACGTGGTGGCCCTCATACCGCCAGCCCCACACGCCGGAATCTGCGGGTTCGCCGAAGATTGCAAAGTAATAGAGCTCCGTGTCGCGCGCCGGACCGCGGCCCTGCTCGATAACGGCAAGCACCTTCTCAAGCTCGCGGATAGTGGCGATTTTTTTGAATCCGCCCGTGCTCAGGCTGATTTTCAGCAGCTCCACCGCCGCCCGCTGCTGTGATTCATCCATCTCCTTGTAAGGAAGTCCACCCCTCACCTTGGGGACGAAGTGCCAGTTCATCCGCTCGTCCGAGTTAAACTCGAAGACTGCCTTTTTGCGCTGTTCCGGACGCAATGTGCTGAGAAACGCCCTCGCGGCGCTCACCATCTTGGACTCCTTCGCGCTAACGATCCTGGTGGCCCACGACACTTCCGAGCGGTTCAACGCTAACAGTGCGACTCCTAATGCGACCGGGATTACCACCAACCAACGAGCTCGACTCATCGCCTTTCTCCCTCTAACCAGGCGCGCACTAAATGGCAACCCGGACTGTTTCGGTATTCTCGACCGTTCTTTCGGACGTCGGAAGGGGGCTGGGCGTAACCGCCCGATTCTGGCAAGGTCATTTCATGTATGTGCGACGACCTGTTTTCCCCTTTTGCGCAGGAAATCCTCTTTACCGACGTTAATTACGGTCGCTAGGGTTGCTGCAACCTTAACTTCGCCCGCTCATCACGGATTGCGCCGTATAGACCCTTTCACCGGGTACAAGAACGGTCCAGGACGGTTAGCGGGTCTCGATGGACTAACAAGGAGTCTGATGGAAAAGGCAAAGATCGCGGTCACGATTTTTTTTGCCCTTGCGTCCGTTGCAATCTACTTGTTTGCGCGCGGGAAACCGTGGGAGATCAAGGTCCTCAAGCGGTTGATCTTCCTCTCGATAGTGGCGAAATTTGGCGCGGCTGTCGCCATCTACACGTTCCTCTCTCACTTAGTGACCTCGTCAGATGCCAGCATGTATTACCTTCCCCAGATAAGGCAGTTTCTGGACGGACAGGTCCCTTACCGCGACTTCAAGACGAGCTACTCTATTCTCTTTCATCCGTTCTTTGCCGTTCCCGTGCTCTTATGGAAGTCCACCGGCGCCATTGTAGTTACGATGATAGCGCTGGAGTCCCTGATGCTCCTGTTCTACTTACGGCGGATGGAGGGTCACGATCCGATCCGAGGCTGCCGGGTGGGGCTTCTTTACGCCTACTCCCCGATCACCTGGTATTGGGTGGCCCTGACAGGATACAACAGTATCATCATCGCATCGTTCGTCATGTTCAGCCTCCTACTGGCTGAACGCGGACGTCACCTCCTTTCCGGAATCGCCGGCGCGCTCAGCTTTCTAGTGTGCAAGCTCCTTGCCGTCCTTGCGTGGCCGGGGCTGCTATTCATCACCCGGGATGGGTTTTGGCTGCGGGCCCCCATACTGGCCATCTCTCTAATCTTCACCGTTGGATTGAAACTCATAGGAATAAACTCATTTTGGCCGGTTGAGTACGAGTATTTCCAGCAGACCAGCGGCAATCTATGGTTTCCAGTCTGGGTCTTTCTGCCGGCAATCAAACAGAGCGTGCTCTGGCAGATACTACCCATCGCCTCCTTTTTTCTAGTCTGGACGCCGCTCGCGGTCAAATACTCCCGGATCACGCGGGCGACGCCCGGGCCGCAATTCGACGCCGCAGTGGGCTTCATCGGCGCAACCAATCTTCTCTTCATGATTTTAAGCAAGAAGGCATACCCTTTCTATCTCCCCATGGCTCTCATTTTTGTGATCCACGCCGTCTTCACCAGGCGTGAGGTTAAGCCGCGCGGAATCGCGGCGCTCGCCTTCATTGGCGCTACCACAACGCTCGAGCCGTACCTCTGGAGTCTAATACGGTACGATACTTCGCCGCTTGCCGCCCACCCGGGATACACGATCGCGCTGCTTACGCTGGACGTGGTCACGGTCTTGAGCTATCTTGTCTTAGTCTTCGAGTGCTTGTCCGCTGCATACAAAGGGGGAGCGGCACACGCGGCCGCAAGTGAAGCGCCCAGCCAATCCGCAGCTCTCGAACCTTCTAGGTGAATTGGGATTTCGCAATGCAATCAATGTTGACAACCGAAGACGTCTACTCCACGCCCTGGTTCGTCGTGGTCGCGAAATACGCTGAGGACGATTCCACCGGCGAGCCATACTATTCGCTGCGACAGAAGGACTACGTCTGCGTGATCGCGTTGACGGAAGAGCGCGAGCTTCTGCTGGTTCGCCAGTTCAGACCGGCTGTGGAACGGTGCATTTTGGAGCTGCCCGCCGGTCATGTGGAGGAAGGCGATACTCCGGAAGAAGCCGCGCGTCAGGAACTGCGCGAAGAAACCGGATATCTTGCGGAATCCTTAGAGCTGCTTGGCCGCGTTTCGCCGGACCCTGGACGGTTGGCAAACGCGATGTGGTGTTTTTTCGCGGCCGACGTTAAGCCGGCGCCTGGATTCTGGACGCCTGAACACGGCGTGGCCTGTGTAACGAAACCGCTGCAGGAGTTTTGGAGGCACCTTCCGGAATCAGAGTTCGAGAGCGCGCTGCACCTAGCAGCGCTAATGATGGCCGTGGTGGCGGGTAAGATTACAGTGCCATTTCACTCAATTCTATTAATCCAGGTACACATTCCGCGGGGGGTCCTCAATGAATAAGGTGGACGCGAATACGATTCCCGAGATCTGTATAGTCGGCGGCGCCGGACACGTGGGCCTGCCTCTAGGAATAGCGTTCGCCCATTGTGGAGTTAAGACGCAAATCTACGACATCAACGAGACCATGCTCGAGACTATCGGTCGCGGTGTCGTGCCGTTCATGGAGGTTGGCGCGGAACCCCTACTGAGGGAAGTCCTGGACAGCGGCTCGCTCGTGCTTACTGCCGACCCAGGTGAGATCGCTCCCGTGCCGATCAAGGTCATAACGATTGGAACCCCGGTTGATGAGTTTCTGAACCCGGTACAGCATATCGTCAAGGACTGCATCGATGCGCTGCTTCCGTTTATTAGCGATGGTCAGCTCCTTGTGCTGCGATCGACGGTATATCCGGGAACCACGAACTGGCTTGAACGATACTTGTTGGGAAAGGGACGGAGCATACTAATAGCCTTCTGTCCGGAGCGTGTTGTGCAGGGCCACGGAATTGAGGAGCTGCAGCAGTTCCCCCAGATCATAAGTGGTACGACTGCGCGGGCGGAGAAACTGGCCGGCGAGCTGTTCGAACGTGTGGCGCCGGAAGTAGTGGTCCTCTCTCCGATGGAAGCCGAGTTTGCAAAGTTGTTCTCGAACGCCTACCGATACATCCAGTTTGCCGCCGCAAACCAGTTCTCCATGATCTGCAACCGGGCCGGATTGGACTACCATCGGATACTCGCCGGCATGAAGAAGAACTATCCGCGCGCCCGGGATATTCCGCGCGCCGGATTTGCCGCCGGTCCTTGCTTATTCAAGGATACGATGCAGTTAGCGGCCTTTGCCGACAACCAGTTCACTCTCGGGCACACCGCCATGATGGTCAATGAAGGCATGGTGCTGTACCTGCTGGATGAAATCGCCGTGAAATACCCGCTGGAATACATGACGGTGGGTCTGCTGGGCATGGCGTTCAAGCCCGACAACGACGACATCCGCTCGTCCCTCAGCTACAAAATGAAGAAGGCCCTTGCTTTTAGGACGAAGCGCGTGCTGACTACAGACCCTCACGTTACCGTGGATCCCAGTCTATTGCCCCTGGACGAAGTCATTGAGCAGAGCGACCTCCTCGTTCTTTGCGTGCCCCATTCCGCATACCGGCACCTCAATCTCAAAGGAAAGCCGGTAGTAGACATTTCCGGCTTCCTGAGCAACGGCGAACTCGCTGCCTAGGCGCCGCAAATAGCCATGAGCCGAATCCGGGTCGGGATTGTAGGAATCGGGTTCGGGCAGCAGGTGCACGCGCCCGCCTTCCGATCGGTGGATGATTGTGAGGTGGCGGCCATCTGTGCAAGTGACTCCGAACGCGCCGCCCGAGCGGCGTCACGCCTCGGCATACCCCAGTCCTTCGGAGACTGGCGGGATTTGGTTTCAGACCCGGATGTAGATGTCGTCTCTATCGCCACGCCGCCGGCCCTGCAAGTTGAGATTGCAAAGCAGGCGCTAACGCTTGGGAAACCCGTCTTTTGCGAGAAGCCGCTCGCACTAACTCTGGCTCAGGCAATCGAGTTGGAGGAAATCGCGTCGGCGACTGGACTTCCGACCGCCGTCGATTTTGAGATTGCCGCGCTTCCGGTCTTTCAGCATGCCGAAAACCTGGTCAAAGAAATCGGATCTCTACGCAGTGTACACGTCCGCTGGCATGTCGAGACTTTCGCCAACCGAATGGGAACGGATAGTTGGAAGGTCCGAACGGATGAAGGGGGAGGCGCGCTTTACAGTTTCGCCTCGCACGTCTTCCGCTATCTGGAAGAACTGTGCGGCCGGCCGATCAATCGTATCAACGCAACGCTATCCAGAGCGCCGGGAGACGAGCGGCAGACGGACACACTCGTCACTCTGCGCCTCGAGATAGAGGGCCAGATTCCGGCTACCGTGGAGGTCTGCACGCACGCCTTCGCCGGCTTCGGCCATCGGGTAGAATTCCTGGGTGAATCCGGAAGTATCGTCATTGAGAACCGCTCCCAGGACTACATTCGGGGATTCCGACTTTTCCTGGCGCGCCGCCCGGATCATGAGCCAAACTTGATCGACATTCCGCAGTTGGAAGAAAATGAAGACGGGCGTGTTCCGGCGGTGGCCCTACTCGCGCGGCAGTTCATCACCGCCGTGCAGGAGAACCGCCCCTTCCAGCCTGGATTCCGGGAAGGGAAGCGCGTGCAAGAATTGATCGACGCCGCCCTGCGGTCGAATCTCCAGAATTCGTGGATTCCATGCGCGGAAACTACGATTAAGCAAAGCCCATGAACGGAAAGAAGTTCCTGGTTACCGGCGGAACGGGATTCATCGGATCCGCCCTCGTTAGACGGCTGGTGCGCGACGGCCACCAGGTACGTGTTCTGGATAATGATTCCCGAGGCTCAGCGGCTCGACTGTCCGACGTTTCCTCGGATGTCGACCTGGTCGTCGGAGACATTCGGGATCCGAGCGCGGTGCGAGCCGCCGTTCGCGGCATGGATTCGATCTGTCACCTTGCCAGTGTGAATGGAACGGCGTTTTTCTACACCCATCCCAAGCTCGTGTTAGAGGTGTGCGTTAAAGGAATCATCAATGTTCTCGATGCGTGCATCGAAGAGCAGGTAGGCGAGCTCCTCCTCGCCTCGACGTCCGAAGTGTACCAAACGCCGCCGGTGGTCCCTACGGACGAAGGGGTCGCGCTATCGATCCCGGATGTAATGAACCCCCGGTACTCGTACGCCGGCGGCAAGATCATCAGCGAGCTCCTTGCGGTCAACTATGGACGATCGGGTTTCAACCGAGTCATGATCTTCCGCCCGCACAACGTCTATGGACCGGACATGGGATGGGAGCACGTGCTGCCGCAGTTCGTACTTCGGATGCTGGAGTTATCCAAAACCGAGAGCGATCCCATCCCCTTCCCCATCCAGGGATCCGGAACCGAGACCCGCTCCTTCATCTACATCGATGACTGCATCGATGCCCTGAATGCGGTGATACAATCAGGGAGTCATTTGAATGTCTATAACATCGGTACCCGCGAGGAGCGCACAATTGCGGACGTAGCGGAGATGGTGGGGAACTTCTTCGACCGGCAGATCCAGATAATCAGCGGGCTGCCTGCGGAAGGGGGCACCCCACGGCGATGCCCTGACATCCGCAAAATCGAGGCGCTCGGATTCCGGCCTAGGAAAACGCTCGCCGAAGGACTGCCCTTGATGGCACGGTGGTACGTCGAGAACGCGAACCTGGCGCCCGGGCGCTTGAAATAGGGGAGAAGCGTAATGGCCTCGAGTGTAGTATTGACTGCAGGAACCGGTTCGAGCGCCGTAGTCACGTCCTGCCAGGTGTGTGACAACGAACAGCTTGAAAGCGAACTGTTCCTCGGATACCTGCCCCCCGTAAACCAAATGCCGTCGATAGGCGCAAGACCGGCAGAACAGCCGGCCTATCCGGCGGAGCTGCTGTTCTGTCCGCGCTGTCAGCTCGTTCAACTTGGGCTCATCGTCGATCCCGGAATTCTCTTTCCACCCGAGTATCCCTACAGCAGCGGAACAACCCGGATTCTGCGTGAGAATTTCGCAGAGCTGTACCAGGAATCATCGGAGCTTCTTTCGCTAAAGGCGGATGATCTGATCGTCGACATAGGATCGAACGACGGTACGCTCCTAAGCAACTTCCATTCGCACGGCCATCGGGTGCGTGGGATCGAGCCCACCCGGATGGGCGACGTTGCCAACGAGCGCGGAATCCAGACGGATATCGCATTCTTCGGGCGCGAAGCCGCCGCCAATGTCCGGAACCAATTGGGCGCCGCAACCGTCGTTACCGCGACCAACGTATTCGCGCACATTGAAAACGTTCATGATATTGTCGAAAGCATTCGCCTGATGATGGGCGACGGCAGCGTTTTCATCTCGGAATCGCACTATCTACTGAGCCTCCTTGAGACGCTGCAATATGAC
Organism: Chthonomonadales bacterium; assembly: GCA_046715155.1. GTDB lineage: Bacteria > Armatimonadota > Chthonomonadetes > Chthonomonadales > CAJBBX01 > JBKJZI01. The sequence continues at coordinate 10,412 of JBKJZI010000021.1, read as the reverse complement.
ACCATCTATCATGAGCATCTGCGCTACTACTCGCTCCACAGCTTGAAGTACCTTCTGGAAATGCACGGCCTGGAGGTATTCCACGCAAAGAAGATCCCAACGCATGGCGGGTCTATCCGCGTATATGCCGCTGCGAAGGGCGCCCGTCGCGTGGAGCCGACCGTCTCGGCGCTGTTATCGGAGGAGCAGAACGCCGGGGTAGATGGCGCTGCGCTCCGTCAATTCCGCGACCGCGTGTCCCTGTCGAAACTGGAGCTATATTCACTCTTAAATGATCTGAAGGCGCGCGGAGATCGCGTGTACGGAATCGGCGCCCCATCCCGCGCCAGTACTCTCATAAACTACGTGGGTCTCGACGATTCGATCGTGAATTGCGTTCTGGAGATAACGGGGTCCTACAAAGTTGGTAAGTATATGCCCGGAACGCTGATCCCCGTTCTGGATGAGTCAAAGCTGTTTGAGGATCAACCCGAGTATGCGCTCCTCTTTTCCTGGCACATCGCTGAGGAGCTTATTCCAAAGTTGAAGGAGAAGGGATTCCGGGGGAAGTTTATTATCCCACTGCCGCGGCCGAAGGTAGTTTCCGAATAAGAAATGCGGAGCATCAATATGACCGAGCTCGATATCGTGATTCCGGTATATAACGAGGGAGAAAGCATCGTGCAGGTGCTCGACTCCCTGTACGCCGGCGTAAAGACGCCTTTCCGAATCCTCGTCTGCTATGACCGAGATGATGACAACACGCTGCCCTTCCTGGCCCCTTATCTGAACAAAGAGTTCCCGGTATTGACGGTCAAAAACCGGGGCATTGGCGCGCACGGGGCTATCACCACCGGTTTCCAGGAGAGCACAGCGCCGGCGGTGCTGGTGTTTCCAGCGGACGACCTGCACAATGCCGGCGTCATAGACCGTATGGTTGCGCTGTTTCGCGAAGGCTGCGATATCGTGGCGGCCAGCAGGTTCATGCCGGGCGGAAAAATGGAAGGATGCCCACTTCTTAAATCGACGCTTGTACGGGCATCGTCATTTACGCTCCACCATCTCGCTCGCGTTCCATCGCGCGATGCCAGCAACGGATTCCGCCTCTTTTCCCGCAGAGTGCTCGATACCATCCCAATCGAGTCGGATCAAGGCTTCATCTATAGTATCGAGCTTCTGGTGAAATGTCACCGGTTGCGCTGGAGGATCGGCGAGGTGCCGGCGGTGTGGATTGAAAGGACCAGCGGCAAGAGTAGATTCCGAATCCTGAAATGGCTTCCAGGCTACCTACGGTGGTATTTCTATGGGTACGCCACCACGTACTTGCGACTTTCGCCCGGACGCGTCAGGCGCTCCGCAATCGAGTGGGCCGCGGTGACGGATTCGGGGGTAACCGAGCGGCAGGCTATTCACAAATAGCCATCCGGCGTCTGGTTCAATCTCCCGGCGATAGCTTGGGAAGGCGCGCGGCGAGGTACTACTGCACGAAGAGATGAACGCCCTTTTTGTTTGAGGTGACTACGTCCGGGCGTCCATCCTTGTTGACATCGGCTATGGTGAATTGGGTGCCCACTCCGGAGTCGTCGTCGATTTGATGTCGGATGAATTCCGGCTTGCCATTCTTGCGTTTCAGCTCATACCAGACCACTACCGCCGGATCGTTTGGATTGATGTCACCGCTCGGGCCGTGGGCCCACCAGCGTTTTCCGGTTACGAAGTCCATAACGCCATCGCGGTTCATGTCGGCCATAACGAGGGAGTGGGATTGCGAGAAGCTGGAGTCAATGGTGTGCTGGACGAACTCGCCGCCTTTCACGTGCTCGTACCACCACACCCCGACCGCGTGCGCCGAGCTGCTCACCACATCGTTCAATCCATCACCGTTCACGTCGTAAGCGTACATCTGAGCGCAGAGCGGGCCGAGCTTCGCCTTTACAAGCTCCCAGGGACCGGCTTTCGGGTCTGAAGGCTGTTTGTAATAGCCTTCCGTCGTTATGATGTCCGCGCGGCCGTCGCCGTCAACGTCTCCGACGCCCATCCCGTGCGAGAACTTCTGAACGCCTGGCCCTTTGGGTTGGCCCACCACGCGGCATAGGAAGTCGGCCGTAGGATCGCTCTGCGGTTCATACCAGGCCATCTGCGATTCGTCGAACGGGAATACGAGATTCCACTTGCCCTTGCCGCGCAGCTCCGCGTAGGTGGGACTCTCGTTACACGCGCTTCGCCAGATCTCATGCTCCTTCCAATGCCCCGGCTTCCCCCGCGGATTCTCACGCCAGAGAGCCTTCTCACCAGGGAATCCGACCACGAGCTGATCCGGCCATTTGTCCTTATTGACATCCTCCGCCCAGCTCAGGAAGCAATCGCTATACCCGGTTGCCGCATCGAACTTCTTGACGGGCGCCAGTTCATGTGGCGTCCAACCTGGCGCCTCATACCAGAAACTGCCCGCCAGGATATCCTTCTTCCCATCCCGATTCACATCCCCGACCGCCACGCCCTCCGATCGGAACTCGCGGTCCAGTACCGTCTTCTTGAATTTGATCTTATTGACGCCAGGGGTTTTCCGAATACTGGCTGTGCAGCGGGTCGCCTGCCAACCTCCTGTCATGACGATCTCCACCATGACCAAGGCGATTACCGATCCGCCGATGGTAATTCCAATCCTACGCGTGGCCCGATTCAACAGCCATAGCCCTAAGTTCAACGCTTGCTACTCCTGTAGTAACCTAACCAGGAACTTCAGCCCTTCGAACGAGCTCGTCCTGAGGTTTCCGAGTCGACTCCCTGTTTTTGGCAAAAGCGCTCGGGCATCTTCCGAACGAAACGGAGACACCCAGGTCCTCGTATTCACTGCGACCTGTAGGCCATCGCGGACTCCGGAGTCTTGGTGAGATTCACCCAGTCGCCTTGACGATTCCTGCCGTGCGGCGCTTGACCTGCCGACAATGAAAGCGGAATCGGTCCGATCCGACCAATCCGTGCGATAGATTCCACGCGCCCCTACGAACGAATAGACAGCGAATTAGCGAAACACGTTCGGAGAAAGACATGCTGTCGAGTTGGAGCCGCACGATGTTGGAGGGCGCAACAAGCAATCCCCTCCTCGCACGACCTGCCGCTATCGCGGCAGGAGAACGGAATCAGATGCAGTTTCCTTCCGTCAGCTTGACCGCTGGGGCTCTCTACGACCGCCACCTGCGCGAGGTCTATCGCTACGTATCCCGCCGGATTTCGCGAAAAGAGGACGCCGAAGACATTACGGCGGAAGTCTTCCACGCAGCTTTCCGCTGTCTCAGCAAATTACAGTCAACCGATAACCCGCGCGTCTGGCTGCTCGGAATTGCGCGGAGAAAGATAGTTGACCACCTCCGGCGCAATTCCCGCCAAAGGGAACTGCTGAACACCGACCTGCCGGACTCCGCGCTTGATCGCTTTGAATCAGCCCAAGGCAATCCAGAACCTGAGGCCCGCAGAGCGGAATCGCGTCACATGATCCGACTGCTCATGAACAAGCTCAGCGAGGACCACCGAGAGGCGCTGCTTCTCCAATACGTGGAAGACCTTTCCATCGCGGAAGTAGCGCAAGTAATGGACCGGTCCCTTCCAGCCACCAACAGCCTCCTCCAACGAGCCCGCGCCGCGGTGTTCCGAGATGGACAAGCGTATTTCCTTACCACGGATTCAGCACAATCTGATCTTCCGAAAGCCGATGAACCCACGACTCCACCACCCGCCGACAGGGACCTGGAGGTACAGCGATGAACACGCACGATAACAACGAACAGGACAACCGGCTCCGGGAAGCGCTCAACGAGGCTTACCCCGGCAACGAGCCGTCCGAAAACCTATACAGGAGAGTGGAGACCATGGCCGTTGAATACGACCGCCGTCCGGCGCGCGGAAGCTGGAAAGTGATTCCATCCAGGCTAGGATTCGCCTTTATTTTGTTACTGATAGTCACCGGAACTATCGCTTATAAGATTCTCACGAACCGTCCCGGGGAGCAGGCGATCCATCTGATTCCGGCCAACGCGCTCATGGTGATGACCGTCGACCTCACGCCGTCCGCCGCGCAGATTCCGGTCTTCAACCGGATACAGAAAGCAATCCAGAATCAGGGACTCGAAAAGCAGTTCGAGGGCGCGCTCAACTCGGCCGGCCAGGATTCGGAGATCGCCCGCGCCGTAAAGCCTCACGTCACCAACAGCCTGGCCTTCGCCATGCTTCCCAAACCGGGAGCGTCGGCGGAGAACGCGGACCCCGTGATCTTCTTCTCCTTGAAGGATACCGACGAGGTCGCTAAGATACTGGCGCAGCGCGGGACGCGAGCTGCCGTCAATGGGCTGACATACTACCGACTCAAAAACGATAACACGAGTGCCGCCATCATCGCGGAATACCTGGTGATGGCCCAGGCTCCCTCTGCACTGGCGCAAATAGCGCGAATGCACTCGGACGCCGGGCTGCGGTCGGTTGCCGAGCTGCGGGAGTACCAATGGGCGCGAGGGGCGCTCCCGGAAGACGCTAATTTCATGTTTTTCCTATCACCCTCCGCGCTGGCGGAGCTGGACAAGGAGAGCAAGGCCTTCGGAGTCAACCCGTTCCGCACGACCAAGTGGTTCGGAATCTCCGCCACCGTGCGCGACCAGGGGATCATGTTCGACTACCGGTGGCCGTACGACTCCAACGCTATGCCCGGCCTCAAGCACATGGCGCAGATTCCGCCGGTGGACGATTCTATCTACAAGCGGCTCCCGTCGGGCGCGTACGGAGTCACGCTGCTCTCGCAGCCGTCCCGCTACTGGGACTTCATCCGCGATGCCGTCTCAATCGATCCCGGCGCTCGCCAGGAGTTCACCAAAGGCATGGCCGAATTCGAGAAAGAGACCGGAATCAGCGTCGACCGCGACATCATGCCCGGCCTCAACGGCAGCTTCTGGCTGGCGGTCTATCCCGACCCGAATACGGAAGTCGGCGTCGTCGCCGTCTTCGACGACGCCAACGGCGCCGACCCGGCCGCTCTGGCCGACAAAGTCCGCGCCTACGTAGCCGGCGATTCCGTCAAGAAACCGGCCGAGATCGTTCGCTTCCTTCCGTTGCAGCGCGGAAACGCGACCTACTGGCACCTCGACGACGCCTCCAAGAAGGCGTTGAATGAGGGCCTCCAGGGCGCGGCAAGCAGCGTCAATCCAGGCGGACCGCCGCCGGAAGTCCAGCAGCCGAAAAAGCCGGAAGCGACGGTCGTCTACGCCCAGGTAGGAAAGGCCGTGTTGATCGCCAGTTCGCAAGACTTGCTGGATAAAGCGGTCGCTGCCTATGGCGGCGGCGGTCTCACGTTAGCGGACGACCCTGCATTCCAGGGAATGCGATCCAAGGTAGCGCCCGGTTCGCAAACCGTGTTCATGGTCAACCTGGCCATGATAATGCAGAGGGTCGGCCCGGCACTTGAAAAGGAGATGAAGGGTTCAGGCGTCGATCCGCAGGACATCGTCCGACTCTTCGGAGACGTGAATACCGGGCTCGTAGCGAGCGGCAAGTACGACGGCGCCATCCAGACCGGCAACTTCTTCCTGCCTCTTGAGTACGAAAGCGCCATCAACCTCATAGGCGCCGCCGCCAAGAACTGGAACAAACCCGAACAGACTGACCCCGCCCAGATCGCGTTGTAGTCTTGTTCGTCATTGACGTCAGTGCCGTTTGTCCTTGCGGTCACCTCGAAAAAAGGCCCTCAGTCGTTGGATTCCGTGAAGGATTCATGTGCAGCGCGCGGAATCGGGAAAAGCGCCGCATTGTGCACTACTTCTCAACCAGACGGCGTGAATCCCAAAACGGAATCAATCGTCTTAAAAGGAGGCCCAAGTTGGCTCGACCTGTTACCCTTTTCACCGGTCAGTGGGCGGATCTCTCGCTGGAAACCCTCGCGGAGAAGGCCGCCGGATTTGGATACGACGGCCTGGAGCTCGCTTGCTGGGGAGACCACTTCGACGTCGAGCAGGCGACGGGCCCGGAAGCCCAAGCGTACTGCCGTTCCCGCCACGATATCCTCAGCAAATACGGCCTCAAGGTCTTCGCCATCAGCAACCACCTGGTCGGCCAGCTTGTACTCGATAACATCGACGAGCGCCACAAGTCCATCGTCTCGCCCAAAATCTGGGGTGACGGTGACCCCCGAGGAGTAAACAACCGTGCAGCGGAGGAGATGAAGCAGACCGCCCGCGCCGCCCGCAACCTCGGAGTGAGCGTGGTCAACGGATTCACCGGCTCCTCCATCTGGCACCTTCTCTACTCCTTCCCGCCGAACACGCCTAAACAGATCGACGACGGTTACAACCTCCTCGCCGAGCGGTGGAATCCGATCCTCGACGTCTTCCGGAATGAAGGAGTCAAGTTCGGCCTGGAAGTGCATCCCACCGAGATCGCCTTCGACATCGTCTCCTCCAAACGCGCGCTGGACGCGCTGAACAACCGCCCCGAATTCGGATTTAACTACGACCCCAGCCACCTCGGCTACCAGGGCGTGGACTATGTGCAGTTCATCTATGACTTCCCGGACCGAATCTACCACGTCCACATGAAAGACGTCTGGTGGTCACCGACTCCGGGCCGCTCGGGCGTATTCGGCGGGCACCTGAACTTCGGCGAGAAGGACCGCTACTGGGACTTCCGCTCGCTCGGCCGCGGCTCCGTGAACTTCGAGGAGATTATCCGCGCGCTCAACCGCGTGGGCTACACCGGCCCGCTATCCATCGAGTGGGAAGACAGCGGCATGGACCGCGAAATGGGCGCCGCCGAGGCCGCCTCCTTCACCAAGCGAATAGACTTCGCCCCCAGTGGCCGAGCCTTCGACGCGGCATTTTCGGACGACTAAGTTCTAACTGCGGAGGACGCGGAGATGCGCGGAGAGAGACCAGAATCAGAGAAGGGAAGAGTGGAAGAGTGGAAGAAATGGCCGGGCTCTTCCACTCCTCCACTCTTGCACTCTTGCATTCTTAGGCTCTCCCCGTTTCCTCGGCGCCCTCCGCAGTTAGATTCTCAGGAGGATTGAATTATGGCTGAGAGCAGAAAGCTACGAGTCGGGATGGTGGGCGGGGGAGGGCCTAAGAACTTCTTTGGCGGGCCGCACCGAACCGCCATCCTCATGGATAACACGGCGGAGCTGACGGCCGGCGCGCTGCGCTCCGACGCACAGGGTTCGCTTGAATCCGCGAAGGAGCTTAACTTCAAGCGCGGCTACGCGGATTACCAGACGATGCTGCGGGAGGAATCCGCCCTCACCGCCGATGAGCGGATCGACTACGTCACCATAGTCACCCCGAACGACAGCCATTATCCGGTCGCCAAAGCCGCCCTCGAAGCCGGATTCCCCGTCCATTGCGAGAAGCCGCTGACCCTTACGCTGGCGGAATCGCAGGAACTCGTGAAGCTGGTGAAGCAGACCCGGCTGCCGTTCGTAGTCACCTACAGCTACACCGCGCTGCCGATGGTGATGCTCGCACGCGAGTTAGTCCGCAACGGCGACGCCGGCAAGATTCGCAAAGTCGAAGCCTGGTACCCGCAGGGCTGGCTGGCCGGTCGAACCGAGGACATGGGCGTTCAGCAAGCGCAGTGGCGGGTAGACCCGGCCAAATCCGGCGCCTCCGGCTGCGGCGGCGATATCGGCACCCATGCGTACGAGTTCGTCCGCTTCGTAGCGGGCCTCACCGCCGTGCAGGTCTCAGCGCGCCTCCACACCTTCGTCGACGGCCGCCGCCTTGACGACGACTTCACCGTCCTCGCCCGCCTCAACAACGACGGAATCGCCACAATCACCGCCTCCCAGGTCACCATCGGCGCCCAGAACGACAACGGATTCCGCGTCATCGGCGACAAGGCGCGCATCGAGTGGTCTATGCTGGACCACATGTCCCTCCGCGTCTACAAGCCCGGCCAGCCGGTAAGCGTCTACCGCCTCGGCGCGGAATACGACTACTTCCCGAGCTCCATCAAGCCCTACCTCCGCCTCCCAAGCGGCCACCCGGAAGGCTTCCATGAGGCCCTCGCCAACCTGCACAAAACCATCCAGCTCCAGATCCGCGCCCGAAACGGCGAGCGCGTCCCCGACGCCTACCCCCACCCCGGCGTAGATGACGGCGCCGCCGGCATGGCCTTCATTGAAGCCACCGTAGCCAGCTCCCGCTCCACCGGCGCCTGGACCGACGTCACCCAGGTCGACTAGCTCAGTTCGCACCAGAAGGGCTACCACGACGGAGGCGGGGCAGCATTCTGCTGGCGGGTGCTTACATTGACGGTTGCCCATCTTCTTCGTTACAATGACGGCGTGACTTGACATAACGCTGATAGAGGATCGTCGCGCAGTGGATGTTCGGTTCTATATCGACCCGGAAACTGGCGATTCGCATATTCATAAGCATGGCGTTTCTGTGGAAGAGGCTGAAGAGGTTCTGGCCCGTACTGGCGAGGATCGACCCGGACGCGAAAACTCCGAATCGCGGTCGGTCAAACAAGCTCGGGACGATATCTGAGAGTGATACATGTACCGGACGCTGCATCCCGCAGCATTTTCGTGATCACCGCGTACGAACTGAAGGGAAAGCCACTGACTGCCTACCGGCTGCGCAAGAAGAGAAGATGAAGACAGAGCAAAACAGGTTTCCTCGCGGATGGGATGAAGAACGAGTACGTCGGGTTATCGAGCACTACGAAGAACAGACAGAGTCCGAGGTCGTTGCGGAAGACGAAGCGGCTTTCGAGCACAACACCGAGACTGTAATGGAAGTTCCAAGCAAACTGGTCCCCGCTATCCGAGAACTCATTTCCCGGCATCAGGCTTAGAAACGCACTAAATCATCGGCGTGCGTGGCCGTCGGCGCTGCCGGCTCCCACTCCACGGATGCCTGGACCGACGTAACGCAAGTGGATTAATACTTGATTGCTTGAACGAAAAGGGCCGCTCCTATTTCGAGCGGCCCTTTATGGTCCCGATCGTTGTGCGCGGAATCTGGTATCCATTTATTAAGGTCGGGGTCTGACACGGAATCGTGATTCGTAGATTCGCTGCGCGGTAGAATGGGGCATGAGTGACCTCAATCTCTCCATGTTCCGTGCGTATGACATCAGGACGCCCTCGGAATCCCTGACCGAGGATCTGGCTGTCCGACTGGCGCGAGCGGAATCCGCGTACTTGCAGGATGATCTCGGTGTTAAGGGCGTACTGCTGGCCCACGATGCGCGGATCTCGGGACCCCATTACCTCGAGCTCGGAGCGGAAGTATTCTCAGGATCGGGTCTTGAAGTCATTGTCATCCCGCACGTCTGTTCAACCTCTCAGTTTTACTACGCCGCGATGTGCTTTCCGGAGTACGCCGCCGTCATGTACGGCGCGTCACACAATCCCGCCGGCGACACGGGCCAGAAGATTCTCGGTCCGGGAGTCCGCCCAATCGCCGAGCACATAGGACCGCTCGGCGGCCTCGACAGAATAAAGGATCAGTATCAAGCGGGAATGCACTCCGCAAGCCGCAATCCGCAATCCGTAATCCGCACATTCGATCCGACTGACGAATATATCCGCTACAGCATGAACCTGGCGGGCGTGGACGCGGGGGGCCTTGCCGGAGCTAGGGTGCAGCATGATTACCTGAACGGAGCAGCTGGACGAGAAATGATGCTGGCCTTTGAGAGCTCAGGTGCAGCGCTTACTCCGCTCCATTTCACGGCCGATGGCAGGTTCCCGTTGGGCGACCCGAATCCGGTTAAGCCGGGCGTCATTGCGGAGGGAGTCCACGCGCTAAAGAGCGGAGACTACCGATTGGCGTCCTTTTTCGATGGCGACGGTGATCGAGTCGACTTCTACCGCGGGGATGCCGCCTATCTTTCCAGCAGCTTTGTCTATGCCGGTATCCTCCCTTACATCCGTGAGCGCTTCCCCGGCAGCGTCGGCGTATACGCGGACCTGAAGTCGAATCCGCTTGCCGTCATAGAAATGGCAAAGTGCGGTGTCCACGTCAACGTAATCCGAAACGGCCATTCTCAAATCAAAAACGCCCTGTTCGAGGACCAAAGTATGATAGGAGCCGTAGAAGAATCCGCCCACTTCTACGAATCGTTCCCCGCTCCGGCAATCCGCAATCTGCAATCCACAATCCGCAATCCAGAACGATTCGCCACGGAGAACACGCTTTACATTGCCTTACTGGTTACGCGCGCATGGGAGGAAAACCCGGCACGTTTCGATGAACTATTCTGCATCCAGTCGCAAACCAGCCGCGAGCGTGAATGGGGATACAAGTTCACAAACGAGCAGCTCCGGGCCGAAGCGTTGATGGCGGTCCAGGCGCACTTCCAGTCTCAAGGAGCCCAGGCCATGTCCCGAATGCCGAACGGTTATGATCTGGAGGCGACCATGATTCGCAAAGGTCTGCCGTTCGAGA
>JBKJZI010000020.1:0-35393 GCA_046715155.1 Chthonomonadales bacterium | reverse complement strand
GTACCAGAATCCGTCGGTGGAAGGAGCGAAGACCCGCTTGCCCTCATCCACTTCGACCTCATGGACATTAAGCTGCTCCCGCAGCGCCTGCAAAACAACTTCGCGTGGAAGCCCAAGCTCCTCGGTCGCCCGGATGTAATCCGCGTACTTCTTCTCCAGCGTTGTTGCGTCCTGACCGATCGTAGTCAGCTCGAAGGCCCGCCGAGTCGTCTGCGAAAGTTCTTCCTCGTTAAGCTGTAGCTGCTGCATGGCGATCAGTGGTTGAAGATGAACTCTTTTGAGTTTACCAGGGCCCAGAGGAGGTCCTCGGCGGCTTGTTTGCGGTCTTTGGCTTTTTCGAGGGTTGCCACGCGCTGCTTTAGCTCAACCGTGGTTGGGTAGCGGCTGAAAGTTGCGAGGTAGAGCTCCTGGATGAGCTGCGGATTTGTTCGTTTGCTTTCGATCAGTTTTGCTACTCGGCCGTCTTTGGAGGAGATGCGGGCGTTGATTCCGCTGTTGTTCATCAGGTGGAGAAGCTGGCCGAGGTTTGGATCGTCGGTGCGCTCGCACTCGCAGGTGATGTTACGCGCGGGGCGGCCGAAGAGGTCGAGGAAATAGGACGAGACAGTGGTGATCGGGAGCTGGGAGGCGCGGAATCCGGCGGGGAATCCTTCGAACTTCTCCGGAACGCCGGTGGCTGAAGCGAGCGCATCCAGGAGCTGTTCGGCCCGCATTCGCTTAAAGGGGTAGCGCGAAAGGTATTTGGTATCGCGTTCGTTGCCTTTCACGGGTTCGGCCGAGCGCTGGTACGCGTTGGTGAGCATAATCCTGCGCATCAACCGGCGGACGTCAAATCCATTTTTCGCGAAGTCTTCGGCAAGCCAGTTGAGGAGCGGTTCGTTGGACGGTGGATTGGTCACGCGCATGTCATCGACGGGCTCGACCAGGCCGCGGCCCATGAAGTGACGCCATACCCGGTTGACCAGTACTTTGGCGAAGAATGGATTCCGCGGCGAAGTGAGCCATTCCGCAAGTTTCTCGCGCCGGTCTCCCGTGAAGTCCGACGGAATTGGAGAAGCTCCAAGCGCCGAGGCGATGACGGACTTACCGGACTTCGGGTGCTTGACGTCGCCGCCGCGGGAAGCCAGGATAACGGTCTCCTCACCCCGCGGCTTTCTCCCGGATTGCGCGAAGAAGGCAGCGAGCTGATAGTACTGGTTCTGGGTCCACTTTTCATACGGGTGGTTGTGGCATTTTGCGCACTGCATCCGTACTCCCAGAAATGCCTGCGCCGTGGTTTCCGCGAGCTCTTCCGGTTTGACGTTCGCCCGGTAGAAGTTGGCGGGTCCGTGCTCGAAGGTGCCCCCTTTCGCCAGTATGATCTCGCGCGCAAACTGGTCCCAGGGCTTGTTCTCGGCGACGCTGTCCCGGATCCAGTTATAAAGCGCGCTCGCTCCCTTATCCCTAAGGGCAGCCCGGCTGACGCGAAGCAGGTCGGCCCACCGGTACGACCAGAAATCCACGAACTCCGGCCGTTCCATGAGCTCATCTGTCAGCCGGGCCCGACGGTCCTTGTTCCCGGCTAATAGAAAGCGCTGCGCCTCTTCCGGCGTGGGCAGCACACCGATCAAGTCCAGATAGGCGCGCCGCAGGAATTCTGAATCTGCGGAAATCGGCGAGACCGGCAGTCCCAGACCTGCAAGCTTCTGATTTATCAGAGCATCGATCTGTCCGATCTGTCGGATCTGTCCGATCGGTGGGCCGAAGGGCGAGACTATTCGGGCGGTGGCTACGAGGTCTTGATAGCGCACCAGCACGGCGGCTTCGCCGTTTCCGGTGGCGGTGGCGATTCCGTCCGGCGAGACCTTCGCGACGGATTCGTCCTCGGCGCTGAATAGGGCGTGGGATGTCACGTCGCGGACCGAGCGGTCGGCGAAGTGGGCGCGCACGATCACCGGCTGGGATTGACCTAACGTCAGTGAGCGAATGGGTGGAATCACCTCGAGGCGGGCGACTTTCGGGTGCTTCGCATCGGGAGCGGGCATTCCGAACGCGATCCAGTCGCGCAGAATCCGGTACTCCTTGGAATCGGCGCGAAGGCGCTTCCCGCCCTTGTGAGCAACCTTCAGAAGCGGCTTGCGCAGTATCAAGCTGTTCTCAGGGTCGGACGGCAGAATCCGCCGATACTTAGCGCTCATAATCAGCGACTGATAATCAGCTTCCCGGTCGAAACCGAGCAGCGACAGCCGGAATCCGGCCTTGCCCTGAGCGGCGCCGTGGCACGCGCCCATGTTACATCCGGTCTTCGTCAGGACGGGGAGGACATCGTTCACGAAGCTAGGTGCAGTACGGCGGATTCCGCTGACTTCGATTCTTGCGAATGACTTTACGCCGTTCCATTCGGCGGCAAGTATCGTGCGACCATTACTAAGAGGCCGGACGAATCCGTCGGAATCAATAGTCGCCACCCGAGCGTCAGCCAGGCTCCACTTGACCGCGGGTGTCACATCTCGCGGCTTCCCGCCACCCGTAAACGAGGCGATGACTCGCGCGTCCTGGTACGGCCCGCTCAAAACGATCGTCTTCGGGAAGAGAGTTAGGGCTATGGATTCCCGCTTTGAAGACGCCGGAGTCTGGCCGAGCCCCGCCGAACCAGCCAGCAGCAAAATCGTTGCCGCCCCAACAGCCGCTATGTTCTCTCGGTTTACCATGTCTTTTGACTTGAGCCGACGAGGGTCGACTCTGCTGAACGTTTCGCCGAGTTTACTCGCCCGGAATCCCTAATACGCTTCGCAGACGGAAACTACCTCTTTGCCTCCATCGTTAGATGCCTGGATGAATACGCATGTTAGATTTTTCTCAGCATACATTTTCGAGGATTCAGAGGGATTTCCGTGTTATGCTGCGAAATGTACGGTGAACTCTGGATGCCCGACTTCCGCCCTGGTAACGCGGCCCGGCAACCCCGCCGGTTTCGCCTGCCGCCAGCAGCGACTCCCCGGTCAGATGAGTGCCGAAGTAGACAACAGCAGGTGGCCCTCGCGTAATACCTCCCGCTGAACGATTTATACGGAGAGACATGATATGCCTGAAGCAAGACTGAACGTCGCCGCGCTGCGACTGCGGCGGCTGCCCGGCGCGCGCCTTGATAACGACCCCGGCCGATCCCTTACGCGCCGCGAGCTCTTCGGCGCTGCCGGCGCCGCAGCCGCGGTGATCTCCCCCGCCGTGGCCGCAATCGGCGATACGCTGCATGGTCCCTTCCAACTCAGACACGGCAACGGCCGCGCAGCCTTCGAATTCGCGGGGCAGGATCGCTGGGTCGTAGATTCCGCGGACTTCGGCGGGACGCCGCATCTCCTCGTCGAGCAGGCTGACCGGCTTATTAGATTGAGCCTCACCGGGGCTACGTATCCGGGAACCGATTTGCCTGCCGATTTCACCTGCGAGATCAAGCAAGGTCTGACTGGCTGGAAGATGAAGCTCCGCCATTCATTGGGCGGATTCAGTGGCCAGGCGCCCTTCGAGCGGTGGCTTCTCGGCCAGGCCGACCTGGAGTCGGCGGTCAAAGTAAAGGCGGAAGTCTGCTCTCTCGGCGGCGAAGCCCCGGTGAGGCTCGCCGGTCGCGCCCACGCGCAGTACCGGCCGGACGGAGAATTCCGATACCGCGGCGATGCGTTTGCGGAGATCGAGGGAGAGAATCCGCTCGCGGGCGACCACGTTGAGCTGACCCTGCTCCGCGCCTCCGATCCGAGCGTCTTTGAAAAGCCGGCGTCGAGCCGAACGCTCCTTACGCTTCACCGGGACGGGCGTCACTGGCCGCTCCGTCCGGTCGCCGACGATCTTCCGGCCGGCGAGCTGACCTGCAATTCGGACGCGTTCGACACGCTGCACGTTGAAATTGCCCCGGGAAAGAAGGCCCCGTCCGTTGCCCTTCTCGCCGAATCCGGTACGTCACGGAGCGAGATTTCGTACCGGCCACACCCCAGGCTCCAGTCAAGTGATTACAGTCCATTCGAGCTGCGGCTCCGAAATGCGCGCTATGCCGTAGCGTTCGAACCGGAAGGTCCGCGGACGGCGCTCATAGCGGATTACGATGGGCCGTCGTGGATGCACGGAGACGGCTGCAGCGTCCTCGTCGGCGACGGGCCGAACGCCGCTCCATTCGAAATCGTGGGACGCTCCGGCAAGACGGAGTCCATGACCGTCTCGCCCGCGCTCCTCGGATTCGTCGCTCCTCTCTCAGGCGCCGTGGTCGAGCCCTCTCCGATGCCGGAAGGGGAGACGATTACCTTCGAGCCGGAGCAGGTCAAGGCTCAGTCGCAATTGCGTCCCCAGGCAGGCATCAGCCAGATAAACAAGGTTAAGCTGAATCCCGAATTCGCGCACATCGGGTTGATGGCCCCGGGACGAGTCCGCGTGATCCGACCGGAAGACATGCTGGCGCTGGAGTTCCAATTCTTCAACATGGAATTCCGAACCGGCCCGACCGGTCCGAGCATGGTACGCAGGGTCCCAGCCCAGGCGGCCTACCTGGTGGTCCACTTCCCGCCCCAGCATATCAATGAAGAGGCCGTCTTCGATGCGGGAGGATCTGGCGCACAGACACCGCCGCCGCAGATGCGGACCCGTATGGCAGGCCCGAGCCGCCTGGCGTTCCTCGTGCCCACGAGCGTGACTTCCATCCCTTATACCATCGATGGACTGCTCGATTGGGCCAAACTGGTGCCGAGCGTGGTGCCGATAGCGGATCCCCCGCCTCCCCCCTTCCGTTTCGAGGCCATCACCGTCAGCCAAAAGAAGAATCCGATCATTCTGGCGATCATCGGTGAGGATCAGCATAAGAGAGTGTCCCGTTCCATCGTCCAGGACCGCAACCTTAACTTCGCGCAGCTCGCGACGCATGCCGAGATTAAACGCCCCAATATGCTCGTGCTCAGCCCGCAGACGCTGCCGCCGATTCAGGCCACGAAACCGGGAATTACGATCGGCCCGAACATCACCGCGCTCCTCGCGAGCCGGGAAGTTCGCGAGCCCTCCGCAATCGAAACGGATATCGAGGCGCCGTGGCGGCTGCACATGTCGCCCCACGACCTTTCCGGCTGGAAGCACGAGTCCGACATCAGCAAAGTCACCCACAACGGGCGTTCGGAGCTGTGGCACACGCGGCTCGGCACGCTCCGCAGCGGCAAAGTCGTTGAAGATGACGACTACTACCGCACGATGCGCGCCATCTGGTCGCCGGACTATAAAACGCAGAGTCAACTCGGTCAGCCGCACCTGCCGGACACCGTGCCATTCCTTTGCGCTATCGCTCCGCGCGACCGCCATGAAATCGTGCGCCAGACTGCAGATTTCCTGTACCTCGGGCTTCCTGCCGCGCCAGGCGCCAAGGGGAAACGGATTCCAAAGCCCGTCTCCGTAGACCAGTTTATGATGAGCTCGCTCGGTGCTTGGATCGATCTCGAAGGCAAATGGGACGCCATCGAAAACTCCGAAGTAACGAACTCGGGTATGGCGATGTCCCTGTCCGAATGGAGTAATCGGTCTACGATGGGTCGGGACCACTTCGTCAAGATCGTTCGCGAAGGATACCTCCTTCCATTCGGCCACCGCGCCGCCCTGGTCAAGATCACGGAACGGAAACTGGTTCCGGAGCAGGGGCCGCCTGGCCAGCGATTCTACGTCCTGCAGCAGCGCCAGTTCATCGTCGTCCGCGAGCCGGAAAAGGTCTTCCCGGATGGGCGGATGCGTGACGGCGGGAATCGTTTCCCATTTACCAGCGTGGTGATTAAGACTCGTGTCACTCCGAAACTGCAGCCCGCTCCTCCGGACGGCTCCCCCTACGTCCCAATCGTGATCGACGCGCCGTTCCGTTTTCACATGAGAGCCGTCGACAAGTCCGGCGAAGAGTCCGACTTTACCATGCCGCTTATGTTCATGGAAGTCAGTGTCTCGGGACCGGTCGGCGTTGCGGCATACAACACGAGGGTGTCGGAAGCGAACCGGCGGGCGGATATGAGCGGCCAGAAGGTGGCCTTCGCGCGGCCCGCGGTGCACGGAGATACGTCGCTCGACACGCAATCCATCGTCTTCTCGGCTGACAACCCTACCGCCATCGCTGCGAAGGTGGTGCCCTTCCGGCCGGCGATGGCTTACGCCAAAGTGAACATTTCGGCGGCAAGGGCGATGGCCGACGTGACGGACACGCCGCGCGTTGAGTTCCCGGAGATCTTCTACCTGAACGAGTTCGCGCCCACCAACAAGGGCCAGATATACCTTCAGGTCATCAACCCGGTGGCGCTGTCCTATCAAGGCGGTTCGAAATCCGAGAAGACCGGCGGTATGTGCGCTCCCGACCTCTCCATCACGGCTATCTCTCGGAAGTTCGGCCCAGTCGGCGGTCCGGTGGGTGGAAAGCCCGGTTCGGAACGCGATCTACCGGGAGGGTCTCGAGGCCCGGGCGACTGGGACTTCGACCCCAAGAAGTTCTTCTCGGACAAAGCCAAGCTGCTCGGCTTCCTGCTGCTTTCGGAGATCATCCCGAAGGAACCGATCGGCGACGGCAAGAGCGTGCCCAAGCTGACCACGAAGACCGAGGAAGACCGGATCATCACGACCCTCGATTGGAATCCCAAGGTCACCAACCTGGCGACGTTGTTCGTGCCCAGCAACAACAACGACTGTCTCACCATCCACGCGGAGATCGTGGTCTTCCTCGCCGCCAAGGAACCGACCTACAAGATACTCGGGCAGGTCAAAGACTTCAAAATGAACATCTTTGACTGCATCGCTCTCGAGTTCGCGCACGTCAAGTTCACGACGGGCACGGGAGAAAAGACCGACGTCGATCCAAAGTTCAAGCCGGACGGGATCCAGTTCATCGGTCCGCTTTCCTTCGTGAATAAGCTAAAGGACATCCTTCCTGGGGGCGGAGGCGGCGACGGCGGAGGTGGCGGAGGTGGCGGCGGCGCCGCCTGCGCCCCGGAGGGCGAGAGAGACCTCCCGGCTGCGGCTGGCCTGACATTCGACTACTTTATCGACCCGAGCCCGCTCGGTATCCAGGCTGGATTCACGATTGGCATTCCGACCATCGCGGTAGGCGTATTCAGCCTTCAGAACATCGCGGTCGGCGCGGCGGTGGACATTCCGTTCACCGGGGAACCGGTCGCGTTCACCTTTAACTTCTGCAGCCGTGACAACCCCTTCTTACTGAGCGTCTGGATCATCGGCGGCGGCGGCTGGTTCAACATCACGGTCACGACGAAGGGGATCAAAAGCTTCGAGGGCTCGTTCCAGTTAGGAGTGACTGCGGCCATCGACATCGGAATCGCCAGCGGTGGCGTCTCGATCATGGCCGGTGTCACCTATCGGGGAGAAACAAAGGAACCCACCAGCCCCGGCGCAGTCCCCGCCACCTCGACCGAGCTGGTCGGATATCTCGAAGCCAATGGCTGGGTGGACGTGCTTGGCTTAATCAGTGCATCTCTTGAGCTCTATCTTGGGCTCACCTATGCGAATGACGGCGCCGGAACCAGCAGCCTTTGGGGCCGGGCGACTATCAGCTTTACCATTGAGATTCTTTTCTTCTCGTTCACGGTCTCGGCCGCCGTTGAAAAGCGGTTTGCCGGATCCGGTTCGGGCCGGGCGCTTCCGGTGCGCGGCGCACGGGGGCTGCTGCCATCCGCATTAGGAGGCGGCGTCAAGTTCGAACAAGTCATCAGCGAGCCGGAGTGGAACGAGTATTGCCTGGCTTTCGCATAGATTCACGCATCACGCATCACGCATCACGCAGTACGAAGCAGGAGCTAAGACATGCCTAGCATAACCAGCATACAATGGACCGCGCTGCCGAACGGAATCGCCGGCAATCGGCTTAAGGTTTCGGTCTTCATATCGCCCAGACTGACCGGGGATTTGAAGACGACGACACTGGATAAGTTCCCCATCTTCGAGGAATGGCCCACGACCGTCGCCAGGATTCAGTCTCAGATCCAGCTCCGTTATGGCGCTGCCCCGCTAACGCCCGTCGCCCGCGGCCCGCTGCCCAGCCTCGAGCACTGGAAGGACCTGTTCAAACCGGCGACCGTCGTCAAGTCCTATGCGTGGGACGAGTATCAGAAGCAGCTCGACGAGGTGCACGACCGACGGGCGCAGACGTATGAAGTAATGCCGGTACACGATAAGCTCAAGGCTAGCTACGCGGAAATAGCCGTACAGAATCCGATCAACCCGCCGACCGACGCCAAGCTGAACCGGTCTGAGTTTCTTGGAAACATCGGATTCTACGGCGGAATCCAGGCCTCGCCGCAAGACCCCAGCCCTGAGCAGCGCATCTTCCAGCAGATCAATCAGTCGGTGAAGGCAAATAAGTTCATGCCGAAGCTGCAAGTTCGCGCAGCCGGAGGCCAGGTGAACGCGGCAGAAATGCGAACTTCCTTCGCGTTGGTAAAGAACTTCTACGCGCGGGACGAGATCATGCGTATCGCCAGAACTCCGACCAGGCGGATTCCGCCGATGCCGCCTCCGCCGGTACCCGATTTCCACGAAATGCTCGGGTCGTTGGGGAGCTACCCGTACATCCTTCGCCATCTCGGTCTCGTCATCGACCTGGAGTTCGCACTTCCGGCGGGACCGGCCGCGCAGGATATCCAGGTCATCGCTCCGTTGATTGCGGGCGCGACCAACGTGACCCCTAAGACGAAGGTCCAGGCGAACTTCCTCGCTCAGCCTAAGAACATCGGCGGAGACATTCGGAACGGCATGCTCAACCTGCGCGATAACGCCTATCAGGTTGTGAAGCTGGACGTGGATGGGGCCGCGCTGAACATCATCGAGTTCGCCACCAACATGCAGCGGCAGGAACACCAGAGGATGCTCGAATCCGAGCGCACCACGCTTGCCGAGTTCGAAGCGAATCCGGCCTTCGCCGACGTCTGCGGGCAGAATCCGGCCGCAGCCAATATTGCGCAGCTTCAGCCGGTAGCGATTTCGCAGAAGGTGGCGATCAGCCAGGCGATGCTGGCCGCCGTAGCCAAACCGAAGGAAGAGGGCCTGCCGGCCCTCCGCTCAGCGGGAATCGCGGTAGTAAAATCACGTCGCGTGGAGCACGTTTACTCTCGGCTCGACCGCAGCGCTAAACTCCACACCGCGCATGCCAAGCCGGCCACGCCCCCGTCCACAGATCCAAACATGATGCTCTACGCCGAAGACCTCTTCCGGGGCCATGTGGTCGACGTCTTCGATTCCACTGCAAACAAGTGGTTCTCGCTCTGCAAGCGCGTAGGCACCTACGAGTTCCTCGACGCCCCCGGCAAGTCCATTGCAGGCATACAGGATGAGGCATTCGTGCAGGCCGCCGGCGTCACGAACAAGGCAGATGACGGCAAGGACGAGCATTTCATCCACGAGGTGATCTTCCGATGGACCGGCTGGAGCCTCGCCGTCCCGAAACCCGGCAAGGCTTTGACGAACGACTCCAATATTGCCGGCCCGGCGGACCGGCCAAAACTCGAGAAGGGGCTGCGGCTGGTCGCCAACTTCAAGGTGCCCCCGGGTTCTCTTCCAAAGCTCCGCTTCGGCCGAAAATATCGGGTCCGAGCCCGAATAGTGGACCTCGCCGGGAACACGGTCGGATTCGAATCTCCGCAGGCGCTGGACGCGAACATCGCGACAAGAGACTTCACCTACACGCGCTATTCTCCGGTGTCCGCGCCTCAGATGACTCTCTGCGCCGAGCCGAAACCCGCGGAATCGCTCCACCGGCTGGTGATCCGCAGCAACTTCGCGGGTTCCCCCACGGAGAAGACCTACGAACCGGACACGCAGCGCTACGTCGCGCCGCCGCCCAGCACCGAAGCGATGGCGGAGGAACATGGGCGTCTCGACGTGTCGGCAAACATGCTGACGTTAGGAGCGAACAAGACCTACGACGTCATCAAAAGCCGAGACCGAACTCTTCGCGACCTGGATCCTACCCGCGAAAAGGACGTGAAGGGGGGCGAGCCGCCGATCATATTTGCGCCGGGCACGCTTACGAGCATTCCCTACCTGCCGGACCCCCTTGCGGCGGGAGCATTAATTCGCGGACTTCCCGCGGCAGGTCCGAGGCAGAATCTGTCCGTGCCTTTTGGCCCGGCGGCCAACACGCCGACCTGGTACGATTACAAACCTTTCCGCGTCAAGGTAGTGGAAGGGGCCAGGAATGCGGAATTCGATGCGGCTCAGCGCGTTCTTACGGTTTATCTGCCGAAAGCAGAAATGCTGGACGACGTGTTCGTAAGCTGCGTTCCGCATGAAGGGGATCTGCCGGCGATGGGCGTTCTCGAATGGCTCGAAGAATGGCTCGCCGAGCAGACGAACATGACTCCGGCCCAGAAAGCCGCCAAGCGGACCGAAATCCTCGGGCTTGCCCGGCAGGGAATCCACTGGATGGTCACTCCTTACCAGCGGATCACCCTGGTGCACGCCGTTCAGCAGCCTTTGGAGCTCCCCAAGTTCGGCGCTCCACGGGCCGTCCGAGGCCCCGGCGACACCTACGCTCTGCTTTCCGACTCGAACCTCACGGTTCACGGCAAGAGCACGATGAAGCTGGATATGCATGGAAAGTGGAAGGAGTGGGTGGACGAGCCGGACAATCCGCGCGCAGGTCACCCCAAGCAGGTCGACAGGCTGGCTCATGCCTTCGACGTGCCGGTGATGCGCTACCAGACGCGGCTTATCCTGTCTGACCAGATCCGAGACGGCTACCGGCACGAATTCCACGATACGAAGCACCGGAAAGTGGCTTACACCGCCATCGGCACAACCCGATTCCAGGAGTACTTCTCGGACAAAACGCTGCAGCCGAAAGACTTCCAGCGCAACTCAATTCCGGCGGTCGTCAATGTACCAAATGCCGCGCGTCCCGAGGCGCCGAAAGTAGCCTACATCGTACCGAGCTTCGACTGGGCGAAGGGTAAATCGGGAACCACAATCTCCAGCAAGCGAAGCGGTGGCGGACTGCGAGTATACCTGGAGCGTCCCTGGTACACTTCCGGCGAGGCGGAGAAGCTCGCGGTGGTGCTGCTGGGAAGCAATATTGCCGCCCGCCCGAAGATCGATCCCTACGTAACATTCTGGGGGAGGGACCCTATCTGGAAGAGCGCCGCTCGAAACACCGAGCTCTCTCCTACGGACTTCCCGCTCATCTCCCGGGACCGGAATCTACAGAACTTCAGCCTTTCGCAGACAGCGGTTCAAGCCAACCCCGCATTCAGCCTTGCGACCAGGCCTCAGGTTAAGGCCCAGGCAACGCCGGGTTTAAAGTCAGAACTTCAGGTCCAGCCGGCAGATGCGAAATTGAGCGCGAACGTCGTCGCGCTCCTGCTCGCTCAAAGAAATACGCTGGCCGAACTTAACGACGACCCGGACTTTGCGGTAGGCGTCGCCCCGCACGACGTCTTCTACGATGAGAGCCGGGGACTCTGGTATTGCGACATCGACATTAAGATGCCGGAGGCGTACTTCCCATTCGTTCGGCTCGCGCTGGCACGATACCAGCCAAACTCGCTGCCGAACTGCCATCTCAGCCGGGTAGTCCGCGCGGAGTTCATTCAGTTGACGCCCGAGCGGACCATGACGATCGCTCCCGTTCCACCAACGACCTCGCAGTTCAAGGTCACGCATACCGGCGTGACTTACGACGCTCCGCGCAAAGCGGCTGGACGGGCCTTCATTATGCCGCAAGCCGGTCCCAACCTCATCCGCGTGACCGTGGAACAGCGACGGACCGATGGCGGTGGGAATCTGGGATGGGTCCCGGTCGCCGGCGACCCGTATGAGCTGGAATTCAACTTCATGCAGGGGAATGCCGCTGTCCACAGCGCTATCGTTTCGATACCGGGAGACCCGAAAGACTTCCGCCTGGTCGTCCAGGAATTCGAGATGCACTTCGGCGGCGACGACATCATGAGGCCCAAGCCGGAAGGACGCCTCATTTACGCGGACGCTATCGAACTGTAAGTGCTGTGTGGGTGTGTGTGGGTGTGATGGATCACGCATACACCCACACACCCACACATTTCATCAGTCGTTCACCGCCGCCACCACCCTCCGAATCAGCTCGTCCATCCGCCCGTCGTGCCAGCGCCAGACGATGACCAGGTCATGCTCGGGGTCGATCCAGAGGGTGTTGCTGCCGTGGCCGATGGCGGCATAGGTTGATTTCGGCGCTCCGGGCCACTGCATTCCGCCTGTATTGAGCCACCAGAGGTATCCGTAGTCCGGCCCGACTGGTCCCCGCGTCCTTGCTTCCCGAATCCAGCGTTCGCTCAGAATCCGTTGTCCCGCCCATTCGCCGTTTCGCAGGAAGAGAAGGCCGAAGCGCGCCAGGTCGCGCGAGTGCATCCAGATTCCGCCGCCCCATCGCGTGCCGCCGGTGACGGACTGAATCCGATTACCATCCACCTCGACGTAAGAGTTGTCGTACCCGTGGTATCGCCAGGAGCCCGACGCGACTATCCGGTCCATGATCTCCGTTTTCAGCACATCCGGAAGGGGCCGCTTCCAGACTCGGAGGAGTGAGAGGGCGAAGCGGTTTATGCGCACGTCGTTGTACTCATAATAGGTCCCAGGCTCGCGCAGCTCGCGCGGATTCCGCCGACCCTCTCCAAACTCCTTCGCCCCGAGGAACGTGTGGGACTTGCCCCACATCTCGCCTTCCCACTCGCTGGTCTGCCGCGCGTGATGGTTCCAGGTGACCTTCGCGTTGTGCGCGGAATCATATCCCCCGTCCTTGACCAAAAACTGGACCGGGTCATCGACACTCCTGACGATTCCGCGGTCCACGGCGAGGCCCAGCATGGTTGAGAGGAAGCTCTTGGCCGCGCTGTAGATCGGCTCGACCCTGTAGGAATCTCCGAATTCGGCGACGATATACCCTTTGCGGATGATCAAGCCGTTGGTTCCGCTGCGTAACTTAGGAATCGGGCCCAAGAGGCGGCCGAAGACCTTCTCCTGTGTCGAGAAGTCCCGTGGGAACTTGCTTTCGTGCGATTCCGCGAATTCGACCGCCGCCTTTAACAGCGTGGAATCCATGCCGACGGATTCCGGCCGCCGCCACATCCATTCGTGGCCGGTTTGCGGGAAATAGATGCTGCCTCGTTGTAAAGCGCGAGCGGGCAATTCCGCCGCCGGACTGGGCGCCAACGCCGGAATCGCGAGTAACAGAAGAAGAGTGCAGAGTCTCATGGCTCCCCCGGATGTAAGACGAAACAGGCAACAATGAATATGGAAGGTAGGGGCGGGTCGCGAACCGCCCCTACATTCAGAGGTCTGTCAGATACCGGCAATATTGACAGGACGGGTCCCCCAACAGGCATGGAACAGCATGATTAGGCGCGCTCTTGTCGCCGGGATCTCACTGCGACTCCTCTAAATTGGACGGCGGTCATCGGATTCCCGCGCTGCGCGCTCTTGGGAGCAAAATAATGAAATACGTTACCGCCCTTCTCTCTCTCATCGTCCTCTTTACTGTGCTCACGGCCGAATCCGGCCTTTCTATGGACCGGAAAGACCGTTACAATCGCCGCAAGATGCCACGTCTGGAGCCGAAACTGGTCAACGCCAGTAACGCGTTCGCCATTCGTCTCTTCAAGCAGGTAGACAGCAAGGCCGGGGACGCGAACACGTTCCTTTCCCCTTACAGCATTTCGACCGCCCTGGCGCTCCTCTACAATGGCGCGGGCGGCGATACGCGGGACGCAATGGCGCGCGCTTTGGACTTTCAAGGTTATTCTTTCGAGCAGATCAATCAGTCGGCGGCGGCCCTCCGGGACGTGCTGGAGGCGCCGGAATCCGGAATTCGTGTGCGCATGGCGAACGGCCTCTGGATCAAGAGTGGGCGTGAGTTTCGTGAAGACTTCCTCGTCCGCGTGGGACGCTTCTTCCGCGCGGACGCCACTGAAGTGGAATTCGGCGCTCCCGGCGCCGCCGACGAGATCAACGACTGGGTGGCGGACAAGACGGGCGATAAGATCGACTATCTCTTCGCGGACGAAGACGTGGCGCGAGCCGAGGCCGTGTTGGCGAACGCAGTCTGGTTCCGAGGACGCTGGCAGCGCGGATTCGACCCGTCGTATACGCAGGATGGCGTATTCACGCCCGAATCCGGCGAGCCGCATAAGCTTCCCATGATGCGCCGAACACACGCCTTCGCCTTTTTTCGCGGGGACGGCGTGACCGGCGTCTCTCTCCCATACGGCAAAGGGAGTTTCAGCTTCTACGCGCTGCTTCCGGATGAGGGTAAAGCCCTGAAAGATGTCGTCGCGCACCTGGAGCCCGGCCGCTGGTACGACTGGATGTCTCGAATGAAGCCGCACTCTGAAGCCGTGTCGCTCACACTGCCGCGATTCAAGGTGAACGAGGAAATTGTACTGAATCAGCCGCTCTCGGCGCTCGGCATGGGCGCCGCGTTCGGCCGCCGGGCGGACTTCCGCCCGATGGGCCTCAACGACGCCGGACTGCACCTGATGAAGCACAAGGTCGCGCTGGAGATCGCCGAATCCGGGACGCCTACGCTGCCGATGAAGGTAGACCGCAAGGACGAAGTCGAGCGCATCGCGGTCAACCGGCCCTTCCTCTGCGGAATCCGGGACAACCGAACCGGCGCCATCCTCTTCCTCGGCGCGATTCGGAATCCACACAAGTAGGCGTCCTCGCTGCCAGGTATTGAACCACGGGGGACACCGGGGACACGGGGAGAACTGATTCCTTAGGTCTGTAAATGTTTGCTTCCCACTGTCTTCCCCGTGTCCCCCGTGATCTCCGTGGTAGCAAAGAATCTCACCACTTCCGATTCATGGCGAGGCGAGGGCGGGCGGTAACGTTCTTGCTGCCTGCGTGGGCGCAGAGAGTGTCATAGAAAAGGACATCGCCACGCTGTGGGGTCAGCTCTACAGGCTCGCCGAGATCTACTTTACCCAGGTCCTGATTCAGAACCCACATATATTCATACAGGTCCGTGTGCGATTCCGCAAGCGTTTTCAATCTGCGGTGAGACCCGGGCCAGACGATCGTCCCTCCTCCGTGCGGGTCGACATCGCTCAGGTAGGTCATCGCGGCGATCAGGAACGGGCGGGGGAAGGTCCTATGGCCGTCCTTTTCAATTGCATGGTCGATGTGCGGTTCCGGCCATTCCCACGGACCGGGCGAGGGAAGGGAATTGATGACGTACGCTTCGGCGGGCGCTGGGAAGAGTGATAAATCCTCGCCCGCGAGCTCGGCCGCTGCGTGAAGCATTGAGTCGGTGTAGCAGGCGACAAGGGCGAAGTCGTCAAAGCGGCCGTGCCCGCTTCCGGACACCCCGGAATCCACCATTTCCCGCAGCCGCGCCTCCGCCGCCCGAGAAACCTCCTCCGGAATCAGCCCGGAAACCACAAGGTATCCTAGCTCACCAAACTCTTCAACTTGCTCCGGCAATAAAACCCCCATTTCTCTTCCCCCTACGCCCTCGATTAATACCGAATTGTACCGGCATTCTGCACACCTGGAAAACGGTCGGCACATCGTTAACATCCCGATCTCGAGCTATCGGGTTGTCTTCACGCTTCCCCACGGGAAGACAAGGAGAAAGACCATGCCGAATAAGAGGCCCGAGTCGCTGGAGCAGCGCGTGCGCGAAGGCGCAAGCGGATTCGAATTCAGCGCGCTGATGAGTAAACCTGCGGAATCCGACGTCGAGAATCCGGCAGATGTGATGCAGAGGCGATTCGAGTCGTACTTGGACGCCCCCGACGCTCAAGCGGTGGTTCAACCGTATGGAAACGAACCCATTCCGCTGGAAGTCTCGAGCCATCCTTTAGACCGAAAGTCAAACAGCGCCCTACTCGTGACTTCCGCGCTAGCGGCGCTAGCTCTCGGAGGCTGGGCACTTTATCTGAGTCAAACGCCAGGGACGGACAAGGCCAGGCCCGCACCACCCTCTACGGCCGCGGTGACGACCGAGCTGAAACCTCCCGAGCAGAAGATCGGTCTACCCAAACCCGAGCTAACGCCTGGCGAGCGCAGCCCGAAGGCAACCATAGGTATCGCAGTGCCGGAAGACGTGCGCAAACAGGTATTCAAGGCTTATGGAATCCCGGCCGAGGATACCCTTCACGTTCCAGTACGGCTGATTCCCGCCGCCTTCGGCGGCACGAATGGACCGAAGAACGTATTCCCGGTTACTCCATGGTTCGCCGGACTCAAGGCGCGCCTCGACGACTTCCTTATCGGTCAGGTTCGGTCAGGTAAAATGACACCGGCGCAGGCAGAGGCCGAGCTCACGTCGAACTGGGTCAGGACATGCCATATCCACTACATCCGCAATTACGGCGAGACGGATGCAGATAAGGCGCGCAAGACGGAAGACCAGCTCCGGTGGGAGTAGCTAAGACGTTCAGGAAGGCGTTAGCAAGATGACGGATAAGCAAACAGCCTCGAAGCTCATGGAGCGCGTGAACGACTGGCAGAGCTATCTTGGCCGGACGGAGACTCCTCGTGACACTGCAGTCGCTGAGAGCATGCCCGTATCAGACGGCATGTCTGAGTCCCCTCTGATACCCGATATCGACCTCCCCACGACTGTCAAACGAAGCCCGGAAGCAACCGCGACGATTGTCGAGGTTATGCCGCCCCCTTCCGCCCCACACGTAGAGAAGAACGGCAGCGCATCGTCTTCGGCAACGCTGGTTGAAGTGCTGCCGCCTGACCGTCCAGCGAAAAACGGCACGCGCAATCACCCTCGGCAAATGAGCGAAAGAGAATTGAAGGGCGTACTGTTCAACGATACGCGTAACGCTGAGGCAGAGTACAATCACGCCCGGCGCGCGAACGCAGTGCTTTCGGTATTCGTGATTATGCTGCTCGGTGTTCTGTTCACGGTTATTTCGTGGCTGGTGGTGGACTAATTCAGTAGGGGCGGTCCTGTGTGGCCGCCCTTTATTCCGCCGCTGATTGAAATCGTATTGCGGGCGTCCACACAGGGCCGCCCCTACTTACCACTATGCCATCGCCTCTGCCCTGGCGAGCACCTCATCGGCGAGCGCACTATAGGCCTTCGCGCCCGCTGCATTTCGGTCTATGTCCATAACCGGCCTGCCTTCCAGCTCCGCCTCCGAAATCTTCACGTTCTTAAAGATCTCCGTTTCAAACACCAGGTCGCCGAACCGCTCCCGAATCACGCCTGAGATTGTTCGGCTTAGCTTCGTATTCCGATCCACGATCGTAAGCAGAACTCCTAGGAGCTTAATGTCGAAGTTGTAGTCCTTGGAAAGGCCCTGGATCATGCGGTTCAGGGTGTCCATCCCGGCAAAGGAGTACATCTTGGGCTCTGTTGGGATTATCAGGAAGTTGCTCGCCACGAGTGCGTTCTGAGTTAACATTCCCAGCGACGGCGGGCAATCGATGAGGACCCAGTCAAATGGGCTCATCGGCGCTACGGCGTGGAGGGCGTGGCGGAGGCTGTAAGCAGGGGCGTCCTGCCGGACAAGCGCCGCTTCCGCGCGCGCCATATCGATGTGTCCGGGTGCCAAAAAGAGAGGGCTTTCGCCGACCTGGCGCACGATGGGGGAAATGGGGGCCGAGCGGGGATCCAGCATCACGTCGGGAAGGGCATAGGGAAGATCATCCCAGACCCGCTTAAGCCCCAGAGTTAGATTCGCTTGCGGATCGAGGTCGATGAGCAGCGTGCGCAGGCCTCGAGCTGCGAGCGAAGCGCCCAGGTTGGCGACGGATGTGGTCTTTGCCACACCGCCTTTCTGGTTTACAACAGAAACGATGTTCATATGCTGTGGGATTCTAGCAGATATTGACAGGATGGGTGCGCGTGCGTATCGTCATCGGGCGCTCACTCTGTCGCAACGCAAGGGCTTAGGGTTCGGTAACAATAATTGGGAGGAGGCTACTCTTCCGCGCCACCAAGGAGAGCGCCGCCCAGGCCGTGACGAACGGCTTCCCGGAAAAGCCACTCGCCATCGAGCCGCCAGACTCCCCCTTGCCGTACTAGCTCGAAGTACACCTCATTTACGGTGGTCCTTCCGCCCTGGGTGGAAGTTACGTGAGTATTAACGGTCGCTTTATCGCCCCTGGTAATCCAATCTCGGATTTCGTACTCGCTTACGTCCGGAATCAGGCCAGGGAACTGCTCGGCGTAGCGCCTAAGATCCTCCGGGCTTCTGACCAGAGCCTTGAGCGGTCCTGTCAGCCTTATGAGATCGAAGACCGATTGGTAGTCCTTCGCTCGCCCGGCGTCGATGATCTTCGCGACCACATACGCGGGTGTCGAGGGATAGTAGATGAACCGCCAATAGGCGAACGCGGCCGTGGCGAGGAGGGCGATCACCACCAGGATCGCCGGAATCCGAGCGATATAACGCTGCGGCACGGGAGCGGATTCCGGCAGGGCGTTCGCGGCTTCCGTGGACATCGGGCGGAATCAGTCGGTCGGTTGAGCGCGGTAGGGCGGATTCATGTCTTCCGTTCGGACATTGCCGGAGCTATGGGGGCCTTTGCCGTTTCCCGCGCTTTCTCCCCCGGAAGTGATGGAATGCCGGATAACGCAGACCTTTTGAATCCGTTTGCCGTTCGTGGCTTCCACGCGGAACTCGAGGCCGTTCCACTTTACGGTTTCGCCCTGCTGCGGTTGGTGGCCGAGCAGTCCGAACACGAATCCGCCGATAGTGTCGGAATCCTCGATCGGAACTTCCACTGCCATCCGCTCGTTGAAGTCCTCCAGGCTCATCCGCCCGTCAACCACAGTCGTCCGCTCGTCGATGGTCGTCCACTCCGGCTCAGCAGCTTCATCGTACTCGTCTTCGATCTCGCCCACGATCTCTTCCAGCAGGTCTTCGATGGTGATGACGCCGGTGACACTGCCGTCGTCGGGATTGCGCACGACTGCCATCTGAAGCCGCCTCTTCCGCATCTCCGCCAGCAGGTCGGCCACCGGCTTGTTCTCCGGAATGAAATATGCGTCCCGCATTAGTTGCCGGATGCTCACCGGAGGCGAGTCGCCGGTCACGGCCGCGAGAACGTCCTTCACGTGGACGATTCCGATTACGTTGTCGAGGTCGTCGTCATATACCGGCAGTCGGGAGTGGCCGGAGGCGTTCACCTTACGGATCATGTCGTCGATAGAGATATCCGCCTCTATGGCGGTGATGTCGGGCCGAGGAGTCATCACCTTTCGCACCACCGTGTCTCCAAACTCGAAGATGGAGTGAATCATCTCCTTTTCTTCGGTTTCGATGACTCCGTGCTCCTCGCTCTCCTCCACCATCAGCTTTAGCTCCTCTTCGCTCATGGCGGAGGGATGGAAGGTAGCGGTGCCGCCGAATGGTCGGACGAGGAGGTTGGAGAGGAGCGTAACGATCGCGATGATTGGGGCCGCAATCACCTGCATCCATCGGATCGGCCAGGCGGCGAAAAGCGCGATTTTTTCGTTGAAGCGTATCGCAATGCTCTTCGGAGTGATCTCTCCAATCACGAGGGTGAGCATGCCGACGCCGAGAATAATTGTAATGAACGCAATAGTGCTTGCATGTGCCGCGATGAAGGGCACGGAGTCCTTGAACTGCTCCTTTAAAAACGCGGTGAACGGGCCCAACGCGCGTTCGGCGGCGGCGCCCGCGGAGAACAGGCTTACAAGCGTCATTCCCACCTGGAGCGTCGAGAGCATTCTCGTTGGCTCCGAGAGCAGCATCTGCACCTGCCGAGCGGAACGGTTGCCCTCTTCTACGAGCTGCTCGATGCGGCTGCGCCTTACCGACAACAGCGCGGCTTCCGCCATGGCAAAGAGACCGTTGATAACTACGAGTACGAATACGAATGCCACGTCCCACAGGTCAAACGATCCGGGCGGCGGACTTGTAGGCGTGCTCGCGCCGGCTCCCTGTGCGTCGACTTGGGGTTGCAGTAGAAAGAGGGCCGCGCCTAATGCTATCGCGGCGAGGATGGCGAAGCGTAAGCGGCTGGGTTCGCGCTCGTCCTTCGCTCCTGTGGGGCTTTCCTTGCGGTTGCGCCGGGAGCGGCGTTTGGACGCGCGCTTGCGTTCGGGTACGGCGTCAGGGTCGTTGCTACGCCCTATTCGGTTTGTGCGCAATGCGTAAATACCTCTCAGCGCGAAGGGCCGAGCGCGCGGAGGACGTTTCGTGTAGCGTCAACCGCGCCCTAACGTGGGGCATTATCCAGTATACCGAAGAGGTCAGGAAGATGGCGATAACCGCCCCCAGCACGACCTCCTGCAGAGAATGCACTCCAGCCTCAACGCGACTCTGTGCGATTATCGCCGCCATCAACAGCGCAAGGATGGCGATGAACATGTTATTCGACATGAAGATGATGGTCATAGCGAGAAAGAAGCCGACCGCGCTGTGGCCGCTTACTACGCCTCCGTGCCACAGTCCCGGATTACTTCGGCCCGTAAACAGTTTCGACATCATCACCGTTAGGGTCAGAACAAGGATTCCTACGACCATGACCATCATTGGGTCTATGGAGAATTCCTGCGTCCGAATCTTGATGTCTTTGATACGTTCGCTGCCGAAGAATATTATCAACCCGGCAATTAGCGCGTTTGCGCTGGCGACCAATACCGCGCCCGCCGCGACATCCTTTGCCAGCTTGGCGAGTGGATGATAGTTGGGCGTTACCATGTCCACCATCGCCTCCACGGCCGTGTTGAACATCTCGGTCGCGATGACCAGGCTGATGCAGAAGAGCAGCACCAACATGTGGAGAGGCTGCAGCGCCAGCAGCAGCCCGGAGCCCAGAACCAGCACCAGCATGTAGAAGTGAATCCGCATATGCTTCTGAGTCCGGAAGCAATGCAGAATCCCTTCCCCCGCGTAGCGAAAGCTGTCCTGCGGCCGCTTTCGCCGCAACGTTACTCCTCCCGTCGTTTTCCAAAGTACTTGTCGTCATTCTGAGGCGGGAGCCGAAGAATCCGGCGCCTTGTCAACAAGCAGTGCGCGCCGGATTCTTCGACGATAAGACCGTCTCAGAATGACGTCAAAGGCGGATCAACCCTAGGTTTGCAATGTTCTTTCAACCAAACCTGCGGATTCAGTGCCGATCATCTTGAGGATATCGCGCTCTCTTTGGCGCATCGCCGCCGCGCCGGATTCCGATTCGTCTTCTTGACCCAGTAAATGTAGTATTCCATGTATTACTAACAGGTTAAGCTCCTCGAGGAGAGCGTTCCCTTGTTCCCGTGCCTGGCGCGCGGCCGTTTCCACTGAAACCACGACATCGCCAAGCGTCTCCGCGTTTCCGGGAACAGCGGGCCGACCGGCGGAATCGCGTTGAGGAAAGGAAAGGACGTCTGTAGGCTTATCGATTCGGCGGTATTCACGGTTAAGGCGGCGGATTGTATCGTCATCCGTGAGCAGAATGCTGACCTCGGCGCGATTTGCGCCCTCAAGCTTCAGCGCGGCCCGGGCTGCTTTCGAAAGAGCGCTCGTCGGAATCCGCCGCCCCGACTCGTTCAAAATCGTCACCGCCATCCGCCACCACCACCTGGGCCGATGGATCGGGAGGGAGATCCGGCAGTCCCGGATACTCCATTCGCCGGTGCAGTACCGCCGTCAGAATCCGCGTGAAGGCCGCTTCGATGCTCTGGATGTCTCGGAATGTCAGCTCGCAATCGTCCAACTGGCCGTCGGCGATCTTATCGCGAATCAGGTT
Source organism: Chthonomonadales bacterium (assembly GCA_046715155.1). Lineage (GTDB taxonomy): Bacteria > Armatimonadota > Chthonomonadetes > Chthonomonadales > CAJBBX01 > JBKJZI01. Next base: position 13,712 of record JBKJZI010000020.1, on the reverse strand, counting down.
GCTCACCAGCCCCTGTATCCGCGCGGTCGTGGGGCGCTCCAGGCTCCTGGCCGCTGCTTCCACCGTATCAGCCAGCATAATAATACCAGACTCACGTGTACGCGGCCTTGGCCCCTCGTAGCGGAACTGTTCCTCGCAAACCTCCGATTCCTTGCCGCCCTGGCAGCTTGCCGCGAGCGCCTGGTGATAGAAGTAGCGGATCAGGCTGGTGCCGTGGTGCTCGGCGATGATGTCGCGTATCTGCGAAGGCAGGCGATGCTGATCTGACATATGAACGCCATCGCGTACATGTGAGGAGATGATCAGCGCGGAAAGGGACGGCGTGAGCGAATCGTGGATATTCTCGGCGCCCTGATTTTCCACGAAGCAGTGCGGACGTCTGATTTTGCCGATGTCGTGATAGTAGCTCGCCACCCGGCAAAAGAGCGAATCCGCTCCCACACAATCCGCCGCCGCTTCTGAGAGATTCCCGACCATGATACTGTGCGCGTAGGTTCCGGGGGCGGCGGCGGCAAGCTCTCGCAGCAGCGGCCGGTCGGGTGCGGAAAGCTCCAGGAGAAGAGCCGGCGTCAGCACGCCGAACGGCTTTTCCAGCACGGCGATTCCGAACCAGAACAGCAGTACCGCGAAGATGGCGGCCGCGGCCGCGCCCACGCTTCCGGACAGCATCTCCGGCATATTGTCGCCTAGAAGGCCGCCGAGTATCCAGACCATGGCTACGTTCGCGGCTGCCACTGCCAGCGCCGCCCGAAGGAGTTGCGAACGGTCGCGGATTCCGAGCACGGCGTTGATTCCGACGAGACTGCTCACCAGAGTCATCACGCTGAAGCGGAGCTCATGGTTCAGAATGAGCCCGGTCACAACAGACATCAAAGCAGTCACCAGCATCGCAAGTGAGGGCGTTAGCAGCACCGCGAGAAGCATCCCCGCCGCAACCACCATCATCATTCCGAGGTAGGCGAACTGGACTCCGTACAGCGGAACGCCGAACACGGCGCCGAAGATCTTCAGGCCCGCGACGCATGAGACGCTGATGGCCGCGAGCATTGCAAGCCGCCGGGTATCTCCATACAATTCCGCGTCTCTGCGCCTGATGTAGACCAGGACGATGGCCGTGAGACCTGCGGCCAGTCCGAGAAGCGAGACCGCCGTAATGGGGTCCACGCGGGAGCTCACCAGGCCGAGCGCCACGCACTGGTCGAAATGCTGCTGGGTGAAAAAGTCGCCGGGACGTATGATGACGTCCCCAACGGCGATATTCCGCCAGACGGGAGTGGCCGCCCGCCTAGCGGAATGCCGGGACCGATCAGTCCTCGATGCGTTATGGATTGCGTTAGGTCTCAGCGCCTCTGTCCCGACGGCGATGAGGATTCCGGCGTCGTCCGCGGCGCTGATTGCCTTTCGCGCGGCTCGTTCGAGATCCAGGCGGGCATGGAGTAGGTCGTCAGTTCCGGGTCGGATACGGTCTGACATCTCCGCTTCGACCAGGTGTTTCGCCTGTTTCTCTAATGAGGTCAACGATTCCGATCTCATCGAGATCAAGCGGGCAGGTGACTGTCCGAGAAAAACACGGCCAAGGCGCGTTCTGAGCGTTCGCGCTTTCTCCTGGTCGGTGCTCAGTTCGGGATCTTCTCGAATTGCCCGCACGTCGCGGAATAGTTCGGAGACTTTGTTGATCGCTTGAGCGAGCGCCGGGCGGTCAGCCTCATACACTCCTTCCACCTGGTCGGCGGCGAACTCTTTGCGGCGGAGGGTTGCTTCCGAATCGATATACCGCACGCTGCGCGTGGCGCGGATGACCATCGGGCTGCGATCGCCGACGCGCATAGATATGCGATCGGGAAGAAAATGGACCGACATGAGGAGGGCAAAGACAGCGACCGTCCCGACGCCCAAAAGGGCACGCCAGATGAAGTTGGCCGGTATCCGCACTGGGGGATGGGCGGGGCTCTCGGCGCGCTTCAGCCGCGGGAGTATGCCCCGGAAGTTGCGGTTACGGTTCATTCTGTTATGCGATTTGGTGCGACGCCCGCTCGAAAGCGGGATGTCCGGCTTGATTTTGGCGGAATCCGTATCGCCCCAAGGACACCCGGATTATATCGGACTCGCCGGGCGGAGTCAAGGCGAATAGCCTTCCCGCCCGCCAAGGAATACCGCCGTCGTATATCGTATTGTTAGATGCGCCCCGCGTCCAAGGAATGCACATTTCTGGCGGGCGGATTACTGTTTCGGTGGAGGATTGGATGAGGATGGGATTCCGCGCGCTCGTTTCCTGCGCGCTTTTGTTGGCGGCGTCGTTTTGCTCGGCGGACAACAATAAACTTAGTTCGAAGGAAATCGCTCAGGGCTGGATTCAGCTCTTCGACGGCGAGACCGATTTCGGCTGGAAGGCCCGCGGTGAGGCGGCCTGGATGGTTAAGGACGGAACGATTCAGGGTTCGGGAGGCAGTGGCAAGGTCGGATTCCTGGCAACCACGGGCGAATTCGCCGATTTCGAGCTCTCGGCCGAAGTCCTGGTCGACGACATGACCAATAGCGGTATCTTTCTTCGCTGCCCCAGGGAAGGCGAAATTCTGCAGGACAACGCCTACGAAGTCAACGTGTACGATCGGCACCCTCAGTGGCCAACCGGAAGCATCAACGGAATCGCAAGGTCCAGCGCGAAAGTACAGTCTGCGGGTAAATGGACTCGATTTCAGGTCAGGGCCGTGGGTGAGATGCTGCGAGTGGGGGTGAACGGCAAGTCCACGGTCCGCGTACGGGACAAGAAATGGGCGCGCGGTCCAATCGCGCTGCAGTATTTCGGCCAGGGACCCAACGGGCTGGTCTCCTTCCGCAATATCAAGCTCCGGCCCATCGGATTGAAGAGCATCTTCAACGGCAAGGACCTGAGTGGCTGGAAGGTAATTCCGGATCACAAATCCGTATTCAGCGTCACCCCCGAAGGCTGGCTGAACATAAAGGACGGGAACGGCGAGATACAGACCGAGGGTCAGTGGGCCGACTTTACGTTCCAGTTCAACTGCATCTCGAATGGCACCCACCTCAACAGCGGCGTATTCTTCCGGGAGCTACCCGGTCAATTCTGGAGCGGCTACGAGAGCCAGATCCGGAATCAATGGCAGGGAGATGACCGCACCAAACCGGTCGATTACGGCACCGGCGGAATCTACAACCGACAGCCCGCCCGTAAAGTGGTCTCCACAGACCGTGAGTGGTTCACGAAGACTATCATCGCTACGGGTACTCACCTGGCGGTTTGGGTAAATGGCTATCAGGTTAGCGACTTTACCGACACTCGCCCGCCCAACCCTAACGCCCGCCAGGGAACCAAGACCGACGCTGGGGTGATCGGCCTCCAGGGCCATGACCCTACCACCGACCTTAGCTTCCGCAACCTCCGAATCATCGAATTTCCACCTCCCCGCACATAGCCATCACGACAATCGTAGGGGCGGCCCTGTGTGGCCGCCCTTTTCTTCGGCTGGTCATATGGCGTATACAAAACAGGGCGGCCACACAGGGCCGCCCCTACGATTTGTGCTGTCAGGTTTATTCGTGTCGAGGCCTATTTCGCGAGGGCTGCGCTGCCAATAATCACACTGGTATTCTTGCGGGCTGGTATACGCCCGCGCCAAAGCAACACATGCCAGGAGGACGGAATTGGAAGTCAAGTTGATTGGAGTCGGTCGAATCGTCGAGGATGCGGACCAGCCGCGAAGACATCAGGACGAAGAGAGTTTGAACGGGTTGGCGGACAGCATTCGCCAGCATGGAATGTTGAATCCGATAACGGTGACGCACCTGCCGAATCTCGGAGTCTATCGGATCATTACGGGTGAACGTCGCTGGAGGGCCGCGCAGCGGGTCGGCCTGAAGGATGTTCCGTGCATCGTAAAGGATATCGATCCGGAGGAGGTCCTCACGGAGCAGCTCATCGAGAACGTTCAGCGTGAGGACCTGCAGCCTGCGGAGAAGGCCCGCGCTCTGAGTCACGTCAAGGAGGTTCTCGGCGCCACAAACCGTGAGGTCGGCGCTCGCCTGGGCCTTTCCGAGCGGACGGTGGGTTACCTTCTCGATCTGCTGGAGCTGCCGGAATCGATCTCGGAATCAATTATTTCCAGTCCAAATCGCCCGTCGGATGGCCAGATTACGGAGAAGCACGCGCGATTCCTCAAGCAGCTCAATGATCTGCCGGACCTGCAAACCGCAGTAGTTGAGAAGATTCGGGAGGACCGTCTCAATAGCGACCACACCGGTAATCTAGTGAAGGCGCTGCGTAAGAAGCCGGACCAGGCCGAGGAGATTCTGAGCTCTCCCGCCGATCACCTCGTCCGCTTTTTCCGGGATTCCGATTCCGCGGTTGCCCTCGCCGAACCGCCGACGCTGGTTCAGACGCGGCAGTCACCCTATGCTCAGCGGATCATCGACATGGTAGAGGTCCTGGGGCAGATTCAACCATCCGAACTTGCCCGTCCGGAAGTGGGCCAGATTCAGGATTCTCTTACGTCGCTTAAGCTCGTCGTAGACGGTCTCCTCCGCGAATGCAGCCTCGAGCTTGACGCTGCCTGATTCCAAGCTGTATGGGTGTGTGGGTTTGTGGGTGATTCGTAATCGTACTCGTAATCGGGCCCTTCACCTACACACCCACACACCCATACAGCTGCTTACCTCGCATTGTGGAACTGACCTTTCTGCCTGAGCGTCCTTACCGTATTCGGACTAGAGCGCAAACTGGCCGTCCAGGAGGGCAGAACCAGATGTCAACCACGACCGTACAACGCCATGAAGCTTCCGATCGCCCACGGACAGGTCGGTGGCTTCTGGCTTTTCTACTTATCGCGATCATTGCTTTTGGAGCGTGGGCGTATTTCGCCTCGCGGCCGACGCCCGCGAAAGTCGTGCAGCGGGATATTGTCGGCCTTGTCCCTCTGGAAGGCGAGGTAGTCATACCGCCAAATGCTAAGGCCGACGTTTACGCTCCCTTCCAGGCGCCGGTGGAAAAGGTCCACGTGACAGTCGGGGCAAAGGTGAACCGCGGCGACGTTCTGGTGGAGCTTGCTTACGCATCGGCCGAAGCGGCGGCAGAGCAGGCGCGGCTGAACCTGAAGGCCGCTGAGACGGCGTACGCGAACGCGAAGAACCAGATTGATGACGCCGTCGTGGCCGCCCAGCGCCATCTCGAACAGGCCAGGGCTGCGGAACGGAAGACCCGGCAGCCAACTTCGACGACATTTACGCCGGATGGCGGATCGATTTCGGTCGAGACTCCTGCGGCTGCGGAATCCGCCGCGCAGGCTCGCATTGCGGCCGAACAGGCGCTCCAGCAGGCCAAGCTCGACATGGAAGCCGGCCTTCTGTCCTACAAATCGCAGCTCGAACAGGCGCGCGAGATCTACCAAAAGGCGCGGCAGGGCGCGCGAATCGCCAATATCAAGGCGCCTATCAGCGGCACCGTTCTGGCCCTCAACGTGCGTCCCGGCGAGCAGATTCCGGAAAAACAAAAAGATCCTGTCGTGACCATTGTCGACCTCGGCGCGCTCCAGATACAGGCTGAAATGGAGCCGGATCAGGCCGGCGGAGTAAAGCCCGGAACGCCCGTAACGCTTCGGTTCGCCGAGGTCCCGAATAAGCAGTTCGATGGCAAGGTCAAGCAGGTAACTACTCGCGTTGACCGCAAACTTGCCGGACTTGTGAAGAATCAGAAGTTTGTTGCCATCGTGGATTTCAAGAACGACGAGGGACTTGTCAAGCCGGGCATGAAGGTTCAGCAAGTCGCGCTCAAGACGGGCGAAGTACGCAACGCTACGGCGATTCCTGTCGAAGCCCTGGATCGCGACAAGACGGGCAAGCCGATCGTGAAGGCTCTTCGGGGCGGCCAATGGCAGACCGTAGTCGTCGAATCCGGAATCACCGACGGCGAGTACGTTCAGATTAAATCGGGCCTACAGCCGGGCGAAACAATCCAGGTAACTCCGAACATCCTGAACGCCGGCCCGCTCAGATAGGGTCTAGGGTCTAGGGTATAGGGTCGGCGGAATCTCGAACCCTAGACCCTAATCCCTATATCCCCCACTGTCAGGAACACCAGACTTTGTTATTGCGTCTGTGTCTGGGAATTGCTCGCTTTTGCGGACAGGCGGAGTAATGGAGTATTATGCGAATGGGACGCGTATATCAGTAGAAAGGGCGGAACCGTTTCTCCGGTCAGCTACATCAGTGACCAACACGATCTCCGCTTCGTGGAGCGTCACTTAGCAAATGGGCAACGAACCGAAAGCCGAATCGCTGGTAGATCAGCCTGCGCTCACCACCCTGAGTGGTGGCCCGCAATTGGAAGGGAAACGCGTAGTCATCTGTGAGGACGAGGCTGTCACGCAGATGCAGCTTCGACGCGCGCTCGGTCGGGCGGGTCTTCAAGTCGTCGGTATCGCCACGAACGGCAAAGAGGCGGTGGAAACGACTCTGCGCGAGAAGCCCGACATCGTCTTGATGGACATCCGCATGCCGGTGATGGACGGCATCGCCGCCGCTCGCCGCATAATGGAGGCGTTCCCGGTCTGCATGGTGATGCTTACCGCGTTTGCAAACGACGGTTATCAGGAGCAGGCAAAGCAGCTTGGGGCGGCCGGCTACATTGTAAAGCCCATCACCAGCGACGTGCTCCTCCCCCTACTTCAGGAAGCCCTCGACAATTTCCACCGCAAATAGGCTGTATTTCGCTCTGCCCGACCGAATCTTACGCTTTCTCTGCACTCACTACCGAAACCGTCATCCCGTAGGGATCTTCTTTTAGCCTGCGACCCGCGCCCAACTGTCACGCAGAAAAAGCAGATCCCTACGGGATGACGGCTCGGTATGTTGCTCGAATCCCAGGAACCAATCAGACACTTAACTGAGCGACCGAGTCAGGCGGCCATTAATTCTTCGGATTGGATGTCTCGGAGGTATTGGCGGAGTAGCTGGCGGCCGCGGTGGAGACGCGACCGAACGGTCCCTACGGGACAGTTCATTTTCTGGGCCACTTCCTCATAGCTCCATTCCTCGATATCGGTAAGAATAATTGCCTGGCGGTAGGAAGGGGGCAGGAGCTTCAGGGCCTCGTGGATTTGGTCCCCGGTGGCCCGTGTTAGACATAGTTGCTCTGGTCCGGCGGCGCGGTCCGGTACGACGGCGGCAAGCTCGACCTCAGTTCCAGTTGCGGTGAACATTTGGTCAAGGGAATATGTCCGGAGTGCGGACTTCCTTCTCCAACGGTCAATTGCCAGATTGGATAGAATCCGCAGCAGCCAGACTTCAAACGAACGGCGTCGATCATAGCGATGATAGCTTCCCCATGCTCGCACGAAGGCATCCTGGGTCAGGTCTTCGGCGTCGCTCTCATTCCCCGTATAGCGGTATGCAAGATTGAAGGCGCGTTGGTAGCTGCGGCTGAACAGGGATTCGAACTCTACGCGGTTCGTTTGAGTCTGCAGGGAAGGTTCCATTACACTCCTCGTCTCGGATCGGGGTAATTAGTGCTATGCGACCAGGATTACGACAAGGCATGGCGGACGCGAATGCCGGCCGCCATGCCCTTCTTCCACTCTCCGGCGCGTTAAGACACCACACGCCTGCCGGTAACCGCCCTTAAGACCAGCAGCAGGACGACGGCTCCGATAAAAGCGACCACGATAGTCCCTAGCATGCCGCCGCCGATGCTCGTGCCCAGCGCTCGCATGATATAACCGCCGATCACCGCGCCCACAATTCCAATCACTAAGTCGCCGAGCACTCCGCCAGGGCCCTCGCCCGGCACTACAGCCTTGGCAAGGAACCCGGCGATAACGCCGACGACGATCCACCAAAGTATTTCCACTTGTTTCTCCTGGTTGGTGAGTAGTGAGTGGTGAGTGGTGAGTAGGTGAGTAGTGGGAAGAGAACCCCCTCACCCCTCACCACTCATCACTCCGTCAGTTCGTAAGCGCCGACATCTGCGGCGTAAGCATCTCGCGGAGCGCAAGACGGGCCCGGTTGAGGCGTGATTTGACCGTACCGACCGGAATGCTCATCATGCTGGCGATCTCCTCGTACGTCCGGCCCTCTGCATGAAACAGGGTAACCATCGTGCGCTGATAGTCCGGCAATGCCGAGATGGCCGCGCTGAGGATCCTCGTTTTCTCATTCTCCTCCGCGTGCATCGCCGGCGAAGTTGCCCGGCTGTCTTCGGCCGCGAGGAGCTTTCCGCCGGTCTTCTCGGCCAAGGCGTCTAGCGATGAGGCGGGATGGCGCTGCTGGCGCCGCCGCATGTCGTAGAAAACGTTCGCGACAATGCGGTTGATCCAGGCCGGCAGCGTGATCGCGCAGCGGAACGTACCAATTGACCGGAAGATGCGCAGTGAAGCTTCAGCGGCGATGTCATGCGCGTCGTCGTGGTTTCCGGCAAGGCGGTAGGCGAGATGGTAGATCGGCCGCTCATAGCGCCGGAGCAGGACGTCGAACGATTTGCTGTCTCCCCCCGCGCACTGGCGTACGAGCTGCTCGTCGCTCATGCTCTCGAGTGAACTGGTCGGACGGTAGTCAAGACTGTCGGAAACGGTGTTGCTTACGGTGGCGGTCTGCATTTGAAAACTCCCTGGTGTCTGATACAAAAGCAAAAAAGCGTCGAGTCACGACGAAAGTCGTGGACTCAGACGCTCCTGGCCTTTGCGCAAACGTGACATGCAGGGCCACGTTCAATGCTGTGAAGTTGTTTGGTGCTGTGCTTCGAGACATCCGGCGCGCATGCGTGGCGCGCCCTCTCCGCTACGATTAGATTGACGGAACGGGGGCGCAAAGAGTTCCCGGTCTTTTGAAAAAAAGTGAGTGCTCACGTATCACGCAGCTCGAAGCACGAATACAGCAATCTCCGGCGGGCAGCGGAATCGGCGGTTTAGGGGCGGTGTGCCGGTGACGCCGATTCCACGACTGACGTACATGCGAGGTTCTCCTCGTTGGTACCAGCCGTTCACATAGTCTGTGCCGAGGTGCAGCCTGCAGATGAGGTGGGGCGACGGAAACGGGACTACGATCTGACCTCCGTGAGTGTGGCCGGAGAGGATGATGAGCGGCCAGTCTCTGGGCGCAATGTTCAGCGCGTTGGGATTGTGCGAAAGAAGTACGGTCGCAGCTCTTTTCGGGATGTCCTTCAGCGCCAGGTTCACATCGCCGTGGCCCATGTGCAGGTCGTCTATCGCGGCAATCCAGAGCCCGGGACTGATCTCGACGGATTCGTTGTCCAACACCCGGAATCCGATTCGCCGAAGCGCAGCGGCCATCGCCCCGGAATCCGCATAGTAATCGTGATTGCCGAGGCTCGCGAAAATTCCGCGATGTGCTCGCAGGCTTGACAGAATCTCAGCAGATGGTTCTATCTCACTCACACGTCGATTGACGTAGTCTCCTGTGAGAAGGATGAGGTCGGGCGATAAGGAATTGACCAGCGCTGCCGCTTCGCGCGAACTCGCCGCGGAATCGCCGCAGCCGACGTGAAAGTCCGTCAAATGGACCAGGCGGATTCCGTCCAGGGTTGTAGGAAGATTGGGTAGGGGGACTTCGTGATGCGTAATCTCAATCGGCGATGGCACGGATTCTATCTTAGCCGAGACGTGGTTGGAATCCAATAAAATCGTTCCTGTCGGTAAAAAGGAAACTTTTGCAAGCTAGAGGCGTCAACTATATAAGTCATAGCGCGTCACCCAAAGGGAGAAGAAGATGGAGCTGCCGCAGAACCGGTTGATCCGCTACCTGGACGATGCCCGGGCGGCCGAGGAAGGCATCGCCGAGGTCCTTGAGAACTATGCTAGAGAGGTCCGCAACGACGTGGCGCGGGCCGCGTTCGAAGAGCACCTTATTTCCACCAAAGAGCACGCCATTCGCCTCGAAAAGCGGTTGCGCGAGCTCGGCGGGACGCCTACTGCGTCAAAGGCCTACTTTACTAAGATCATGGGAATGCTCGGCGAAACGATTCACTCTTCGTCCGACGAATGTGACAAAGCCACTCAAGACGTGGTCAAGGCTTACGCCACGGAGCATCTCGAGATCGGAATCTATGCAGCGTTAGCCACCTACGCAGAGGCCCACGGCGACCTCGAGACCGCGCAGATAGCGGAGGAAGTCCTGATAGAAGAGCAGCGCGCCGCCGACAAGTTCCGCCACCTCATTCCAGAATGCGCCGCCGAGACCTACCGCGCCGCCGCCTCGCAAGCGGCCGCGTAGAGTCAGGCGTCGGCGTTTAGGCGTTGCGAGCCGCAGATTCCGGGCTTTGAACCACGAAGACACGAAGGGCACAAAGAACGGCGGATTCTCGATAGGATTGACGGGATTCTGAACAACGACGGCATGGGCCTTCTGAAACCCGCTGGCGTCGTGAACGCCGGTAATGGGCAGGATGACACCGCAAGGCCTTGAAATTACCGGGCGCCTGCCGATATGGAACCACGGGTTCGCCAGACGTAATCGCGGTTGGAATCCTCTGGGCGCAGCCGATCGTGCGAGACATATACATCCATGGGTTCGCGGCTTAGCTTTGCGATTGTGGGATAGATGCGGCGGTCTTGAGGAAGAAGCGTCGCTCGCCAGTGTGTCCCTTGATGTGCATTCGGTCCCGGCCTTTTCAGGTTGATGATGCCGTTTCTGTTACCACCGCTTTCGGACCTGGGAAGTACAAGATAGATCAGAACGCCGAACGGAGCCGGATTCGCTGAAGAAATCCGAACGGGGTAAACCGGCCGGGCGGCTCTGAAGGTGAGGCGGATAGGAGCGCGAGTTCCCGATCGCAGACCGGACGCGGTACCGGCGTTCTTTACGCGGCAAGCTACGAAAGTCCACTTTTCGCGGATGTACTCCCCGATAGGCTTTCGCGCGCGGTCCGGAATCCGGTAGCCGTTGCGCTCGAGCCACGCCCCTAACGCGCGGCTCTCGGTAGCCGCGAGCACCGAAACATCGTACGCCCCCACGGTCTTGCGTTCGAGGACTTGAACGGCGGCGCCCATTGACTCCGCAACGCCTTTGTTACCATGGCCATTTGCCAACGCCGGTTTTGGCATCGTAAGCCGGGCGAGCTAGTGGAACAGCGCGCCGTCCAGAATCTGGACGTTCGGCCGGGATGGAACGGGAATGATCCAGGCAAATTCGGCGGGCGCTCCATCGAAGCTTGGGCTGATGATGAGCTGCTGACTGCCATTGTGGAAGTAAACGACGGCCTTTTGCTCCGGTTCGTTGATCATGGCGCGCTCGCGATTCCGCGCCCACTCTTTCTTGCTCATCGGCCGCACCATCATTCCGTCGGCCAGGCCGGGCGGCACTCCAAAGCTCAGCAGTCCTAAAACCAGCATGAATTTTGTCCCACGGATCATATTGATTCCCTCCTGGATAAGGCAGTATGGGTTGGTGCCATGCGGGGGCGCAAAGGTTCACGCATTCTACCGGAACCGTGTCTTCGTTCGGGGAGTACGAATTCCGGTGCAAACCGTTGTCAACGAAACCCAAATGCACGACATTGTGACATGGTGAGAAAGTGACAGGGTGATCTCTCGTCAAAACGGATTCAACTCTAGTTCGACGGTCCCATTGTCACCCGGCCACTGAATCTCTTACGGAAGTCATGTGAAACGATACTACATGCTATGCGGGGTGACGCTGGCGCTGTTCCTCGCCATGTTCCTTGGGGTGGAGAAGCTGGGGTTTCCGCTGCTCCAGAATCCGCTGCCGGCGCTGCGCGGGCATCCTGTCGCTGCCGCAGTTATTGGGTTCTCTTTGTTGGTTGCCGATGCCGTAATCCCCGTTCCCGCGAGCCTGGTGATGATCGCGCATGGGGCGGTCTTTGGATTTGCAGTCGGAGCGCTTCTGTCGCTAGTGGGAAGTGTCGGCTCAGCGGTCGTTGGGTTCGGAATCGGGCGCGCGGGAGAGAAGCGGTATGCTCGACTCGCGGATCCGGAAGATCGTGAAAAAGCGGCGCGGCTGCTGCGAGAGTGGGGACTGTTGGCAATCGTCGTTACGCGGCCCATTCCGCTGCTGGCTGAGACCGTGGCGGTGATGGCGGGCGTATCCGGAATGCATTGGAAGACCCTCATCGCGGCGGCTGCCGCGGGGTCTCTTCCTTCGGCTTTGCTCTATGCATGGGCGGGAGCTGCTGGAAGCGTGGATATAGGAGCATGGCCCTTTGCGGCGGTCCTTGTGGTCGCGGGCGTGTTGTTTATGATAGGCCGTCGTTTTGCTGATGCAAGGCAACCTGACGACAATCCCCAATCAACCAGTGTGGGCGATGAAGCTGCCCGCTCATAGCCGTCAAAGTCTGAGAGCTTCGTGAAGGAAACCGCGCATAGCGACTCCGATTCTGGCTCGCGTAGCGAGCTGCGGCTGACCCGGTAGGCGTGGGTCTTGGCGCGATCTTCGGCGTCATCGTTCTGTCGCATCCGGAGATTCCGGCACGCGGACGTGACATATGATCGCGCATGGTGGAATCCGTGCTTTCCATTTGTTGATTCCCGGGTGACGGCTGAGTATAATAGAATGGGCAATGAAGCTACCCCGCTCCGGGATTCCGGTGGCGGGGTTTTGTGTTTGTATAGGTTGACCGACACCTGAATCCGTCCCTCGTCAACCGTCATCCGTCCGAGCGAGGTTCAAACCGTATGAAGTACATTTTTGTCACCGGGGGAGTGGTCAGCAGTATTGGTAAGGGGATTACTACGGCTTCGTTGGGGAGGCTGCTTAGGAACCGGGGGTTTAGTGTTACGGTGCAGAAGCTGGATCCGTACATTAATGTTGATGCGGGGACTATGAATCCTTATCAGCATGGGGAGGTTTTTGTTACGGATGATGGGGCGGAGACGGATTTGGATTTGGGGCATTATGAGCGGTTTATTGATGTTTCGCTTACGCGGCTGTCGTCGGTGACGACAGGGTCGGTCTATTCGGAGGTTATTGCTAAGGAGCGTAGGGGGGATTATTTGGGGGCTACGGTGCAGATGATTCCGCATGTTACGAATGAGATTAAGGAGCGGATTCTGAAGCTGGCGGCGGAATCGAAGGCGGATGTGGTGATCGGGGAGATTGGGGGGACTATTGGGGATATCGAGGGGCAGATTTTTGTTGAGGCGCTGAGGCAGTTTCGGAAGGATGTGGGGGCGGAGAATTGTCTGTTTATTCATGTTACGCTGATTCCTTCGGTTGGGCCGTGGGCGGAGGTCAAAACCAAGCAGACTCAGCATTCGGTGGCGAAGATGCGGGAGATGGGGATTCAGCCGGATGTGCTTATTTGCCGGACGAATCGGGAGCTTTCGGATGAGATTCGGGAGAAAATCTCGCTGTTTTGCGACGTGGATAAGGAAGCAGTGATCGAGGCGGCGGACGTGGATACGATTTATGAGGTCCCGCTGCGGTTCGAGGATTCCGGGTTGGCGGAGCTGGTGGTTCGTCGATTGGGTTTGCCTCAGAATCCGCCGAATCTGGAGGAGTGGGTGGGGATCGTCGAGCGGATCAAACGTCCGACTTATGAGGTTTCGGTGGCGGTGGTTGGGAAGTATGTAGCGAATGGGGATGCTTATATTTCGATTGCGGAGGGGTTGAAGCACGGGGGAATCGCGTGTAATGCGCGGGTGAATCTGCACTGGATCGATTCGGAGGTCTTCGAATCGGCCCCCCCCGCCCCCAATACTGGGGGAGCTACGTTCGGCGGATCGGTGGAGGAG
>JBKJZI010000019.1:0-5263 GCA_046715155.1 Chthonomonadales bacterium | reverse complement strand
CTCGTGGGCGCGGAGATGTGTATAAGCGCCAGGGAGGGGGTTGGGGGCGGTCAATCCGCCGCCGGCTCGGTTAGCCCCCGCTTTAAGAAGGAGGGGGTTGGGGGAGGTTCTCACAGCGCCACCAAGCTTCTCTGCGCGGAGACAAATTCCGTTACGAAAGCATCCGCCGGACGGTCACGAAGGTCCTCGATAGAACCGATCTGTACGATGCGGCCTGCGTTCATGACGACGATACGGTCTCCCAAATATGCCGCCTCCGCGAGATCATGGGTGACCATCACCACAGTCTGGCTCAGACGCCGGAAGATTTCCTTGAGGTCGGTTTGAAGAGAGGCGCGGACCATTGGATCGAGCGCGCCAAGAGGTTCGTCCAGAAGTAGGACCTTGGGCTCCAGCATCAGTGCGCGCATGAGGCTTACCCGCTGTCGCTGCCCTCCGGATAGCTCAACCGGGAAGCGATTCAATCCATCCTCGGGAAATCGGGTTAGCGCGGAGAGCTCTTTCACACGCCCTAAAATCCGGTCGGCCTGCCATCTTAGCCGCCGCGCCATGAGCGTCACATTGCCTTCCGCTGTGAGGTGAGGGAAAAGCCCGCCTTCCTGAATTACATAACCCATCTGTTTCCGCAGGTCAGTCGCGGAATCCGGAGTCACCGGCACGGAATCCACCAACACTTCACCCCCGGTAGGTTGAATCAATCCATTGATGAGCCTTAAGACCGTGGATTTACCGCAGCCGCTGGGACCGATCAAGACGGTAGTGCTGCCATCCGGAATCTGCAGGTCGGTCGGCTGAAGCGCTTCGACGCGATCAAACCGCTTGGATGCGCCGCGGAGCTCGATCATGCGGACGAATCCAGCTTCAAGAGCATCACCGAGAACCAGCCCAACTCGTCCTCCCAATGTTCCTGAATCGCCAATCCGGCCTTGGAACAGATGGACGCGAATGCCGCCAACGTATATTTGTGGCTGTTTTCCGTGTGGATATACTCGCCCTCGGCAAAGTGGAAATGGCGGTCGAGCGCGCCGACTTCCACGGTCTGGTCACGCCGGCTGATCAACCGCATTTCGATACGCGACCTCTCAGTAATATAGGGCGCGAAATGCTCGAAGCTCTCCGGATCGAACTTGCCGCCAAGCTCCGCGTTGATTCGGCGAAGGAGATTCAGGTTGAATTCCGCCGTGACGCCCGCGGAATCGTTATACGCCGCCTCCAGAATCTCCCGGTCCTTTACCCGGTCAACACCGATGAGAAGATGGTCATCCCGGGACATCTGATTCCGAATTCCACGAAGAAACTCGGCCGCCTCGTTCGGATCGAAGTTCCCGATATTGCTGCCCAGAAAAAGAAACAACCGAGATCCGCGACGCTCGGGCAAGCTCTGGAGCGCCGATGCATACTCGCCCGCAATCGCGCAAATAGAAAGCCCCTGGTAATCGGCAAGCAGAGCGACCGCGGATTCCCGAAGGAAGCCGGCCGAAATATCGATGGGCACATAGCGGAGCGCCCCCTGCCTATCCTGGAAAGCTTCAATAAGAATTCGTGTCTTTAGTGAACTGCCACTCCCGAGCTCGATGATATCCTCCACGCGCCCGGCCACCCGCGCGATGGAATCCGCTCGCTCGCAGAGGATGGCCTGCTCGGTGCGGGTAAGGTAGTACTCCGGCAGCCGACAGATACGCTCGAAGAGCTCCGATCCCGCGGAATCATAGAACAGCTTGCATGGCAGCGTCTTCGGCGTACATGACAGGCCCCGCTGGACTTCATCGCCCACGTCGGCTGCGGAATCCCCGGATTCAAGCGCGCGAAACTCGAGGCGCGCATCTAGAGCATCGGACATAATCACCTTCCGGCCGTAACCAACGGCGGTGCGGGAAGATTCGCCATCCGGCCGGCCAATCCTGTTCACGATAGGATTCCCTCCGCACAAAGTCGAAGCGACCGGCGTATTCCCATCCGGAGAGCTCGCGCGTGACAGTTAGGAATTCCCGTCGAGATGATTCTGCCGCATCCACTGACATACGGCCCGTAGTGGCGCCAGCCGCATCATTCGCGGGCCGCCCCCTCGTTCCCGCAGCTTGCTTCCTCATAGCCGGAATCCTGGCGCAAGAATGGTGGATTGCGTTAATTCTCGTCTTTGCGATACTCGTCCCGGCGTTCGTGGGAAGCCGTTCGTCCCTCGCGTTAATCGTAGCCATGGTCGGATTCCTCGCCCTCGGATGGACGAGACAGGCCTTTTCCACGGGCCAGCAGCCGAGGGATGTATCTCACCTCATTGGCGGCGGCTACATAACGCTGCGGGGAAGCATTGCCAGCGATCCTGAACCCTCCACGTTCTCCACCGCCTTCCTCTTGCGCGCTGAAGAAGTCGAAACCCGATATGGTTTGGAGCAGCGAAAGGGCGCCGTCTTAGTGCGGATTCCAAATTCGGCCGGCTCGTTTGAGTATGGCGACGGAATCGAAGTGCGTGGCGCTCTCCAGCAGCCGGGCGGACAGGAGAATCCCGGCCTTTTCAAGTATCCGGAGTATCTCGCCCGCATGGGAGTTTACTCGGCCATGATCGTGAGGCGGCCAACTGCCGTATCCCGGATTCCCCGCGACAGGACTCTCGTGGATAAACTCGCGCTAGGAGCGCAGAATGCTCGGGAATCCCTGATTCATGCGCTGGATTCCGCCCTTCCTCCATTGGAGGCGAACCTTCTCGCCGGTATCGTCCTCGGGCAAAGGACCCGCCTGCCGGCGGAGCTGAAGGACGACTTCGCCACCACCGGCGCCACCCACATCCTCGCCGCATCCGGAATGAACGTCGGCATTGTCGCGACCGCCGTCTTCGGCCTCGGCCGCTGGATCCGTCTCCGAAAGAGTTGGGCTGCTTGGCTGGCGATCCTGGCGATGCTGGCCTATACTCTTCTCGCCGGCGCAAAGCCATCGGTCGTTCGGGCAGACGTGATGGCGACAGCCTTCCTCGCTGCAGCGGTCTTCAACCGCGAACCCGATCACTTCTCTTCCCTGGCGTTCTCCGCCCTCATCCTCCTGCTCTGGAATCCGGCCAACCTCTATGACCCTGGCTTCCAGCTCTCCTTCATCGTGGTGGGGGCGCTGATCGGAACAATGCCAATGCTCCAGCCTTACCTACAAGCTGCGCTCGGGACTCCCGGCAAGCACGCGCCCATCCACATCCGGTTGGTCTATTTCGCGGTTATCGCCATCATCATGTCCATTGTTGCCCAGGCTGCTGCGCTGCCGTTGATAGCCCAGCACTTCCACCAGGTCTCCCTCCTCGGAATCCTTGCCAACGCCCTCATCCTACCGGTGATTTCGGCACTATTTTGCGGCGGCTTTGTTGTCTGGGGCGTCACTTTCTTTACGCCTCCTCTTGGTGCAATCACAGCCTGGCCGCTCGGCATACTGCTGGCATACGTCATCGGCGTGGCACGAACGATCGGCTCGACGCCCTGGTCTGTTCTGAACGTGGAATCGCCGGGGTGGGGGATGATCGCGATCTACTACGCCGCCTTCGCATACATTATCTGGCGACTCCGATTATGGCAATCGCGCCAGGGTGTGGATTCCGCGTGAATAGAGCTCGCACTTATAACCTCGCCATTCTCACTTGCGCAATTGGGGCGGTCTGGGTCTGGACCAGGCCCTTCACTTCTCAAGCCCCGCGACCCTTCCGCGTAACATTCCTTGACGTGGGACAAGGTGACGCGGCCGTAGTCGAATCACCCGGCGGTGCTGTAATGGTAATAGATGCCGGCCGCTCGTTTGAGGACGGCGACACCGGCCGCCAGATCGTCCTGCCCTTCCTGCGCAGCCGCGGAATCAACCGTATCCACGCACTCGCCCTCACCCACGCGGACGACGACCATATCGGCGGCGCCAGGACCCTCCTGGGCCGTATCCGTGTCGACCGCGTGCTTCTACCGTTCGGCGAATCGACCGATCCCGCATTCGTCCCTGCACTTCAAGTCGCGAGCGAGCGACGGATTCCGATTATGGAAGTCGGAGCCGGTCAAACAATCGACTTCGGAAGCGGAGTCACCGCCGAGATCCTTAACCCGCTCCCGGAACTACGGTCCGAGGAAAAAGACAATGACAGGAGCCTGGTGTTTCGACTGCGCCGCGGCCAGACCTCGCTCCTCTTGACCGGCGACATCGAAGAGTCCGCGGAATTCCGTCTGTCCCGCACCGACGTTACTGCCGACATCCTGAAAGCCCCCCACCACGGCAGCAAAACCTCCACCTCGGTACGCTTCCTGGACCGAATCCGTCCGCAGGTCGTCGTGGTTTCCGCCGGCCACCGCAACTCCTTCGGCCACCCCCACCGCCTCGTTCTGGAACGCTGCCAAAAACGCGGAATTCTGGTGCTTAGAACCGATCAGCACGGCGCGGTAACTGTGGAATCTGATGGCCAGACGCTTCGCATCGCAACCGAGGGGCCACTGCGCTAGTCTTGACGTGTAGAGTAGTCGCCCGTATACTTACCGGGGCATTCCTGTCCCACCGCCGGCCGCCGCCGAAAGGAGCTTTCCCGTGTCCAACCGCCGCACCGTCAATACGCTGATTTTGGCCGCCGCCCTGCTTATCGGGGCCGGCCCTTACGTCGTCAATGCCGCCCGCACCGCCGCAGATCCCAACACAACCGCCCACGTCGATCTTCACCAGGTCTTCGAAGCCAGCGAGGCGAGGTCGGTGGCGGACGGAAAGACAGGCCTCTACGCGCGCAAGCTGGACCAATCGTTCAACGAGCTCGGCCAGATGCCGTACCTCACGCCCAACGAGATGCGAGATTTGAGCATCATCGTGGTAAGGGAGACCCCCACGGAAGCTGAAACAAAGCGCGCCGCCGAGATCAAAACGGAATATGACAAGCGCACCGCGGAATCGAACGCGCTTGCTCAGAAGAAGGAGGCCGAGCTCACGCCCGCCGACAAGACCCGAGTGCGCGAGCTCAACGGCATGCGGCCAATCCACGCCCAGACCATGCTCAAGATACAGCAGATGTATCAAACCGCCGTCAACGACGAGAATGCCAAAAACGAGCGTGCCGGCATGGCCGCCGTCCGAGCGCTAGTCGCCAAGCTTGCAAAGGAGAAAGGCATCGCCGAAGTCTTCGACACCTCCGCCCTCGTAGTCGCCCCAGTAGACCTTACCAAAGACGCCGTCGAGCGAGCGAAGATGAATTAGAGTGGAAAAGCGGAAGAGTGGAAGCCGTTTCTTCCGCTCTTCCACTCTTCCACTCTTCCACTCTGATCGAATC
>JBKJZI010000018.1:0-22819 GCA_046715155.1 Chthonomonadales bacterium | reverse complement strand
TCAGTAACCAGTAATCAGTAATCAGTGAGCGCCATTACTGATCACTCGATCACTGGTCACTGATCACTGAACACTCGATCACTCTTCCTTGTTCCTATCTACCAGCACCGAATTCAGAAGCCCACTGATGATGCCCATGATGATGGGGCCTGCGAGCGCGCCGAGCCAGCCTTCGACGACGAATCCTTCCACCAAAACGTCGGCGGCCTTGAACAGAATCGCGTTCAGCACGAATCCGAAGAGGCCGAAAGTCAGGCAGTTCAGCGGCAGCGTCAGGAGCACCAGCAGCGGCCGCACGAAGGCGTTGAGCAGGCCAATCACCACCGTCGCGATGGCCAGCGAGGCCAGGTCTGTGTACCTAACGCCGATGTTCAGGTGTGCGACGATGGCCAATGCGACGCCGCTGATGACCCAGCGAAGTATCCAGGAAGTCAAAATAATCTCCAGGTATCTGCACGGGGAATTGAAAATATACTGGACTCTGGTACAAGAATGGGATACAATACCCCCCGCTGCACTGCGGACAAGCTAAATGCTATCCGCGTTCAAAATCCAAAATCCAAAATCCCGGATGGCGGATTCAGTCTACCAGACGCAAACGTCCGTAGGGGATACGCAGGAAAGAGCCTGCGAGTTACATCCTCATAATCGGCGATTCCTGTGGAATATATCAGGTGCGCTCTTCTCCCCCAGGATTGGGGGTTGTGGAGCGGAAGCGACCCTCGAGGGCCCGACAGCCTGATACTGGCTCAGAGAGTCCGGCTTGCTCCAGTGGACGCTCGCAAAACCTCCCAGATGTTCCCCCGTGCCGGGGTCCTGCGCTGAGCGGCGCAAGGACATTAATCCTACCATTGTCGTTCCATCCGACGCCATCTGTGTTTGAAAACGGCCGGGCGGCCAGGTGTCTGGCGCCTCATTCGGCCGGGAAAACGGAAGAACATGAGCGGAGTAGAGTTAGCCGACAACTGGCGGCGCTATAAGGAGCAGGGGGACTCCGATGCGCGCGCCAACATTATCAACAAGTACGCCTATCTCGTAAAGATTACCGCGGGCCGTGTCGTGAGCAACCTCCCGGCCAGCCTCGACCGCGACGACCTCATCAGCGCCGGCGCCGTCGGCCTCATCAAGGCCGTAGACCAGTTTGACGCCGGCCGGCAGGTCAAGTTCGAGACCTACGCTATCGCCCTCATCCGCGGCGCGATCCTCGAGATGCTCCGCGAGGAAGACTGGGTCCCTCGATCCGTACGTGAGAGAGTAAAGCTCCTCGAGCGCACCTACCAGGCACTGGACGTAAAGCTCCGCCGCCCTCCCACCGAAGCCGAAGTAGCCGAAACCCTAGGAATGGGCGTAGACGATCTCCAAAAGCTCCTGGTAGACGCCGGCCGCACCAATCTCCTCTCATTAGACGATGTAATCGTCGGAAGCGACGGCTCCGAAAAACTCCACCTACAGGATGTCCTCCAAGACGTTTCCGCCTCCCCATCCAACGACCTCGAGCTCATCGAAAAAAAGCGCATGCTCACCGAAAGCATAGACCGCCTCCCCGACCGCGAAAAACTAGTTATAGCTCTCTATTATTACGAGGGTCTGACATTTAAGGAAATCGGAAAGATCCTCACCATCTCGGAATCCCGCGTTTACCAGTTGCATACGCAGGCGGTCATCCGCCTTCGCGGCCATTTAAAGCGCGATACAGCGCTCTTTCACTAATCCATCCTTTTTCGTCTCTCAATTAAAGACGGGCCGGCGTAATTTCCGCCGGCCCGTCTTTGTGATTCAAGTTCGCCGACTACCTGCGGGCTTTCAGTCCTCCGAGTAGTCCACCCAGGGACCCACTCCGGTTTCCACCGAGCAGATCGCCAAGCCCGCCGCCTCCCCGGTTCCCGCCGAGTAATCCGCCGAGGTCGCCGCCTCCGCCGAGAAAGATTCCGGCAAGGTCTTCCAGGCTTCCGCCCGAGCGGCTGGATCGGTCGTCATAGCGATCGTTGTAATTGCGATCATCCTGGCGCCGCCGCTGTTCGTTTTCCCAGCGTCGTCGTTCCTGTTCGCGGCGTCGGCGATCCTGATCCTGTCGCGATCGATAATCATCTTCATAGCGGTCGTCGTAGCGGGTGTCATAGCGCCGGTCATCACGGCGGTAGTCGCTCTCGTAGCGGTCGTCACGGTCGTCACGACAGGCGTTTACGCACTTATGTTTCTTTGACTGCTTCTTGTGCCAACCTTTGGCCTTCGCGTGGCACGGCGGGTCCGCTTGCGCGGGGGTGACGCCGGATACGAGGAGCCCGGTGGTGAACAGCGCTGCAAGGCCCAGCAGTCGGCTGAGTCGGCGCGGGACGGAAATCATCGACATTACGTTACTCCTTGTTGCTAGGCCGCGCAACGATTCCACGCGGCGCCCGGATGGGCCAGTACTCTTAACGGGCGCCAGGCGCCGGAGTGACAACATTCACTGATTTTGAATTTTGGATTTTGGATTGAAACATGGTATATAGGCCTGGTTGACCGCAGTCTCCCAGCTGTGTCGCCATATTCGGACGCAACGGATTCGGCCGCGTGGGCGGGCCATGTATCACAAAGGGAGACCAATGTACTACTTCAATTTCACGACGCGCACGCTTGCGGGCGGGCAGATCCTGGACTCGACGAGGACGGCCGGCCCGTTCTCTTCCTCGGGCGAGGCCGTTAACTTTCGCGGATTCCTGGAGCATGTTTACGGCGGGGCGCTGCTGGACAGCGGTACCGTATACGACGCGAACCAATCCGCAGCCGCACCGGCCCGGCCAACGCGCGCGGAAGACGCTCCCTTTAGAGTTAGCCGCTGACGAAACGGGGGAGCGGCAAGATGGCCGCTCTCCCGTTAGCTTGAATCCCCCCGTTTAAGAGCCTAGACTCGACGATTTGATTCCGTCCGCCTACGTACTCCACGTTCACCCGGTAGAACTCGGTGCGGTTTGTCAGAGTCATCCGCGCCTCGGCCGGGTTGCGGTTGATTATCTGGACCTTCAGCGGGTTGCGGTTGCGGTCCAGCAGCGAGAACGTGATGCTGCGGACAATAGTGATGTCCCCGCTATAGCGAATCACCAGCCGTCCACCCTCAATTCGAGCGGTCACAAGGTCCTGGGCCAGTTCCGAGCTAACCTGCGCCGACGCTGCCACGTTACGATTCACCGCGACATCGCCCGCCGACGTCAGGGGTGCGCCGATTCCTCGATCAATGATTGTCGTTCCGAGGTCGTTCACGGTTCCGGAGGGGATCACCGCCCCTGCCGGCGTGACGAAGGCCCCCGAGAAGGCCGGATTGAAGCCACCATTCACGTTGGAGACCCCGTTTCCAGCAGCAAACGGGTTAAGCGTGCCATTGGCATTCACGCTCGGGTCGAAGAATCCACTCGTCGGGGCCATGAACGGGTTCAACCCCATGCCCGCACCCGGAAACGCGCTGCTTCCAAATGCCGGGCCCCCTCCGTTGGGGAGGAACCCATTATTGAAGCCGGTCGGGATTGGACCAAATCCGCCGAACGTAGATCCTAGATGGCCCGTAAATGCCGGATTCACCGTGAGCTGGCTTGATCCTATGAGGTTGGCGTAGGGACTGCCGAACGGCGACATGGCCACCGGGCGGAATCCCATCGTTCTAAAAACGAACGGTCGTGCCGCGAAAAGCCGTTGAATCGGCCGTCGAATTGGGCTTCGGCTGCCAGAGGCGCGACGAGCGCCGCGGCCAGGCCGATGGTTGATAGCAATACGTTACGTTTCATTTTGGTGCACCTCCGTCAGGGCACTCTATGCCTGCTCACCAGCGGGCATAGTACTCGTGCTCCTCCACGTATCCAGTATCCGGAGCGAGTTCCCACCCTCCAAAGACGCCCTGGGGTTTTCAGGCGTTCCGAAGCGAGCAATCTCGGGGGAGCCAGTCACGTGAGAGACAATCGAACGGTCAGGCTACTTACTGTTTGACGACCGCGGCTCCAGGCATGAACGGCTCGCCGCCGCCGCTCGGCGGGTTGAGCTGATCCATTGAACACGCGCGAGGTTTTTTATCGGGGCGGAATCGAACGAACCGGGTCCCGTGACGGAATCGGTCGCCGGAGAAGTGATCGTACTGGACTTCGATGACCATCTCGGTCCGAAGCGGCTCCCATTGAGTTGAGCGTTCCGTACTCCAGCGGCTGGGGCCGCCGGGCGCCTTGCCCGTAAAGCCGGGCGGCTCAATCAGCGGTTCGACCATCCTTGTGATCTCGATGCGTTGAACGTCGGAGAAGGCGGAACAGAATCCAACGTGATGGAGGAGCCCGGCGTCGTCATAGAGGCCAAGGAGCAGCGAGCCGACGACTTTACCTTTGGTGGCGTAGCGGAAGCCGCCAACGACGCAGTCCACGGTCCGAATATGCTTAACCTTCTGCATGCCCGTTCGCTCGCCGGAGAGATACGCAAGATCGCTGCGCTTGGCCATCACTCCATCGATACCGATCGCGCTCTGGTGAAGCCAGGATTTCGCGGTCACCAGTTCCGTGGTCATGGGCGACAGCTCAATCGTCGTTTGTCCCTCCAGAAACCGCCCGGCGAACTCTTCCAATGCTGTGCGCCGCTGCGAAAGCGGTAATTCCGTCAAAACGGAGCCGTCCGAATCCGTGAGCAAGTCGAACAGGACGTAGGTCGCCGGAAACTCCCGAGAGAGCTTCTTGATGCGGGATTCCGCGGGGTGGATGCGCTGGAGGAGATGGTCGAATGAAATCTGCGAATCGACTACGGTGACGATTTCCCCATCCAGCACGAACCGCTCGGGCTCCAGCCGGAGTAGAGCTTCCTCCAGCTCGGGAAAGTAGCGGCCGAGCGGCTGGCCGCTTTTCGAACGCAGCTCGATTTCCTTACCGTCGCGGAAAGCGAGGCAGCGGAATCCGTCCCACTTCGGCTCGTAATACCACCCGTCGCCTTCGGGCAGGCGGGCCGCGATCTTCGCCTCCATAGGCGCGTAATCATGCGGAAGCGGCAGCATCGAACCAGTCCTCAAGCACGAATCGGCGTTTTTCTTCGACAAGCGGGTTCCAGAGATCTCCCAGTTTCTTCACGCGGGCAGGCACGTTGCCGATATGAAAGTCTTGAATCTCGACGGTGTCGCGGACCTCCTGCCACGTGACGGGCGTAGAGACACTTGCCCATTGCGTGGGACGGACGGAGTAGACGGAGGCCAGAGTGCGTCCCCAGGCATTCTGGTTATAGTCCACGAGGATACGGCCGTTCGGGCGTTCCGCTATGCGGTACTCGGCGGTCAGGATGTCGGGCATCTGGCGCGCCAACAGCCGAGCCAGCCATTTGGCGACCGTCCAGACCTCCTTCTGGTTCGGGCCGCGCTCGATTGGTACGTAGAGGTGCATGCCCTTCGAGCCGCTGGTCTTCACGAAACATTCGGCGCCCATCGTCTCCAATACGTCGCGGACGATCAGGGCGGCGCGCAGGACGTGGTGGAATTCGGCGCCCTTCGTGGGGTCCAGGTCGAAATGTAGATAATCGGGTTTGTCGACGTCGTCGCATCGGGCATACCACTGGTTGAGGTCGATGCAGCCCATGTTGACGACCCACATAAGCGCGGCGAGGTCATCGATTACCGGGAATTCCACGAGGTTTTCGGAGGCGTGCTGGACAGCGCAGATGGAGAGCCATTCCGGCCGGTGGGGCGGCGTGTGCTTCATGAAGAAAAACTTGCCGTGCGCGCCGTCCGGGTAGCGCTTCATGACCATGGCGCGGTCCTGAATGTGCGGCAGCAGGTAGGGCGCGATGTCCGCGTAGTACTGCAGCAGATTCCGCTTGGTGAGTCCGAGCTCCGGCCAGAAGGGCTTGTTCAGGTTGGTGAGCGTGACCTTGCGCCCGCCGATCTCCAGCTCGGCCCGCTCGACCTCATCCGGAATCCGCAGCGTTTCCGGCGCCGCTGCCGTGGATGACCGGCCCGGACTCCGCCGCGACGGATGACGCGTCCTCGTCGCCGTTTCGATGGGCATGGGAACTTCCTTATCGTCCGTCATCATAGAAAAGTACGGCGGCAGGGAGCCTCGTGTTCTGGCGGGAAGTCGAGCGGCCAAGGGGAAGGACGCCGGTCGAGGAGATTGCGGCAGCCTTCAGGCACGCAGTACGGTCACCCGGCACACGATAGATGGATCCCGCGCGCAAGTCCGTAGTCGACAAAGCACATTCTGCGCCCAACACAGATTCCGAGGCAGGCTGACGCATTCCGAGCGAGGGTTTGCGATTCCGCAGAACTGTTCTGTGAATCGGATTCCGGTTTTTCCCGGAGGAGATCGGAACCACCAATGTTCACGAATGGACACGAATGATTCCGGATTCCGTCTCACGCAAAGGCGCAAAGGCGCGAAGAAAGACGCCGATTCCGAGGACGAGGACGAGGACGAGGACGAGATCGAGGACGATTCCGCCTGCCCGAACCTGGTTGTCAAGGTACCGCCCCCAGCCCCCTAGAGGGGGAGAAGGTTGTGCGGCTGCTGTCACGGCCGCGCGCCATACGTGGTGGCAATTGCGCGACCGGTCGATTTATCGTGATTACGGCGAACGTCCGACCACGGCGTGTCCCTCCCATGTTGGTGAGTGGTGAGTAGGTGAGTGGCGAGTAGGTGAGGCGTCTTGGCTGGTCACCGCTCTTTCCACTTAACCAGGTTCTCAACGCTCACGACACACCGGGAAAGCAGTGATCAGTGATAAAGTGATCAAGTGATCGAGTGATCAAGTGATCAAGTGGTGGGCCGGGCGGGGCCGTCTCAAGGCATGTTCTTGTACGCCAATGGCTTTTGGCCCGGTCAGGTTCTTGTACGACCAACACGCGCGCTGGGAACCGTGGTGCATTGTGAGTTCAGCGCCCGGCGCGGGCTCCATGTTCTTGTACGACTGCAGGCCACTCACGGGCCGCTTTTGTCCCCGGGCGACTGATTCCGCCGGGGTTTACCGGTCCCTTTCATCCCCACGGAATGAATTCCGCGGCTTTCTTGAATGTCTCTAGGGATGAAGCCGGAATCCGGGAAGCGTAATGCGTAAAACGTAATCCGTAAACGCGCTCCTCCGGACGGTGAGTTGGGTGAGGGAGACGGCGTGGTCTCGCTCGGGAAACGGGGATGCTGGTCCTCCTCTTGTAGACAGATATCGTGCATTATAGGGGACGAATTGAGAGCTGTCAAGTGTCCACGCAAAAATATTTCGAGAATCTTTTCGCGCCCGAGAAACCGTTCTTCAAGCGCAGCCGCAGCTGACCGCACCAAGTCAGATGGACAGCCGGTTCGCAACGCGGCCCGGCTGTGGTCGGATGCAGTTTTCCGCCCTATTGTCCTGGCGGAGCCGGATTGGATGGAGGCGGCTCGAACGGATCCAGAACGCCCTTTTCGAGTAGCTGCTGCCTTCGCTTGAGCTCTATCGCCAATAACTCGGCTTCGAGACACAACTTTCGCTCTTCGGCCTTGGCTTTCTCCAGGGCGATCTGATGCTCGGCTTCTTTTTGCGGCTCGCAGGATGAGCAGTGAGCCAGCTCGGGTTCGTACACCACTCCGTCGGTGGGCAGAGTGATTCGATTTCGGGCATGTACCTCCTGGCCGATCTTTGGCAAGACCAGGGCGGCCCGCCGAATCAATTCGCGGGTCCCCTTGTCCACGCCGTCTTGATCGTCGAGGCGTCTCCATTGCAGCAGGGCAGGCGCCGCTGCTGCCCTGCTGATGTCCTGTCTAACGTACGCCCATTCAATGGAATAGACCTCCGTACAGATGTCGTACGCCTCGTAGACGCGGCGAACGAAGTAGGTGACCGCGTAGCAGTCGTTGTCGTTCCGAACGGTGCGGGAGGTTACGTCTATCGTCTCCGATTCCTCGTACGAGCTAATCACGATGGACCGCTCGGTATCGACCTGCTGTGATGAAACGGCCAGCGTTTCGTGGAAGTCCTCCGCTACGTGATCGACGCTCGCGGTCAGCACGTCCTTGATCTGCAAGGAGTCGAAATCATCGGAGCTCCACGAGACTGGGAAGAGCGCCCCGCCAACGTCTATCGTGGTGTCTCCGTCGAGAGATGCACTCACCACGAACTTCTGGTATTCGGAAGTGGAATCGACGGATCGCGTGCGGTGAGTGGCGGCAACGTATTGACGCCATGAGGTATGCACAGACCAGGTTTGTTTCGCGGAGTGGGTCCGGCGATGGCGGTCATAGTGGTAGAGTCTGACCGATTCTCCCGGCAGCAATGTTGTCGTATAAAGAAGCGGTCCTTGTTGACGCCCGACGAGGCAGGCGCAGTGCCGATAGACGACGCGGAAAACGACCGGGAATCGGCCCACGAACCGTGTCTCGTACCAGTAGAAGCATTGGGTATAGGGGAGCCATCGCGGCGCCGCGGGGCTGATGCACTGGTCGTCGATAGGTTCCAGCTCTACAGTACAGGGGTCCGGCCCATGAATAGGCGCTACGTCACGCATGGCAATGTTGTTGTCGAAGGGCACCAGCTGCGCGGCGGGAGTAGGTCCTGCTGCACAAGGGAGCAACGAGGCGGCATTGGCGTTGCTGAGATCTCCGGTGGCGCTGACGCTCATCAGCAGGCACTCGTGCCCCTCCTCAGTCGGTGTCCACCGAAAGGGCCCTACCGTGACCGATCCTCCCGGCGGGATACCAGCCGGAACAGGAAGGCTAGCCGTGTTTAGAGCCTGCCAATCGGCCGGCCACACCATCGCAGTGCCGGGCTTGCACCGATAGGCGTTCACCACCACATCGTTCGCCGTCTGGCTCCCGCGATTCTTTACGTTCACGTATGCGAAGTTGGTAACGCCGATAATCGGGGTCTGGTGATCACCCGGTCCTGCACCGGGAGTGGATGTCACGCGATTCCAGACGTCGCTCCCCTGGGTAAAGTCGTCAAGATAGGGAGCGTACTCGCCGTTTCGACCGTCGTTGATGTAGACGTCGACTGCCGGCGGCGCGCCTTCGGACGTCACCGGCGTTGGAGCTCCGGGTGGCTGGAAAAGGCCCTGTTTTTCGAATCCCCAGCGAATCACCTTATGGATGGTCCCGCCGGGTATCCCAGCGAAGTTTGGCAGCGATGTCTGGGTATCGGCCTCCATCAGTTTGGTGACATAGACCGAAACGTTCGGCGTTGGTGTGACCGGGCTCGTCGCCAGCGAGCCGATCGCGCGAATGATCACGTAAACCAGGTATCGGGACGCGAACTGCTGGGTGGCTAGCTTTATCGCTGCATCCAGGCTCCCGCAATCTCCGCCAGTCATACGGTAGACGCGGAACAGCGATGTTGCCAGAATCTGCTCGCTGGAGTATCCTCCGAAGTCGTTGACGCCTCCCCACGCCCAGCCGCCGCCAACCGGCCGGTCATGTCGCCGTTCCTGAGCCCAGGGATTCACCGATGCGATCCATGGGAAGGTCAGGAATCGATCGGGGGCTTTCGAGCCCGGGTCATTGATGAGGGCACCCAGGCTGTCCCCGGCGCTGTGGGCGAAGCCGAAATTTGGCGAATGAACGCTATCCCAGAGCAAGGCGTGGCAGAACTCATGCGCTGACACGCGAGCATCGTCCGCGATTCCGACGGTCGTTCCGACCTGGGCGAGGGCAAACTTGAAGCCGCCCGAGCCGTCTCCCGTGGTATTGCCGGGTCCCTGAGCATTGACGACACTGCCCAATCCTCGGTGGTCTACGGGCACTGGGAATCCGGGATTTGCAACCGTACCGTCAAAGAAGGTCGCGATGTTGAAGCCCATCGCCTCCATCATCCGGAAGAAACCGTCCATCGTGTGGTAGGCATTCACCGCGGAGAAGTTATCAGTGGGAACGTCGTAAAGGAAATCGGCTGTGATCTCCGTCGGCGCCGCGATCGGAGGCGGGCTCGTATCTGCGAGCTGAACGAAGTTGCCGGAAAGCGCCTGGGGAGTAGCGGGTGGTGGTGGTGTGAGCCCCTGTAAGGCGACAGACGTGCGAAACGCATTGAGCGTTGCAGTTGGTGAGCTTGGCGTCGTTCCACCGGATGCGGTCAGCGGGTCCGTCGTGTACACGTAGCCCGTAGCGCAAGAGAGGAAGGCGCGGAGGTAAAGCACGATTCCCGTCTCAGCCTCCACGAATGCTCTCCAGTTTACATCGCCGAAGTCTCCAACCGCGAAGGTAAACAGGACCTCCGTTACCACATAGTGGTTTCCGGACACAATCGAATCCGGTACACGGGGCAAGGGCAGCGTCGGCAAGGTCGCTTCGGGCGCGCCAATGTCTTGACGTCGCTTCGTAGTCGCCTCGGGATCCAGGCGCAGCGAGGAGTCATACCGATAAATCAGGAGGCGAGTCGCGTTCACCCTGGGCCGGTCCCCCTTTTCACCCAGGCCCAAGAAGTCCCCAAGAAGCGCCGGCTTGATGGCGGGCGGTAACCCTTTGGCCTTCGCTGCCGGCTTCTTGACGGTTACATCCAGATGGATTGTGCTCTGCGAGCTGGTCACGCGGAGCGGCTGGCTGTGCAGTGTGATGCTGACTCCCGCCTCCCAGATCGGCAGCCCATAATGCGTCTGTACGTAAGAGATGACGGTCGTTTCGAATATCTGCTTCTCAGCGGCGAACCTGAGCTGCGTCACGACGTCGGATAGCTTTCCCTCTAGAGGCGCATCCAGGTTGGTAAGGAGTGCCGGATCGAGCCGGTAGAGCGGTGCAACTTCGTGGAGATACTGGTCGGCGAGGGCTCGAGGGCTCGTCGCCGCGACGGAGGGAGGTAGATAAGGCGCCTGAAGGTGCGCCAGGTGTCGAGCGACGCCCGAGTCGTCACTGTCTACGTGAACATTCGGCGTGATCTGGAAGGCCATTGCGTTTTCTCCTTGCTTGTACCGTTGATCGACGAGGACTGAAAGCCTAATGAACTGGTGGAATGCTTCCTCAACGCAATATCACAAATCGGCCAATCTTAGAATCTTCAGTTCCTATTCGAAAAGTCAATTCCTCCTGAGAGATCGTGTGGAATTCTTCACAATAGAAATCGATGTACTTTCCGCCTTGAGCAAGAGCGAAATGTGGCGTGCCGATGAAAACTCCCCTGTGAGGACAGGTCGCAGGCCGTTCGACCCGTGGAGTGGGCGCGTGTGGATCAGCGAGGATGCACTGAACGCAGTCGATAGGATGAACGCGCAGGGAATCGGTGTGGCTCGTACGGTTGGATCTGAGTATCTAGACGTTAAGGGTCACCGTTGATTGAGGGCAGAATCGACGAGGGCGCTGACGATCAGAGCCTCCGCGCGCAACTGTCTAGCGGGTGAGGCGGTCTTGGAGTTCTTGGACGGCTACCTGGAGGGGCATGTCGGAGTCGAGGAGGCGGTCTATTTTTGCGATTCCGCGCTGGACGGGGGCGTGGTTTCGGCCGCCGAGGATCTGGCCGATCTCGGTGTAGGTACGCTGGGAGAGCTTGCGGAGGAGGAACATTGCCACCTGGCGGGCGCGGACGAGGGACGCTATGCGGGACGGGCCGCGGAGGTCTTCGCGCGAGACGCCGAAGTAGTCGCACGCGGCATCCAGGATAGTGTCCGCAGGGACGGCTTTGCGGAATCGGACGTTGGCGGGGGATTCCAGGAGCTGGTCCGAGAGCGCCGCGCGTGCGGCTTCGATGGTAGGCTCCGCCCCGGTCAGCCGACAATAGCCTGCAAAGGTCGTTAGAGCGCCTTCCAGCGCGCGGATGTTGGAGCGGACTCCGTTGGCGATGAAGTAGACCACTTCCATCGGCATGCGGAAGTCCATCTCTTTCGCCCGCCGGTCGAGGATCGCCATACGGGTCTCGACCTCGGGCGCGCCTATCTGGGAGACGAGACCGCTCTCGAAGCGGGAGCGGACGCGGTCGTCTAGAGCGTGCAGCTCGCGGGGACCGCGGTCGCTCGCCAGGACGATCTGCTTGCCGGAGCGGTAAAGCGTGTTAAAGGTATGGAAGAACTCCTCCGCGTTCCGGTCTTTCTCCGCGATGAACTGAACGTCATCCACGAGCCAGACGTCGATTCCGGCGCAGTAGCGACGGAACTCTTCCAGCTTACGGTCACGGACGGCAGCCACGAACAGCCGCGCGAATCCCTCGCCGTCGATAAGCACGATTCGCGGATTCTCCGCCAGCTTCGCGACGGAGTGACCGATCGCGTGGAGGAGGTGGGTCTTGCCGCGGCCGGATTCGCCATAGATGAAGAGGGGGTTGTAGAGGACTCCGGGGCTTTCGGCGACCGATTGGCTGGCGGCGTGGGCGAGGCGGTTGCTCTTACCGACCACGAAGTTGTCGAAGGTAAATCGCGGGTAGAGACCGACGGAGGGTATCCAGGGTGGCGGTTCGGGGCGACGAGGCTCATTGGAATGGGCTACGGTTTCCGTCTGGGACGGATCGGAATCCGCCGGCGGGAACAGACCCAGCTCTTCAGGGGGCAGCACGCGCAGGCGGACTTGAAGTTTCCGCGCGAGGGCGGATTCCAGGGAGCTATGAATTACGTCCAGGTAGTTCTTGCGGATCCACTCGGAGGCGAACTGGCTGGTGACTCCCAGGACCACTTCATCTCCGTCCAGGGATAGCGGCTTGATCGGGCGGATATGGCCCTCGTAGCTTGCGGTGCTCACCCTGCCGGCGAGCACACGGAGTACGGCCGCCCACGCTCGCTGGAGCGTGGCAACCCGACGGGAGTGGCTCTCAGCCGCTTTCATACTCGGCGGCCGCCCAGGGCTTCGGCACGCCGGCGGAGGGCCGTCCGCAGCTTGCGAAGATCGGGGTCGCTCAAGGCGAGGTCCGAGATTCGACACACGCGTTCGGCCGGCTGGCTGCTCGGGTTACTCAGGAAGCGCGTCAAACTCCCCACGATTCTATCGGCCATTTCATCTGTCGGCAGCGCCCCGTCGCGTCGCATTCTCCGAGCACAGTACTGCACGTCGTATCGGTCGAGGAATAGCCAGTTGGGAAGGCGGCCCCGGCCGCTAAGCAGTCCGCGTAGACGCGATTCGGTCGTAGTCGCGCTCGAAGGCACGGCGCTTCTCGCGTCGGGTGGACGTCCTGAAAATGGGGTGGCTTCAGTCATAGTTCTGGCATCTCGACCAGGTGATTAAGCAGTGTTTAGTGTTTAGTGTTGGGTGTTGAGGCCCGCCGCTTAACGCTTAATGCTTATCAAAGAATAACGTAACAAACTGCTCGGCCGTCGTCAAGGCATACCGAATCTGGTACTTATTGTCGGGTTGCTTCGCGCGGGTCTTTATCCTGCCGGAGGCCAAGAAAAACCGGGGCGCGAAGGATCCCATCGTCAGTCCGTTCCAAATACTTCACCTCTGCGACTAGCTCTGGCCGCACCCAGAAGGCCGGGGCGTTCAGGCGCGGGCACACGGCGAAGGGGCATTGGCCGGTGCGCAGCGGCTCCAGCTTCTCCAGTAGCATCTTGAGCGCTTGCTCATCATAACCCGTGCCGACGTGGCCGGCAAACTCGAGATCTCCGCTGACGCAGTATTGCCCGATCAGGATCGCCCCGAATGTTGAAGACCTGCGACCGGTACCGGTCGTATATCCACCGATTACGAATTCCTCCGCCTGATTTGCCTTGACTTTGAGCCACTTCCGCGAGCGGCGCGGCTCGTAGACGCTATCCCGACGCTTTGCAATGACACCTTCGAATCCGTGGGCCAGCGATGCCTCGTATGCCAGTTCACCCTGCTCGGGAAACTGCGCCACGATCTCGATGTTCTCTCCGATTGGCGCCACGCGCTCGAGAATCCGCCGCCTCTCTTCTAGACGGACACCGCGCACATCGTATCCATCCACGTGCAGTATGTCGAACAGGTAATAGCGGACCGGAATCTCGCGGTCGAGCCGGCGAATCTGGTCTTCCCGCGTGAGATTGATGCGCTTCTGGAGAAGCTGAAAGGATGGCGCGCCGCGCGAATCCGGGGCGACGACCTCCCCATCCAGCAGCATCTCCTGGTCCGCCCGTTCTTCGAGTTCCGCAACAAGAGATGGGAAGAGGTGGGTCGTGTCCTGGCCACGACGGGAGTAAAGCTTGACCTTTCCCCTGTCAACCGTCGCAAGTATTCTCATTCCGTCAAGCTTCGGCTCGAACACCCAGTCCGGCGATGAAAACGCTGTATTGGCCAGGGTTGCCAGCATTGGATCGAGCGGAATCCGGCGGAGCTCTGCCTGCTTCGTACCCTTTACCTTTTCGAAATCGAGCGCCGATTCCGTCGGGCGTTTGCCTTTTCTTCCCGCCTTGACGTCGGCCAGCGAGCGGCCGCTGATGATAGAGGTCTCTTCCTGGAATGACGATTTGGAATCCGCGGAATCGTCCTTGTTCTTAATCAGGAGCCAGTTGTCTTCGTAGCCGTTTTTGCGGACGAGGGTCCACCTGCCGCGCAGTCGCTCACCCTGCAGGTTAACCGTCAGCTTTCCGTCACGTAACCCTTCTAATACGGCTCGTTCTGCCTTTCGCCGTTCGGTGATAGGTAGGTCGTCAAGGTAGGGAACGTAGGTTCCGCGGTCCCAGACGATCACTTCGCCGGCGCCGTACTCGCCCTCCGGAATCCGTCCTTCGAAGGCAGCGTACTCCAGTGGGTGGTCTTCCACCATTACGGCCAGCCGCTTGTCCGCCGGGTCGTTTGAAGGTCCCTTCGGCACCGCCCACGATTTAAGCACTCCGTCCGCTTCCAGTCGGAAGTCGTAATGGATGCGGCTGGCGGCGTGCTTTTGGACGACGAAGGTGAGCGGCTTATCAGTGCGGGCTCGACGCGCGGGCTTAGGCTCCGGCGTCTTCTGGAAGTCCCGTTTCTTCCGGTACGCTTCCAGGACCATGGCTAGGGTATAGGGTCTAGGGTATACGGTTTAGGGTAAGGACGATGTAAGGTGCTCAAATTTGATTCCCCCTCCGTATTCAGCCGTTTACCCTGTACCCTGGACCCTGACCCCTGTACCCTGCGCTTATCAGGCGACGTTGCCCCGTCGCTTAGGTTTCTCTTCCGCCTCTTCTTCCTCCGCGGGTCCCTTCTTGGCGGATTCCAGGGTTTTGCGGAGGGCTGCCATCAGGTCGATGATGTTCCCAGCCTCGGCTTCGGGCGCGAAGACGGGCTCTTCGCCCTGCACCTTGGCCTCAATGAGCTGTGTGAGGGTGTCGCGGTATTCATCGCGGTACTTTTCGGGCTCGAACGATTCCTTGAGATGGGCGATGATCTGCACGGCCAAGTCGAGCTCGCGATCCGGCACATCGGTAGTTGACACGTCTACGTTCGGTTGGAGTACTTCATCCGGGTAGTAGAGGGTTTCAATCGCGATGGTGCCTTCGTGCGGGCGAAGGACGCAAAGACGCTCCTTCTCCCGCAGCGCGATCTTGGCGATTCCTACCTGCTTCTCCCGAGTAAGCGCGTGCCATAGAAGGGCGAACGGTTTCGTTCCAGTGGCGTCAGGCTCGAGGAAGTAGGTCTTCTCAAAGTAGATGGGATCGATCTCTTCGTGATCGACGAACGCCGAGAGTGAGATCGTATGCTTGCTCGCCAGCGGGAGCTGGTCGAAGTCGTCGTCGCTCAGCAAGACATAGCGGTCTTTCGTGTACTGGTAGCCGCGCACGATCTCATCCCACGGGACTTCGCGATCGCAGGACGGGCACCAGCGCTTCTGCTGAAGGCGGCTGCTGCAGGCGGCGTGGAGCGTGTTGAAGGAGAGGTCTTTGCTGCGTGTGGCGGAATGCAGCTTGACGGGAATCGCCACCATGCCGAAGCTGATGACGCCCTTCCACATCGACCTTCCGGCCGTCTGCCGTTCCGATTTGGCTTTCTTTGCTTCAGGCTCCGCCGGACTGGCGGGCTTGCTCCCATTCTTGGGTTTTTCATGCACGGCAGCAGGCATAAGCGTCGCCTCACTAATTGTAGAGTTTTCGACTTTCCCAACTGCGTAGACGCGGGCGAGCGTGCCCTTGTTTCTATTCGTCCGCTCGATTGCGATCGACCGGCGCCGCAGTTTCTAAAGCGACACGGGAGGGAAGGCGCGCCAGCCTGGTTGGTTATGCACACTTCGCACACGCCAATGTGCATAACTTCCGGCGAAACGGCACAGCCCGTGCGTATTCAGGTGTCGGTGCGTGTACAGCAGGCGTGTCTATTCCACAGCGTATACTTCTTTTGAACTTCTGCCGCGGAATCAGACCACTGGTATAATAGCTTCGTTACTTTTCGACCCTGATGTCGTCTACGGAGAGGGGCGTCCCCCGCCTCTGTAATTATCGGTTTCCGCCGTGCTGCGGAACAGCCCTGGAATTTCCCCTGAATTAGAATCCAGATGTATAGCGGAATTCTATAATCGTTCCCGCGTCAAAGTCCCGAAGGATTTGGGACGAACGGAGAAGAGTCTAAATGAATCAAGCTTTGCGAGTCACGTGCGCGCTGCTCCTAACCTTCGCAGGCGGTGCTGCCCTGGCACAGGGCGAGAAGGTCCACCTGCTTTACAAGGCCAAGGTAGGCGAAGTCGTGCGCCATCAGAGCACCGGCGCCATGAAGATGAGCGCGGCCGGGCAGACGGCGAATATGGACGTGAAGGAAGTTCAGAAGGTCACCTTCACCCAGGTCTTGCCAAACGGCGATCTAATCTACGAGCAGGAAGCCGAGTCCACCGAGATCTCCATCAACGGGCGCAAGATGCCGCCGAATTCGAACAAGGACAAGACCACGATCCACATGACGAAGGTGGGCAACCTTGTGAAGTTCACGGAATCCTCGGCCGAGAAGGATGATCAGGACCACATCGACTCGCGCCTTTTTGTCGCCACCAATATCGTGTTTCCGGACAGGCCCGTCGGCGTAGGCGACAAATGGACCATTGAGTATAAGGCCAACACGGAAGCCGGCTCGCGCGCCGGCAAAGCTGACTTCGAAGCGCTTGCGTCCGAGAAGATCGGGGACGT
The DNA here is from genome assembly GCA_046715155.1 of Chthonomonadales bacterium. GTDB lineage: Bacteria > Armatimonadota > Chthonomonadetes > Chthonomonadales > CAJBBX01 > JBKJZI01. The sequence continues at coordinate 5,916 of JBKJZI010000018.1, read as the reverse complement.
CGAAACGTTTAAGATCAAAATGGCCTTCAAGGAGAGCGAAGGCGCGACCCCCATCAGCGCGACCTCTACGGTATGGGTAGAAAAGACCTCCGGCGACGGAATCAAATCCGAGTATGACGTGACCGGCGTACAGTTCAACGCGGGCGGCATCACGCAGGGGATGGAAGGCAAGATGTCCGGCGAGCGCCTCAGCGGCACTCCGCTGGGAGGCGGCAAAACCGCCGTTGCAGCCAAACCCAAGACCATTGACGATGTCGTCAAGGACTACACCAAGATCCCCGGAATCTTCACCCTCTGGAAGAAGACGGACCAGGGCCGCGACACTATTTACCTCGAGATGCGCGAAGACCAGCTCAACAAGCTGCACATGCTGGAAGTGACGGCCAGCACCGGGAATGCGATGCAGGTCGCCGCGGGCGACCCACTCAACGACATTGTCTTCAAGTTCGTGAAGCGCCCCGACGAGAAGATCGCGATGGTAGTTCCGAACTATGGATTCCGTGCTCCCGAAGGTACCCCGATCGAGCGCGCCGTCAAGCGCTCATTCCCCGAGGGAATTATCGAGGCCTTCAAGATCGAGGGCACGCATCCTGAGCGCAAGAGCATCCTCATAAACTTCAGCGATTTCTTCAAGGGCGATACCGCGCGGGTGACCGACATCTGGAAGCCGGGCGGCGGAGTGCTGGGATCTGGCGGCGGCGGCTACATGCTGGACCGCGACAAGACTTACGTCGCCTCCATCAAGAACTTTCCCGAGAACATGGTGGTCGATACCGAGTACCACTTCACGCGCGGCGCCGGCCCCGGCATCCCGCTGCAAGAGGCTTTACAGGGCGGACCGACTACCGCTGATCCACGCAGCATGCCGCTGAGGGTCAGCTACTATCTGTTCGAGCTGAAGGACACCGGCTACAAGCCCCGGCTTGCAGACCCGCGGGTAGGGTTCTTCTCGGTCGACTACCAGGACTTTGCCGACGACGGCGCCTGGGACCAGAAGGTTCGCAATATCCTGCGCTGGGATATCCAGAAGGCGGACCCGAAAGCTGCTATGTCCCCGCCCACAAAGCCCATAGTATTCTGGTTGGACAATGCCATCCCGGTCCAGTACCGTGAGGCAGTGGCCGACGGGATAAAGGCCTGGAACAAGGCCTTCGAGAAGATCGGCATCAAGGATGCCATCGTCACCAAGCAGATGCCGGACGACGCCGATTGGGACCACGCGGACATGCGTTACAACCTGATCCGGTGGGTCGCCTCTCCGAACAACGGTTACGCGGTGGCGCTGTTCCGAATCAACCCGATGACCGGCCAGATTCTGAACGCGAACATCACGGTGGACGCCAACCTCGTCCGCTCGATCAAGCTTGAGCGCAAGCAGCGCGTGGAACCGGCCGCCTTCTTCTCAGAGGGGTTGGAGCGCGACCCTTCGGCAGCCCTAAAGCATTCTCGCGCTTGCAACATGGCCGAGCAGGCGATGGAGCAGGCGTGGTTCGGACACACGGCCCTGACACTTGCAGGCGTGAAGGTGAACGAGAAGGAGTACATCAACTCGTTCCTTCGCTACGTAATAGCCCACGAGATGGGGCACCTGATGGGCCTCTATCACAACTTCATCGCCAGCACGCAGCATACGATGAGCGATCTGGCGAATCCGGCGAAAGTCCGCGCACAGGGCGTATCCGCCTCCGTGATGGACTACGTGGCGTTCAACGTTCAGAGCATTCGGAGCAAGGCGGACTACTGGTCACAGACGGTAGGCCCATACGACCTCTGGGCGATCAAGTACGGATATTTGCCGATCGATGCGACCACGCCGAAGGGCGAGCTGTACGAGCTGAAGCGGATCGCGTCGCAGAACAACTTGCCCGGTCACGCTTTCCAGAATGACTTGATGGCGGATTCGTTCGATCCGTGCGTGGTTCGCTGGGACGTTTCCGGAGAGCCGCTGGCGTACTGGGAGAAGATCATGAATCTCTCCAAATTCCTCATGAAGAACCTGGCCGAGCGGTCGCCGAAGAAGGGCGAGAGCTTCTACGAGTTCACGCGCGACTTCAACGGCCTGCTCAACAACTACGCGCGAGGAGCCGCGGTGGCCAGCCGGTACATTGGCGGAATGCACGTGAACCGCAACCACAAGGGCGATGCAGGCGAGAAGCCTACGCTCGTGGCTACCAAGCTGGAAGATCAGAAGAAGGCGCTTCAGTTGCTGAACACCTATGTTTTCGCGGAGAATGCCTTCAACTTCCCGGCGAGCGCCTACGGCAAGTTCACGACCGATCCGTTCCCGGATATCGTGGCAATGTTAACGAGCAATCCGGAGTTTCCGATCCGCGATAACGTCGCCGGAATCCAGCGGGCCGCGCTGAACCGCCTGTTCAATCCGACCGTGCTGCGCCGAATGGTGAACAACGAGTTTCGCATGGGCGGTCCCGCGAACGCGCTGACGCTGCCGTACCTCTTCAATTCAGTCGGCAACACGGTCTGGTCTGAAGCGGCCTCGATGAAGAATGTCAGCACGCTCCGAAGGCAGCTCCAGCGAGCGCACCTGGCGACTATGGTCGACATGGTAACCAAGCCGAGCGGCGCCACGCCTGAAGACGCCCGGATGCTCGCCTGGAATGAGCTCCGAACGCTAAAAGCACGACTGAATGCAGCGAAGTCCGCCACGTACGACGACTACACCCGGGTGCACCTGGATGAATCGCTGATGCAGATCAACCGCGCGCTGGACGCCAAGGTAATGATCGGCAGCCAGTCCTCCGGCGGAGGCAACCTCCTCCAGATGCTCATGGGCGGCTCGGAGTCCAAGCCCGCCACCAAGTAGGTACGGAGTCAGCTCAATTACAACGGGGTAGGAACTCAAGTCTCCTACCCCGTTTCTTGTTTGCCTAATCTCAGCGCCCCAGCGGATTCACAACTCGGTTGTGCAGCCTCACACGGGTACGATGAGCGATATGATCTCCCTGGAACAGACAACCGAAGGAGTGGCGGCATCGTCCGCTACCGTCCACGCTGATTATGCTGAAAAGCTTCATGCGAGACGGGCTGCGTGGAAGACGCTTGAGTCGCGCGATCTATGGCTAGGATACGGAAAGTTAGCGGCCGCGTTTACCGGAATAGGCGCCTTGTGGGTGGTGTTTGGCGTATTTTCACTAACTCCGTGGGTACTGGTGATTCCGTTCGGCGTTTTTCTGTGGCTAGCGATGACCCATGACCGCGTGATTCGAGAGCGGGTCCGGGCGCAGTATGCGATGGCGTTTTATGAGCAGGGACTCCGGCGGCTGGAAGACCGATGGGTGGGGACTGGCAAACCGGGCGATCGCTTTGGTGACCCTCAGCATCCTTATGCGGTGGACCTCGACATCTTCGGACGGGGATCGCTTTACGAGCTTATGTGTATAGCCCGAACGCGCGTGGGAGAAGAAACTCTGGCGGGGTGGCTGAAGGTCCCGGCCGAATCGGCGGTCGTGCGGTCGCGCCAGGAAGCGGTGGCGGAGTTGAGTCCGAAGTTGGATTTGCGCGAAGAGATGGCGGCCCTTGGGGAAGAAGGCCTTAAGGGAGTCGACCCGGAATCGCTCTCGCAGTGGGGACGGAATCCCCGTATCCTGGCCCAGTCAGCCGTCCCTACGGCCGCTGCCGTTTTGGGGGCAGTGACGGTGGCCGCGGCAATATACGGCATGGCTGTAGGTGCGTGGATTCCGTTTCTTATTCTCGCGATGGCGGGTCAGGCTTGGGAAAGCGCGGTTCGCAGCCGGGTTAGGAAGGTGATCAGGGCGGTCGACAAACCGGCCTGGGACCTGCAGAAGCTGGCCGCGCTGTTGGTGTTGATTGAGAAACAGCGGTTCTCGTCCGCTATGCTGCGCGCGCTGTGGGACCGGGTAGAGGTTGCCGGGCAGCCGGCTTCGGCGCGAATCGGGCGTCTGGCCGGATTGGTTGACCGGCTGAATGCGCGGCGGAACGTTGTCTTTGCGCCAATAGCCGCCCTGCTGCTGTGGACGACGTGGCATGCCTATGCTATCGAGCGCTGGCGCGAGGCGAATGGCAGATATCTGGAAGACTGGCTCGATGCCATCGGCGAATTCGAAGCGCTGTGCTGCCTGGCCGGCTATGCATACGAGCATCCGAGCGATCCGTTTCCGGGAGTGGTCGAGGACGGAATCCGCTTCGAAGGAGTGGGGCTGAGCCACCCGATGATTCCGGAATCTCGCGCGGTCCCCAACGACGTTTCGCTGGGGGATTCCGCGCTGGTGTGGATCGTTAGCGGATCGAATATGTCGGGCAAGAGCACACTTCTCAGAACGGTCGGAGTCAACGCGGTGCTGGCGATGGCGGGCGCGCCGGTGAGGGCGGAATCGCTGCGAATCTCTCCGATTCAGATAGGGGCGTCTATTCGGACTCTGGATTCACTTCTCGGCGGCGTTTCGCGGTTCTATGCCGAAGTTCTCCGCCTCCGACAGATCGTGGAGATGGCGGATTCCGGCCCGCTTATCTTTCTGCTGGACGAGATTCTGCATGGAACGAACTCACATGACCGACTCATCGGCGCGGAGGCCGTGGTCCGGACGCTGGTAGGGAAGGGTGCGGTCGGGCTCGTAACAACGCACGACCTCGCCCTGGCGCGTATCGCGGACGATCCAACAGTTGGAGCAAAAAACGTACACTTCCAGGATCACATGGAGAACGGGGAGATGCGCTTCGATTACCACCTGCAGGCGGGTGTGGTGACAAAGAGCAACGCGCTGGAGCTCATGCGCTCCGTAGGATTGGACGTTTGAAATAGCCGAAAACCGAATTCGGCCTGACGCGAACGAGGTGGTTCAGTCGTCAATTTGAACGGCTCTGGCGACGGGCATGATTCCGAAGGCGAAGCGCATGTCGCCGGATTCGGCTTCCAGGACGGCGTTGATAGAGGCGAGTTTGGTGTCCCGCTGGATGAACGGGGTGGTGTTCTGGCCGTTTGGACGTACGAAGAGCGTTACCTCATCGGTGTTCGGCGCGGCGGTTGCGTCATTCGCCGTCCAACCTTGTGGGAGATTAAGGAGCCGAACGACGACCGGGCCGGCGAATCCCTCTTGGCGGTTGATCTTTACTTTCACATTTATGCCCTTGCGGGGATGAACGCGCAGCGGACCGTCTGACATGAAGGAGGCGTAAAACTCCGGCTTGCCGCGGATGGCGAGCACCTGCTCCTGCCGGTTTACGGTGCGCTCCTGGTTGTTCAGCCGATATAGGTCCTGCGGAATTGCAACCGCCCGTGCGCCTCCTGCGCCCTTGGCGTTTCCGATAATTCGGATCGTGGCGGTAGAGGCTTTAGCGTCGGGCGCAGCGGTCAGAATCAGATAGCCGTCATTTTTGTCGGGAGGGAGCAGACATTCCTGGGCAGTCACGCCGGGCGGAAGACCTTCCACGGTCACCTCCACATTGCCGGCAATGCCCTCGCGCCGAGTGAGAATGACCTGGACGGCGGTGGACATACCGGGACGAACCGTGATGTTATCCGGCCGTGAGATCATCTCGATTACCGGCTTAACCGGACGTGCCTCGACGACATAGACGAATTCGGATCCGCCTTTGCCTGTTGCGTCCTCCACCACCATCGAATAGGTCTTGCCGCGCTCGATGTTCCAGGAGGCTCGCCCTTCGGGATTCACCTGTCCAATCCGTCTTCCTTCCGCGCTGAGAAGGGTGAGACGCGGGGATGCCGGCGAACCCAGGCGTGCGCCGATGGATTCGAACTCATAGGTTCCCGTCCCCTGAATCGTGTAGGTATCGGCTTCGCCGGGGCGGCTGAGACGGCCGGAGATGGTGGCGGGCACGACCGTAGTGACGTTGGCGCCGCTCTGCGCTCCGATCTCCTCGGTGATAACGCGGTTGCTGGTGACGAAGATAATCTGCGGGCCGGACGGGCTGTTGACG
>JBKJZI010000017.1:0-6648 GCA_046715155.1 Chthonomonadales bacterium | reverse complement strand
CTGCACTACTGGTGGCCGAAGATGACCGGGCGGCTGTATCCACAGGGATGGGCGGGGCTGGCGGCGGGCCTATCGTTCGTCGGATTCAACCTGACGTTCTTCCCACAGTTTATCCTGGGTTATCTGGGGATGCCGCGGCGGTACCACTACTATGCGCCCGAGTGGCAGGTATGGCACGTGCTCTCGTCAGCCGGCGCGTCGGTACTCGCGGTATCTATCGCGATTCCGGGGATCTATCTACTCTGGTCGCTGAAGTGGGGGAAGATCGCGGGGCCGAATCCGTGGGGCGCGGTGGGATTGGAATGGATGACTCCCTCGCCGCCGCCAACCGAGAACTTCCACGAGACGCCGGTCGTGACGTGGGAGGCATACGAGTACAGTATCGAGGATGAAATCCTGGCGGATGAAGAGCACGATTTAACGCCGGCCGGGCCGCATGAAGGACCGATGGGAGGAGAGCGGTGAGCGTAGAAGTCGCCAAGGGGCACGCCGACGCTCACGAGCACGGGCACGAACACGACCACGATCCGCTGGTGGCCCATCAGTTCGTCAATATGGAGCAGCAGACCGACTCCTACCTGGCGGGAATGTGGGCCTTCCTGGCGCAGGAAGTTATTTTCTTCGGTCCCCTCTTCCTTGCCTACCTGGTTTACCGCTACACGAGTCCCGGAATATGGGCGGAGGCATCCACCAATCTGAACCGGATGATGGGGCTGTTCAACACCTTTGTGCTGCTGTCGAGCAGCTTCACGATGGTATTGGCCGTGCGCGCGTGGATGCTGAAGGCGAAAAAGGCGACGATAATCTTTTTGCTGTTAACGGTTTTCTGCGCTGGCATCTTCCTGGTGGTCAAGTATTTCGAGTATAGCGAGAAATTTAGCCACCACCACTTCCCCGGGCCGACGTTTCAGTACGTATCGCACGGGACGCCGCTGCCCGGCGCCGCCGCTGAACACTCGGGCGAAAGAGTGGGAGCAGCTCCGGGAGTTCCCAGCGGGGGCGTTGCGCAGTCACAAAACATCGTGCCCCAGGACCGCTTCCAGATGTTCTTCGTGCTCTACTTTGCCACCACCGGTCTCCACGGAATCCACGTGTTGATCGGGATGATCATTCTTAGCGTGTTGGCGTTTCTTATCTGGAAGGACAGCCCGCTCGTGCAGTATTACATGCCGGTGGAGATGGCGGGGCTCTACTGGCACTTCGTGGACCTTGTCTGGATTTTCTTGTTCCCGCTCTACTACCTGATTCCGAAGTAACGCTATGGCACACGATCACGCTGAAGAACATCACGTACAACCGGTGTCGCTCTATATCCTGGTGTACATCGCGCTAATTATCCTCCTGGTCGTCACCGTGGCAGTGTCCTATATCAACCTGGGACCGCTTAACAATGCCGTGGCGCTCGCCATTGCCATCGTCAAAGCAGTTCTGGTCATCCTTTTCTTTATGGGGACGAGGTATAGCAGCCGGCTCACCTGGCTGTGGGCGAGCGCCGGGTTCGCGTTTCTCATCATCTTGTTGACCACTGTGGGTGACTATATCACGCGCAATTGGGAAAGCGTCCACGGAATTTTCGTTCGCTGACGACTATGTGTCACCAGAGCAGCCCGGCGCACAGCGCCGGGCTATTTTCGTTTCTGGGAGAACGCAGCGCGTTAGCAGATTCTGCGTTTGAGCCATCGTTCGAACGGTCGGGATGGTGCTTAAATACCGAAATTATAAGTCTCGGGAACTTAACCTCACTATGATTGCGTCTAGAACCCCGTATAATTGCCGGGTTTGGTTCAAATACTGATTGACAGGTTTACACCTACTATGCTATAGTGTCCATATGACTGCTGGAGGACATATTTGAGCGCTTTTGTCCCGTCGCGCCGATCGGGAATTCCCATGCTGCCATCGATTGCTCTTCCCCGTCCTCGGTTATTGGCCGTTCTGGCTATTGGTTTTACTGCTGCCGCCTTGGGCGCGATGGTCGGCGCGCGGATGCTCTGGCCGGCGACGGCTGAGCTTGCGGAGTTGGCGGGAGAGGAATCCGGAAATCCGTCTGTGATACTTCGAGACAGCCGCGCCGAGCGACGGCTCGGATACCTTACCGTGGTGGGCACTGTGGCGAACCGATCGGGTAAACGTCTCCGGAACGTCGAAACGGTCGTGGAGTATTTCGATTCCGCGGGCAAGCTAGTTCGGGTGGATTCCGGCCTCATAGAATCGCCCGTGATCGCCGCGTCCGCAGAGTCCCCGTTTGAAGTCCATTCCCGCGATTCCGCTGAGATCGCCTCGTACCGCATTCGATTCCGCACGCTGCTTGGCAGCGCCCTCCCCTCAGCACGCGACAGTACCCGGCGACTGTAAGTCGCGGCTACGTATGGCAAAGTCGGCCTTCGCCGACTCGAAGGATTTCGTAAACGGGCAGCTCATAGGGGCAAGCTGATATAATGTAGGCAGAATTCCCCGGAGAGCGCCCTTGGTTGGAATTGCGGCTATTGGCTTGTTTCTCGTATCCTTCGCGGCTCCCGCGGCGGCTGAATCCCCTCCGTTTAGCCCTGTCAGCTTTGTCAACGACGTGATTCCCGTTCTGACCCGGGCCGGATGCAACCAGGGGGCCTGCCATGGGGCCGCGGCGGGGAAGAATGGATTCCGTCTGTCTCTCCGCGGGTACGCTCCTGAATTGGACCACGCCTCCATTACTCGAAGCGGCTCCGGCCGGCGAATAGACAAGACGCGGCCGGAACGAAGTCTTCTGCTGCGCAAGCCTCTCCTCGAAGTGCCGCATCGGGGAGGGCCAGTACTGCGTCGCGAATCAATCGAGCACCGCATCCTTTCTACCTGGCTGTCTCAGGGCGCTCCGGGGCCGGGCGCGAGGGATGCCCGCCTGATCGCTTTGGAGGCTCGGCCTCGTTCAGTAGTCCTTTCCCCTAACGCTTCGCATCGGGTAAGCGTTACCGCGCGATTCTCGGATGGAACCAGCCGTGACGTAACGCATTGGGCGCGCTTCGAGACAAACGACGAGAATGTCGCCACGGCGGCGCCGAGCGGGAGCGTGAGGATGACCGGACTGGGCGAAACGGCCATCACGGTATCGTATCAGGATAAGGTCGCGGTGGCGATGGTCGCGGTCCCCTATCCGAACAAGATCGACCCCGCCGCCTATGCGAAGCTGCCGCGCGCGAACTTCATCGATACGCATGTTCTGGACAAGCTGAAGTCGCTGCGACTCTACCCATCGAAGATATCAACGGATTCCGAGTTTATCCGAAGGCTATCGCTCGACCTTACGGGCACCCTTCCAAAGCCGGAAGCGGTTCAGCGGTTTGTCGCGGATTCCAATTCCGTCAAGCGCGCCAAGCTCATCGATGGGTTGATGGCCTCGCCTGCCTACGTCGACTTCTGGGCCTACAAGTGGTCCGACCTGTTCCGCGTGAGCAGGCTTGCGTTGAAGGACAAGGGGATGTGGGCGTACTATGCGTGGATCCACGACAGCGTACGAACGAACAAGCCTTGGAACCAGATGGTGCGCGAGATTCTAACGGCCACCGGCAACACGTTCCTCGACGGACCGGCGAATTATTATCGGAATGCCCTAAAACCCGAGGAGCTTACCGAGAACTTCAGCCAGGGATTCCTCGGAATCCGCGTCGGGTGCGCCCGCTGCCACAACCACCCGATGGAGCGGTGGACGCAGAACGACTATTACGGAATGGCGAACCTGTTTGCGCGGGTGAAGAATAAGGGCGAGGGGCGGATATGGATCGACGAGGAGATGACGGTTTACAACGCTCCGGACGGTGAAATCGAGCAGCCTCGACTCGGACGGCCTCTACCTCCGAAACCGCTGGCCGGGCCGGAGATTCCGTCCAAAGGGGGCCAGGACCGACGCGGCTTCCTGGCCGATTGGCTGGTCTCGCCGAAGAGCTATTACTTCCCGCGTTCGATCGTGAATCGAGTTTGGGCGCACTTAATGGGTCGCGGGTTGGTGGAGCAAGTGGACGACCTGCGGGAGACGAATCCGCCTTCTAACCCAGCGCTGTTGGACGCGCTGACGGATAACTTTGTGAAGAGCGGGTACGACCTGCGCCGACTGATTCGGACCATCGTAACGTCGCAGACTTACCAGCGGTCTTCGGCGGCGATTCCGGAGAACCGGCTGGACGACCGGCACTACAGCCGGTATTTCGTTCGCCGGCTCAGCGCGGAACAGATGTTGGACGCGATCTCTCAGGTGACGGGGGAGCAGGAGAAGTTCCAGGGGATTCCGGTGGGATTCCGGGCGTTCCAGCTCCCGGACACGTCGGTGAAATCCGAGTTTATGGACAGTTTTGGCCGGCCGGCGAGACAGATAACCTGCGAATGTGAGCGCAGCCAAGAACCGAACACCTCCCAGGCGCTCCTGCTCATCAGCAACGAGGCCCTGAACAAGAAGGTGAGCGCGGACGGCGGAATTGTAGACCGGCTGATCAAGGACGGGAAGGCGGATTCCGAAGTATTCGATACGCTCTACTGGACGGCGCTGGGCCGCGCCCCGAAATCTGCGGAGCGCATAACCGGACTGGGCGCAATCCGCCGCGCATGTTCCGCCTCCTCCGAATCCGCCACAGCGCGCAGAAAAGCCTTCGAAGACTTGATATGGGTGCTGATAAACAGCAAAGAGTTCCTGTTCAACCACTGAGAACCGACCGGGGATTAAAATCCCCGTTTGGTCGCAGTCGTCCTCCGGACGAACGGCAGCGGTGGTCGCTTGTCCGAAGACCTGCGTTCCAAATGTTTTGCGAGCGCCGCGGGAGTTTGGTAGTATGTTAGGGGAAGGCTCGCATGTTGTGAGTGAGGTTAGACGTTGACATCCTTAACGGTCAGTTTTGATGACGCAGTATTGGAGCGGCTCAGGGTGGAGCGGAGCGCAAGCGCATTACGATCGAAGCGTTGGTGGTTCGCCACGCAGAACGACTTGTGGTGACACATGAGGAAAAGGTGAGGCGGATCGGGCGCCGAATAATAACCGAGGAAGCCTATTTTCTGCAGCGACTAAAGTGAATTTGACGATTTTCGTGACTCTGCCTGAAGGTTTGGTCGAACGGATCCGGAGCGAAGCCGAAAGGCTTGGAGTTTCCTTAAGCGAGTATTGCGAGCTCGTACTTAGCGACTCTTTGATGAACCGGAATCCGGAGACGGAACGCCTTATTTCTGACATAATCGGGAGCAATCGTGAGTTATATTTGAGACTCGCGCACGCGGATTGATAGGCATAAATGATCAACCTGGCACATGAAACGGTGGCGAACTGCGACGGGATTTCGCGGCGGGAGTTTATTCAGCTCGGGGCGGCGGGGTTTATGGGGTTGAGCCTGCCCGGGCTGTTTGCGGCGCAGAAGGCGGGGGCGGAAGTCGATCACGAGCGGTCGGTTATTCTCGTGTTCCTTTGGGGCGGGCCGGGGGCGCAGGATACGTTCGACATGAAGCCGGACGCGCCGAAGGATATTCGCGGTGAGTTCAACCCGATCGCGACGAACGTGCCCGGAATCCAGGTTTGCGAGCAACTGCCGATGCTGGCGAAGATGGCGGATAAGTACACGATCATCCGCTCGGCTACTCACGATCAGACTATTCACGCGCAGGCCGCCCACTATACGCTTACCGGCAATAAGGTCGCGGCGGGGCGTGAGGCGCCTTGCATTGGCGCTGTAGCCAACAAGTTTCTCACCCAGAAGAGCGCGCTGCCGAATGCCGTGCAGATCGGGCACCGCATGTGGGATACTGCGGGGAATGGGCCGATTGGGCAGGATGCCGGTTTCCTGGGCGCAGGGAATCTGCCATTCCGCATTTATGACCCGTTGGAGCCCTTCGAGAAGCTGGCAGCTTCCATTACGCCGCCCGCCTCGATCTCGTCTGACCGGCTGAAGTTGCGCCGCGAGCTGCTGCGGGACGTGGACCGTTACCAAAAGGCTATTGAATCCGCGGATACCCGTGTATACGATTCCGCTTATGAGCGCGCGTTCTCGCTGGTCACTTCGCCCAAGGTGAAGCAGGCTTTCGACCTGAGCAAGGAGACGTCGGCCGTTCGCGAGAGGTACGGCATGACGCAGTTCGGTCAGGGCCTGCTGATGGCCCGGCGGCTTGTCCAGGCCGGCGTTCGGATGATACAGATCAACTGGCGAGCGCATCCGATCAATGACAAGATCGATAACCTCGGATTTGACAATCATGATAACAACTTCCCGCGCTTGAAGAAGCAGCTACCGGAACTGGATAGGTCGGTGTCGGCACTTATCGAAGACGTCCACCAGCGCGGGATGGACAAGAAAACGCTGGTTCTGGTGACCGGCGAGTTTGGACGCACTCCGGTGAATGGGGCTGCGGGACGGGACCACTGGCCGTTCGTGTACAGCTACATCATCACAGGCGGCGGGATGGAGAACGGCCGGGTGATCGGTTCGAGTGACGCGCGGGCGCAGTACCCGGCGAGCCTGCCGATCTCCCCGGAAGATACCTACATGGAGCTGTGCCGATTCCTCGGCATGGACGTCTCACTCAAGCTCCGCGAAGCCCGCATCGTGCGTGATTCGCCCGGGATACCGGGACTGTTTGCATAGTGTGGAAGTGTGGAGGTGTGGAAGTGTGGAAGACCCCGCAGCCTAAGCGACTGTCTTCTAC
>JBKJZI010000016.1:0-23768 GCA_046715155.1 Chthonomonadales bacterium | reverse complement strand
CGTAGAAAACAGTGGACAGGGTGCCTCGGGTGATGGATTCCACGGGGCCAAGACGCTTTAACTCGGGCGTTGGCACCACGCCAATACGGCCGATCATCACGGGTTTGCCACTCTCCATGACCGTCTTGCCTTTGGCGTCCTTCTTCTCAAAGGATTTCGGCGTCACCAAGACCTTCAAGGTAGTCGGTCCGCGTTTGACGGTAAGCAGTACGGGCTTCCCGGGGTTCGGATGGATGCTCTTTACGAGCGACTCGCCGTCTGGAGTCGGCTTACCATTTACTTCGACGATTCGGTCCCCTGACTTCAGGCCGGCAGCCTGGGCCGGCATGTCCTGTTGGAGATGGATCTGATTCGTCGCCTTGGCCGTTTCGTCGAGTATGCCAACTGTCATGCCCATGACGCAGAAAAGCAGATATCCGAAAGCGAGGCTGGCTAAGGGGCCAGCAAAGATGACTATCGAGCGCTGATAGATGGGTTTCTGGCTGTAGAGTCCGGGATCCGTGGCGCGCGAATGGGCCTGGAGCACGATGTCCAGGAGCTTATGTTCATCCGTGTTGATCCTCGGTGAGCGCTTTAGGCCATGGAGATCGGAGATTCCAGTATCCGTAAGCTTTCCGTCCGGACCAATGGACTGCTGAAGAAGCTCGCGGAACTCCTGCGTGATCTTGGTGGGATCGATTCCCGCCATGGTCTCGTCATCGAGCTCCTTGATCACCCTACCCAGCGCGTCATCGCCTTTGAACTGCGGATTGCGGATTGCCTCGAGGACCGGCCTGCCTCCTGAAATGTCGTCCGCTTCCATTCCCGCAATCCGAACGAAGCCGCCCAGCGGAATCGCGCGGATGTTGTATTCGGTGTCACCGCGCTTGCCAAGCCGGACGAGTACCTTGCCAAAGAAGAGGGCGAACTCCTCCACGCGCATCTTGAAGTACTTGGCGGCGATGAAGTGCCCCCACTCGTGCACCACCACGAGGATGCTCAGAATAATGAGGAGGTTGAAAACGCCTCGAATGGTATCGAGTATGGTCAGAACGTCCAAGGTTTATTAAGCTCCGGATGAACTACAGTATGGAAGTGTGGAAGTGTGGAAGTGTGGAAGACTCTCGCTTCCATACCTCCATACTTCCACACTTCCATACCACGACTTACAAAAGGGCCCGGACTGTATCTCGGGCCCAGGAATCTGCGGCCAGTACATTGTCGTACGTGGAGTCCATTACGGAGTGACGTTCCATGACGGTTTCCACGGAATCAATAATACCAGTGAACGGAATTCTCTGCCGAATGAAATAGTCCACAGCCACTTCGTTCGCGGCATTCATCACCGCCGGCATCGTACCGCCGGCTCGGGCTGCTTCGCGCCCAAGCCGGAGCGCCGGGAACTTCTCCTCATCAGGCTCTTCGAAAGTCAGGGAACCGATCTCCGCCAGATTCATCCTTGGCAGCGCGGTGTCCGGCCGCTCAGGGTAGGTGAGCGCGTATTGAATTGGCAGCCGCATGTCCGGGAGGCCGAGCTGCGCCAGGACCGAGCCGTCCGTAAATCTTACGAGCGAATGGACGATACTCTGCGGGTGGATCAGCACCTCGACGGATTCTGTCTGCACGTCAAATAGCCAGCGCGCTTCGATGATCTCCAGCGCCTTGTTCATCAGGGTCGCGGAGTTAATCGTAACCAGGCCGCCCATATTCCAGGTAGGGTGCCTAAGAGCTTGCTCAGGCGTGACGCGCGTAAGTTCCTCTCTTGGGGTGTTGCGGAAGGGTCCGCCGGACGCCGTGAGGAATATCCGTTCGATACTCTTATCCGGGGCGCCTTGCAAACACTGGAAGATGGCGGAATGCTCGCTGTCGCTGGGCAGAATCCGAACGTTTTTTTCGCGCGCCAGCCGCATTGTGTGCTCGCCTGCCGCGACGAGTACCTCCTTGCTGGCCAGGGCGATATCCTTTCCCGCCTCTATCGCCGCGTGCGTGGGAAGGATTCCGACCGCGCCTGCCACCGCGACGACGACGAGATCTGCGTCCGGGCGGGAGGCAATCTGCGCCATCCCTTCGATTCCGGAATAGACTGTTGATTCTGGGCAAAGGGCTTTCAATTGAACCGCGGAATCGGCGTCTACGAGGCCCAGATGGGTTACGTCGAAGCGACGTGCCTGCGAGGCCAGGAGCTCGGCGCTGCGCCTTGCCGCTAGTCCGACGATTCTGACCCTTCCCGCCAGCCGCTCGATCACGTCCAGAGTCTGGGTCCCGATGGAACCGGTGGAGCCAAGAATGACCACGTTTTTGACGGATGGCTTCATCGCCCATCCGTATTCGTTTGGGACCCGTCAACTCCTTTCAGAACGGAGATCCTTGAGTGTTGAGTGTTGAGCGTTAAGTGTTGAGAACCAGGACTAGTCAAATAAGGAGATGGAGATGGCATTTGGAGTGGAGGACTTGATTGAAGGACTGCGCGGTTCCCGCCTGCATTTTCTTAAGCATCTGAAGGGGTTGTCCGCGGACCAGTGGACGTGGAAGCCCTATCCGGAATGCATGAGCATTTACGAGACGATCGTTCACATCGTAGTCGATGACCGCGCGGCGATGCAGGCGCTCGAGACAGGCGGCGAGCCGGAGTACGAGTCGATTCGGGAAGCTGCCATCGCGGAATCGGGCGGCGATAAGGGAAAGGCGATGGAGTTGTTGGAAGAGTCGCACGAGAAGCTGTGCGCGTACATCGCAGCCAGATTCACCGGCGTCCCCCTGGATTCCGAGTTCTCCGCGTTCGGCGCCAAGATGAAAGTCGGCTCCGGGATTCCGTTTCTCTCTTCCGAGGACTACTACCACGCCGGACAGGTCTCCTATATACGGATGGCGACAGAACCGGCGTGGGACTACTACGCTCATATTTACGGAGGGGAATAGTCGCTGGACTTTTGAGTCGCGTCAATGGCCGAGTGAATCTACAGCTCTGCATTTGGGGTAAGCTGGAGTACTCGTTCGAAAAGCCACAGTCAGAGGAACTATATGATTGTTTCGAGCGCCCCCGGCCGGTGCGGAATCGTTGGTAATCCGACCGACATGTATGGGGGCAGCGTCATCAGCGTTACTACGCGTGAGCGGGCGCGGTGCGAGCTGGCGCCGTCGGATCGGCTTGTTATTTCGTCCGGCGGCCAGGTAGAAGAGGTCGACAATCTAGATGACCTGGTCATTCAGAAGGACCTTCTGGATATCTGCCGGGCTACGCTCATCTATTTCCGAATCGACCCTCGCGAGCACCGAATCTCCCTGTCGCTTACAACCGAGGTCACGATGCAGGCCGGCATGGCCGGATCGACCGCGTTGGTCGTCGCCGCAGTCGGTGCAATGGATCGATACCTCGGGCTTAGCCTCAATCCGTGGGAACTGGCGGAGACGGCGCGCAAGGTAGAGGCGCGAGTGATGCGGATTCTCTGCGGGCTTCAGGACCAGCACATGGCGGTGTTTGGCGGGGTGAACTTCATGGACTTCGCCGGCAAGGAAGACCTCGAACAGCGGGACGACGAGCCGATGGCGACCGTGGAGTCTCTCAAGCCCTACATCTCCCGGCTGCCGTTGATCGCTGCGCACACCGGGATACCGCACGATTCCGGCATCGTTCACAAGAGTCCCCGAGCGCGGTGGCTGGCAGGAGACCCGGTCGTCCGCGACGCATTCGTCAAGATCGCCGCCCTTGCGCGCGAGGGGAAACGCGCGCTGCTCTCTCGCGATTGGCCGGCGCTGGGCGCGCTCATGAACGAAAACCATCGGATCGTTGCCGACCTGGGTGGATCGGGACCTCAGAATGAACGGCTCATTGAAGCAGCCAGGAAAGCCGGAGCGTACGGCGCTAAGCTTGCCGGAGCCGGCGGCGGAGGAACGATACTTGCGCTGGCCGACAACGCGGACGCCGTGCGTTGCGCGCTTCTGAATGCAGGCGCCGAGTGCTTGATCTATCCGGAACCTTGCGCCGGCCTGCAAGTAATGGAGAGTGAATCCGCGCTGCGGACGCGGTCTGTTCACCGGGCCGCGGAGAGAATTCGCGCGGGAGCCGCTACCGGACAGTAGACGAAGCGCCGATGGTCATAACTAGCCGGGCGCCCGTTCGAATCGACTTTGCAGGGGCGTGGACTGACGTCCCGGTTTTTGCTCGCGGGGCGGGCGGCGCCGTCGTAAACGCGACCATTGACCGGTATGTCGAGGGCCGGTTAGAGGTGATTGAAGACCCTGGCCCCGGTGAAGGGGGAATCCGCGTAACCTACCACAGCGACCTTCCTTCGGGTTCCGGCCTTGGTACCTCCGCCGCGCTAAACGTCTGCTGGCTCAGCCTCATCGAATCTCAGTTTGACTCCGGACTGGAATACCGCACAAGGATTGCGGAGCTGGCATTCCGGCTCGAGGACCTTCTCGGAATCCTCGGCGGCAAACAGGACCAGTACGCAAGCGCGCTTGGCGGATTCAGCTTTCTCCAGTTCGGCGAGGCAGTGGAGGTTGAATCCCTGGCGATCTCCCCTTCCTTCGCTCTGGAACTAGAGCGCAGGCTCATCTTGTGGTACACAGGTAAGTCGCGCCTCTCTTCGAATATTCATGAAAACGTTTGGGGCGCATTTCGACGCGGAGCGCCTGAGACCGTCAAGGCGCTCTATTCGCTGCGAGATGGCGCGTATCGCATGAGAGAGTCACTCCAGGGAGAGAACATTGACGAGTTTGCGGCGCTGATCGGAGAAAGTTGGGAGAACCAGAAGGCTCTGGATGCGTCCGTGACCAATGAGACCATTGAGACTCTGTTCACGGCGGCCCGAAAAGCCGGCGCGCTAGCAGGCAAAGCATGTGGGGCCGGCGGTGGAGGTTGTCTCCTTTTCGTAGCAGAACTCGAGGATCGATTCGCGGTTGTAGATTCGATCACAGCGTTAGGGGGCCATGAAATTCCATTCCATTTCGAATTCGAAGGTCTAAAGGTCGTGAGAGAAGGGTAGCGAAATGCAGACGTTCAAGCGTTCGGGCGTTCAAGTGGCCGGGTGCCCCAGGTTGGCGAGTCTGGGTCTTCCACTCTTCCACTCTTCCATGCTTCTCCTCGCTGTCTTTATCTGTCTCTCAGCGCCTGCCCGTGCTGACCTCCTGGCCGGCGCGTCGCGCGTGAGTGTTACGCCGGATCCGAAGGAGTTTTCATATCCCCTTGGTGGATATGTAGCGCCGGAGCGGTTGACGAAGAAGGCGAGCGGAATCCACGATACCTGTTATGCGCGCGCTCTGGTCCTGAGCCACGGAACGGCAAAATTGGCTGTAGTCTCGGTTGAGCTCTGCTTTCTCCCGGCGAACGTGAAGGACGCGGTCGCCTCGCGGGTGGCTGCGACAGGAATTCCGGCATCGGGGCTGTTTCTCGCGGCGACTCACACGCATTCCGCGCTGGATCCTCTCGTTTTGCACAGCGGGAACACCGGGCATCAGAGCACGCTGCCAGTGTTCGACCCAAAGATACTCGAATGGGTGGCTGACCGAATCGCGCAATCCATTACGGAGGCGAACGCGCGGCTGAAGCCGGGGCGAGTCGGCAGTGGGCAGGCGGATCAGATCGGGCTTAACCGAAATCGGCGCGGCGAAAACGTCACGGACGACCAGATGACGGCGGTCAAAGTCTTGGATTCCGATGGCAAGGTGATCGCGGCTGTGTTCAACTACGCAGCCCACCCGGTTTACTATGGGGACAAGATGCTGGAGGTCTCCGGCGATTGGTCGGGCAGTTTCCAGCGGGTTATGGAGGCGCGGATTCCGGGGGCGGTCTGTCTGTTCCTTAACGGCGCGGAAGGCGACGCGTCTCCCCACGGCTCCGATGCGGGTACACCCGCCGAGAAAATCGAGATTTACGCGGCCAAGTTGTCGGACAAGGCAAAGGCGCTTTATGACTCGGTTGAGATGGAATCCGCGCCGATTCTGAGAGCCTGGGCGCATTCAGTAGACCTTCCGGCAGTGACTCCACACCCGTTCTTTCTGCTTGCCTCGGCACAGCTCAAAGCCACCCGCGAGCAGGCGATCGAGCTGGTGGACCGCATGATGCCGCGGAAGTGCGAGATCAGTTTCGTGCGGATTGGCGATGTGGTTCTTGCGGGCCTTCCTGGGGAGCCCACGACTCCAATTGGGTTGGCGGTGAAGGCATTATTGAGGGATTCCGGAATTACGCGGGCGGCGGTAGTGGCGCTGACAAACGGATGGCTTGGATACATCGTGACCGCTGACCAGTATAAGGCAGGCAAGTATGAACCGACTATGTCCTTCTATGGGTCGACAATCGGGGAAGTAATTCTGGAGGGCATCAAGTCGGGAGTCCGCGCAATGAAGTGACGCGCGAGGACGGCCCAAGTGCTTTATCTCTGGATGCTGGGATCGGTTTTGTTCTGGACGGCTGCTGCTGTAGCGTTCAGCCGTAGGCGCGGGCGGTTGACTCTCATGAATCGGATTGGCCGGTGGTTCTTTGCGGCGACGGTGGTTTTCACTGTCGCCGTGTGGATTTTTGTGCCCGTCGCCCAGGCAGACCGCGCGGCGGATGCAACCGTTACAGCGGTATTTCCGCGCTGGTATGACGCTGCCCTCGAAGCGTGGATTCCGAATGCTATGCTTGCAGTTGCAGCAAGCGGGGCGTGGGGCGCGACCGGCGCCGGGCTCTTTTTCCGCTTTAAGCTCTACTCGATTCTCGGATTCAACTGGTATTACCTGGCCGAAGTTTTGCCCTGGGCGCTGGGCGCAAAGGCGCACGCCGGATATGTCGCTGGGCGGCCAATAACTGCATATAGCGCAGGATTCACAGATATCTGGCCGCTCATGGTGACCAACGCCGCTTCGATAGTCCTATTCCTCGTAATCTATGCCTTCATCTCATATATCGAGCGCCAGCTAGGCGCCTACAAGCTTCCGGGACCGGATGCGGAATCCGCGGCTTGATTACTTCAGCTTCGCGATGACGGCGTCGGTGTAATCGGTGGTCGTAGTTTTGCCACCAAGGTCGCCGGTCATGTGCTTTCCCTCCGCGAGAACGTCGAGTACGGCCTTCTCGATGCGTTGGCCCCGGTCCATCTCGCCCATATGACGGAGCATCATGACTGCTGACAGAATCAAGGCGGTAGGGTTGGCCAGATTCCGTCCGGCGATGTCAGGGGCGGAGCCGTGCACGGCTTCAAACATTGCGATTCCGTTCTCGCCGATGTTTGCGCTGCTGGTTAGACCCAGGCCGCCAATGAGGCCCGCGCAGAGGTCGGAGATGATGTCGCCGTACAGGTTCTCCATGACCATGACGTCGAACTGCTCCGGTCTTGTGACGAGCTGCATGCAGGTGTTGTCCACGATGAGCTCGTCGTATACGATGTCCGGAAACCCGCGGGCGATTCGGCGGAGGCATTCGAGGAAGAGACCGTCCGCCAGCTTCATGATGTTCGCCTTATGAACGGCGGTGACTTTCTTGCGGCCGTGCAATTTGGCGTATTCGAAGGCATACTTGCCGATTCGGAGGCAGGCGGTCTCAGTGATGATCTTGAGACTCTCGACCACACCCGGGATGACGATGTGCTCAAGCCCGGAATAGAGGTCCTCGCTGTTTTCGCGGACGACAACGATATCGACGTTTTCGAAGCGGGTCTTCACGCCCGGCAGGGTCTTGGCGGGCCGGATGTTCGCGTATAGGTTGAGGCGCTTGCGGAGGTTCACATTTGCGCTGGTAAATCCCGTGCCGATGGGTGTTGTGATTGGACCCTTCAGCGCCACTCCATGCCGCGCTATCGAGTGGATCACTTCCTCCGGCAGGACGGTGCCGTGCTTGGTCATCATCTCTGCACCCGCCTGCTGCACGTCCCACTTGAACTTCGCTCCGGAGGCCTCGACGACTCGAACGGCGGCATCTGTCACCTCCGGCCCAATTCCGTCCCCAGGGATAAGAGTCACCGTCCGCATTGTTTCCTCACTCAATCTCATCGAGTATGCGAATCACTGCTTCAACAGGATTCGGCGCCGCGGTTATGGGCCGGCCGATAACGAGATAATCAGCGCCAAATTTTACAGCTTGCCGCGGGGTCATCGTGCGCCGCTGGTCGCCCGAGCCCGAGCCTTTGGGACGAACTCCTGGAGTGACGATCACAAATCCAGGACCGCATGATTCGCGAACTGCCTCGATCTCATGTGGCGACGCGACCACTCCCTGTCCCCCAGATTCCTTCACCAGACTTGCCAATGAGGCGACATAATCAGTCGGTTGGAGCGGAATCCGCAGCTCGTCCTTAAGTTCCTCAGGCGCAATGCTTGTCAAAAGCGTTACGCCGATCAGCATTGGCGGATCACTTCCCGATTCGCGGAGGGCGGTGGACGCGGCGCAGATCATTCGCGAACCGCCCGCGGCGTGGACATTGATCATCCACAATCCGTGGCGCGCGGACGCGCGAGCAGCCCCCGCAACCGTGTTCGGGATGTCGTGGAATTTCGCATCGTAGAAGATCCGTTCGGCCCCCGCATCATGTAGTTTTTGGAAGATCGTCGTGCCCGCGGCGTTAACGAGTTCCAGCCCTACTTTGAATGCTCCGACGTGCGGATTTAGCGTTTCCACCAGCCTGAGAGCGGAATCCGCGCTATCGACGTCGAGGGGAAGGATGAGGCGTTCGCGGGGTTCCATGGAACACTCCTTGGGATGCTTGCGGCATTATACCTTCGGCATCGCCGTTCAGGAATTGGCGGGTTGGTTGCATTCGGAGGGTGTTGGGCGTATAATCAATCGGGATTTACGTATGGTCATTGTGGGCGTCGCGCGGATTACTGTGCGGAGCGCATCAAGGAGAATATTGAGATCATGAGTGCTACGGCAACGGAAACCATTTCTGAGGTCGCGTTGAGCGAGAGGGCCGCTGCGGAGATCAAGGGCCTGTTTGAGCGCGAGGGCGTTCGGAATGCCGCCCTGCGCGTGTTCGTGTCCGGCGGAGGATGTTCCGGCCTTCAATACGGAATGCAGATCGCGGATGAGATCGAAGAAGGCGACGTCGAGCTCGAGCAGCATGGCGTGCGGATACTGGTCGACTCGCTGAGCATCCAGTATGTTCGCGGGGCGTCGGTCGACTTCGTCGAGGACGACATGGGCGGCGGGTTCAAGATCGATAACCCGAATGCGGTTCGCGGCTGCGGCTGCGGCTCGTCCTTTGCGACCGAAGAAGGCCAATCCGGCGGCGGCTGTGGCTCCGGCGGCTGTGGGTGCGGTTAGCAATCAGTGATCGGTAATCAGTGATCAGTAAGGGCTGGTTCATCGGAACCGGCCCTTTTTGTATGTGAGCAGGAACAGAAGCAGATAACGCGCAATGAGTTTCCACCATTGTGCGCACGTGAGACTGATCACTGATTACTCTTCCCTGCCGGAGGTTCCGCGCTAATGGCTCGCAGGACGAAAATAGTCTGTACGATTGGGCCGGCTTCGGCGAAGAAGGGGGTGCTGCAGGCGCTCCTACGGGCCGGGATGGATGTCGCGCGGCTGAACTTTTCTCACGGTGACCACGAGAAGCATGGAGGGGTCATCGAGCTGCTGCGGAATCTGACCGAGCAGTCGGAAAGGCCGTTGGCTATTCTGCAGGATCTGTGCGGACCTAAAGTGCGGTTGGGGAACATTGCCGCCGGGCCGGTGACGGTCAAGCGCGGCCAGTGTGTGCGGCTGACACTGGATGACGTGCCGGGCGACGAGAAGGCGGTGAACCTGCCCGTACCGGCAATCTTCGCGGCGGCTGAGGTGGGGGACCGGCTTATCGCGGACGACGGCAACGTGGAGATGCGGATATTCGACAAGACGGATTCCGATCTCTTTGCGAAGGTGATAGATGGCGGTGTGTTGAGCAGCCGGAAGGGCGTGGCGTGTCCAGGAATCAACCTTAACCTCCCTGCCGTAACCGCCAAGGATATAATCGACCTGGAGTTCGGGCTAATCCACGGTATTGACTGGGTTGCCGTTTCTTTCGTGCGGGGACCCGACGACATCGCCCCAATTCGCGAGGTCATGAGCCGGGTGGGTATATGCCGGCCGATCATCGCGAAAGTCGAGAAGTTGGAGGCGGTCCACCGGTTGGGGCAGATTCTTCACGTGGTGGACGGCATCATGGTGGCGCGCGGGGACCTCGGGGTTGAAGTTCCTATCGACGAAGTGCCGATGATACAGAAGAGGGTGATTCGGCAGTGCAACCTGGCCGGTAAGCCCGTGATCACCGCTACGCAGATGCTGGAATCGATGGTGAGCAATCCGCGGCCTACGCGGGCGGAAGTGACCGACGTGGCGAATGCGATCCTGGATGGGACCGACGCGGTGATGCTCTCCGGTGAAACGGCTGCCGGCGCGTACCCGGTGGAATCGTGTAGAATGATGGCGAAAGTAGCCGCTAATGCCGATCCGTGCCTGCCCGACCGGGCTGCGTTCGGCGCCGCGCGTTCCGGTCCGCCTAATATCACGGAATCGGTCGCACAGGCGGCAGTAGAGATGGCGCGGTCCCTGAGGGCGTCCGCCATCATATGCGCCACCACCACCGGCGGGACCGCGCGCCTGACCGCGAAATACCGCCCGGACACTCCCGTTATCGCCACAACGCCCTTCCCGGAAACGTTTCGCAGCCTGGCGCTATCGTGGGGAGTTCGCCCGCTGCTGATCGACCGCGCAGCGGACACAGATGAGATGATGGAATCGTCCATTAATGCGGTGATTCAGCGGAGATTTGTAAAGCCGGGCGACCGGGTAATCCTCACCGCGGGGATTCCACTCTACGTAACAGGCAACACCAACCTGATCAAGGTCCACGTAGTCGGACAGCCGCTGAGACCCGCCAGGACGCTGTAGGAAAGGCAATCGTATGGCTCGCAAGTTAAAAGGAATCCGGAGACCCAGACCTCTGTTCTTCGTGGCGGTCGTTGCGGCGCTCGCGCTGCTTGGGTGGCTCGGTACATCGTTCGCCCGGCCGTTCCTGATGGCCGCGGATATGACGAAGGAGAACGAGCGACTAGAGAAGCAGTCCATGGAAATGCAGATTCAGCAGCAGGAGCTCCGAAAGGAGCACGCGCTTCTGAACACCGATGCCGGCATGGAACGCGAGGCTCGGCGGAAGGGTTACCTCAAGCCGGATGAAGTGCCCCTGATCGTGCCGGATTCGTCGCGCGGGCAAAAGCCGTAACGACAACGGCGAATGAGGTTGACCTAAGCTGCTGCCGTCGTTGGACCTGCCCCTACAACTCCTGACTATTCGTGTATCCAACCGGCGCAGATTGCGTAGAAGAGCTCGGCTTCCTTCGCGGACGGATTCCGAGCACTGTCTGAACTCGGATTACGCAGATTACACAGATGGCTGTCTGTCGTTAATCCGTGAAATCCAATAATCTGCGTAATCAGAGTTCAGACAAAGGAATCGGGCGGGGAGTTGGGGAATCGGGCGGAAAGATTGCGCTGGACTCCTGGTTGACGCTCCTCGAAGGGAAGTTCGCAACACGAAGGACCGAGCCGGGGGATTCGCTTTCCCGGCTCTTTGAGTCAACTACTCAATTGAGCGCGCTTCAGGATCGGCGTGCCCCACGCCGACGAAGGATTCCGAGGTGACATACCTCGCCACTGCCACCCGCGCGCCATACCCGGTGGAATGCGACACCGGCCAGGCCGGCCAGGTCGCTCACTACATGCTGCGCTGGATCAACACCCGCTCCGAGCGCGGCCCCTGGTCCGAAACCGTCTCCGCGACGATTGGAGCGTGATTCCGAAAATGGAGAGCCGGGATTCACGAGCAACCTACCAGCTAGAGAAACGTGGCTGGGACCATATCGATCGAAAAAGCCATGCGTTTAGATGCCTGTGGTTCCCGCGGATGCGGCCATCGAATCAGAATCTCCAGAACCCGCTCGTTGCTAAAATATGCTCTACTCCAACAAGCGCGCTGCATTACAACGGCAACATTGCAAGATCATGGAAGAAAGAGGACTTCTCAAGCGAGGAAGTTTCTTACGGTACCTGGGTCTTGCGTGAGCAAGGAAAGGTCCGTGCCGTACTGACTGTCGATGTTATACCGCGGATCCGTCCTGCCCTCGACATGGATTTCAGTACGATCAAATACGAACCAGGAGTACGCGGCAGTATTCGCGATCTGCACGAGTGGATTGCAGAGAATGACTTGGATTACCGGATTCCCAATTGCTACCGTCCCGTGGTTTAGTCGCAGGGTCTGAAATGCGTCATCTTACAGAATCTGTGATCGCGCTGTTTTTGGTGGTCTTGGTTGGCTGTTCTGTGCAATCGCCAAGCCTAAAGACGGCCAATGCCACTGCCGCTAGTCCGAGCCCGCCAGTTAAGGCTGTCCAGACTCCTAAACTGAAAGCGCCTGCCGCGCGCGCAACGGTCGTAAAGTCCCCGGAAGCCGAAGCAGATCAATTGTTTGAAATACTAACTGAACGAGGTGATTGGTCTTCGTCTGGTATGACACGTCATGGGCACTATAGGCTCGTGCAGGGCGCATGGGTCCTCGATCAGGGCGGGTTACTCGTCGATATCTGCGATTGGTTTTGGGAACTCGATCCAACAGATATGAAAGATAGACTCGAAGGTCTTCATCGGGTATGGGCACGTGTCCACTCGCCTGAGGACCCCAGTAAATCGACCCTATTCTGCACCATTCCAAGCATGGGTAGTGACAGACTTAAAGCAGAAGGTGATCCACTGGATGCGATACCATTGCGCGTCGGATCGAGGGGGCTTAGCGCACGCAGAGCGAAGACTCTGTGGAACGAAACACGCGGCACAATGAGCTCTAAGACGCGGGCGCGGTACAAGCTGCAACTTCTGAGTTTACGATCCGATAGTTATGAGTCTCCAAATTGGGATTAGGGAACCGTTCTTGAAAGGCATACAAGGATCAATGGAATCTGGCTAGTGACGATGAGTTTAAGCGGCGGGTGCAGGTCGCTATGTGCTCGGCGGCGATTGCGATTCAGGCGGAAGCGCCGGCCACGCCGAACCACACGAACCGCGCGAACTACGCCAAGCTGGTGCTGAACAGCCCGGATTCCTATATGCCGCTGTTCGCCCTGGCCACCTGCGCGCCGGACCCGGCCCTCACCCCCGCCTCGCCGGACGCGACGATCCAGACCAACGTCAACGCCGTCTGGAATGCGCTGGCGGGGACGTTGTAGTTGAGAGTTGAGAGTTGAGAGTTGAGAGAAGCGGCGGGTTATACTGAGAACGGAGGATTCATCAATGAGCGATATTATGAGCCGGCAGACGCCGACCGATGCGGAATACAAGGCGGAATTTGAGCATCATATGCGAGAGATCGACCGCATGTTGGAGAAGATGGAACAAGGCGACGCTGAGAGAGAGCGCCAGCGGGCCGAATCCAGTGAGACGGGGGCGCGGATCGATCGAACGCTCGGCGAGATCAAGCGTCAGGTGGAGCGCCTTTGGGGCCCGGCTTAGGCCATGTAGAAGCAGCTTTCCGAACTTGGCCGCAAGCTCTTTACGCTCTTCGGGCGCATCCAGAAGGTCGAAGATTCGGAAAAAGACCTCCGCGAGAGGCAGCAAAAGACCGATGACCGGGTCGATAGCCTCATGCTTCTCGTACACCGAATTCTCTTCGAGCTGGAGCGACAGCGAGAGACCGCGGAATCCGAGCGCAAGATTCTCCTCCTCGAGCTTGATAATCGCCTCCTGCGAATGGAGCGCGGCCTTCTACCCGCCCCACCTGACAACTCTTCCCCTCAAGAAGCTGAATAGATGCCCTCCGGAACGAATATGACGTTCACCGGCGGAATCAATCCCAACACCGGACCGTTGGAGTTCGGTCGGGGGCGGAGCGATAGCTTTAACATCAACGGCCTCATTTCGCAGGTGACGATTCTGGACTATGCCCTCGCGCTGGAAGACGCACTCCGCGTGTCGCAGTGAAGGTTCGGGTCCGGGTTCGAAACGCATTCGCGCATCCGCCACTCTTCCCCCGGGGATAGGTATAATGAGGGGGATTGGAAGCTGATTCTGCCGGGTCCAATTTGGATTCCGGCCTTTTTGTGCGTCTTGCCCATGTGGTTAGGGGAGCTGCCGAAGCGGGTCGACCGGCTTGACGGATTTGACGCGCTGCTGGCGGAGATAGACCGGGAAAACGGGAAAGGACAGGTGGAGGGGCTCGCCGGGGCGGCGAAGTCTCTCCTGCTCGCGCGCGTCTTCCAGAACCGCGGGAAACCGCTGCTCCTCATAACCTACCAGGCCGAGCAGGCGGCGCGAATTCTAGACGACCTGCGGCAGTTCGGAATCCCTCGCGAAGAGCTCTTCCTATTGCCGTCCGCCGAAAGCCGCTGGATGGCGGATTCGGTCACGGACCATGTGGCGGTGGGCGAACGGATCGCGGCCTTGTCGGCGCTGGCACTTGGGGAGCCGTGCGTCGTCGTTGGGACTCCGGAGGCGGTTTTCCAGCGCACGTCGACGCCGGAAGATCTAATCGCGCCGAGGATAACCATCCACAAGGGCGCATCCGTTGAGCTGGAGCGATTGCTGCCTTCGCTGTTGAACATCGGATACGAATCCGAGACGTCCATCTCCCGGCCCGGCCAATTCTCCCGTCGCGGCGGGATCCTCGATATCTACCCCAGCACCGCCGAATCCCCCGTTCGTCTCGAGCTGTTCGGTGACGAGATAGAGAGCCTGCGGGCGTTCGACGTGCTCACTCAGCGCTCCACCGGCGATCTTGATTCAGTCACTATCGGCCCTGCCCGAGAGGTCATCCTCACAGACGAGCGCGTTAACGCGGCGGTCGAAAAGATTCGGGAGGATCTTCAGGCGCGCAAGATGCAGCTCGCCAAGGAGAAGAACCGCGAGGCCTTCGACGCTCTCACCGAAACGATCGACGATGATCTCACGCGCCTCCAGAACGCCGTTTATTTCGATGGTTTAGAAGAGCACCTGCCGTATCTGGTGCCGGAATCCATCTGTGCGCTCGACTACTTGGTCGATGGCGCGCTCGTCGTCCTGGACGAACCGGCGCAGGCAAAGGCGCACTGGGAACGCCTTCGGGCCGAGCTGGCGGACTCGCGAGAACGGCGTTTCGCGAAAGGCGAATTGCTTCACGGGGCGGACCACGGACAGTCTTGCGAAGACGGCTTCGAGCGCATCGCCGGCGGATTCCGCTCCCTGATCCTCTCCCAACTTCCGCGCACGTTCGAGGGATTCCGGCCTCGCCAGCGCCTGGCCGTCTCCTCCGCCTCGATGGAATCGTACCGTTCCCGCCTCTCCTTCTTCGCCGACGAAGTCTCCACGTGGCTGCAGAACGGCGCCGAATGCCTGGTCGTCAGCGACCAGCCGCACCGGGTGCGGGAGATTTGTGCTGAACTGAAGCTCCCTCTCACTGACGACGCACAACCGACGACCGACGACAATCCGCAATCCGCAATCCGCAATCCGCAATCAGATTCCGTCAGCCGTCAGTCGTCTGCCGTCTACGTTCTGGAGGGTCGTCTTCGCCAGGGGTTTAAGTTCGCGGACATCGGGCTGTTTGTGGCGACGGATGCTGAGTTGTTTGGGAGCACGCGGCCGCTCGTGTCCCGTCGGCGCGCGAACCGGGGGATCGCGATCTCCACGGTCCTGGACCTGCGGGAGAATGACTACGTAGTGCACGTCCATCACGGAATCGGGGCCTATCGCGGGCTTGTCAAGCGGAGAGTGGATGAGACGGACCGCGACTACCTGTATATCCAGTACGCGGGCGGCGACGCCCTGTATGTGCCGGCGGACCAGATCGACCGGATTCAACGCTATATCGGAGGGGACGCGTCGCCTCCCACGATAAGCCGCATCGGGGGTAACGATTGGCAGCGCACGACTCGCAAAGTAAAGGAGCAAGCGAAGGAGATAGCCAGGGAGCTGATCGAGCTCTACGCCGCCCGTCACGCGGCGGAGCGGCCTTCGCTCGGTCCGGACACTCCCTGGCAGACAGAAATGGAGGACGCTTTTCCTTACGAAGAGACACCCTCGCAGCAAAGGGCGATCGACGACGTTAAAGCCGATTTGGAAGAGACGCGGCCAATGGACCGCCTCGTCTGCGGCGATGTCGGATTCGGTAAGACCGAGGTGGCTATTCGGGCTGCGTTCAAGGTGGCGGAGGCCGGGAAGCAGGTCGCGGTGCTTTGCCCCACCACCATCCTGGCGGCCCAGCACCATACCACCTTCTCGGAACGGCTGGCCGCATATCCAATC
Source organism: Chthonomonadales bacterium (assembly GCA_046715155.1). Lineage (GTDB taxonomy): Bacteria > Armatimonadota > Chthonomonadetes > Chthonomonadales > CAJBBX01 > JBKJZI01. The sequence continues at coordinate 7,561 of JBKJZI010000016.1, read as the reverse complement.
AAAGTGGAGCTGTTGAGTCGATTCCGAAGCCGGCAGGAGCAGAAAAAGGTGATCGAGGCGATGAAGGCCGGCGAGGTCGATGTCGTTATCGGGACGCACCGGCTTCTCTCAAAAGATGTCGACTTCAAGAACATCGGATTGATTATCGTAGACGAGGAGCAGCGGTTTGGGGTTGTGCACAAGGAGCGGCTGAAGCAGCTTCGCCGTACAGTCGACTCCCTAACCCTTACCGCTACGCCGATTCCGCGGACCCTCAGCATGGCGCTAAGTGGCTTGCGTGAGATGAGTGTCATAGACGATCCGCCAAGCGGGCGCACGCCCATCGTCACCCGCGTGGGGGAATATGACGAAGAGCTCGTTCGGGATGCTATCCTGCGGGAATTGGAGCGCGACGGCCAGGTCTACTTCGTTCATAATCGAATCGAGTCGATCGACTACGTCGCGCAGCGGATTCAGCGGCTCGTTCCGGACGCTCGGATTCGAGTCGGGCACGGGCAGATGTCCGAAGATGAGCTGGAGCAGATCATGTACGACTGCTACCACCATGAGTACGACGTGCTCATTTCCACCACGATCATTGAGAACGGGCTGGACATCCCGAACGTAAACACAATTATTGTCGACCGTGCGGATAGGATGGGGCTGGCGCAGCTTTACCAGCTTCGCGGGCGGGTCGGGCGCTCGGATCGCCAGGCTTACGCTTACCTGCTTTACCGCCCGCACAAGGCGCTGAGCGAGGATGCCGAGAGCCGGCTGGTCGCCATTCGGGAATTCTCCGCGCTTGGTTCCGGATTCCAGGTCGCTATGCGAGACCTGGAGATACGTGGAGCGGGTAATCTGTTGGGGGCCGAACAGTCCGGAGCGATGGTTTCGGTGGGATTTGATCTGTACTGCCAGCTCCTGGCGCAGGCGGTTTCGGAGGTGAAGGGCGAAGAGGTCCAGGATGACACGCTGCCTGCGGTCGACCTGCCGACGACGGCACATATCCCGGGCGACTACATTCCGAACGAGGCCGAGCGAATATTCTTCTATAAAAAGATGTCTGCAATAAGGGCGATGGACGATATCAGGGACGTGCAAGAAGAATTGATCGACCGCTATGGGGACCCGCCCCGCCCAGTGTGGAATGCTCTTGCAGTCTTGCGGCTGCGGCTGCGGGCGAAAGAGGCAGGTATTGCGTCGATTCGCGGTGAAAGAAGAGACATCTCTATCCGGCTTGCCCCGCACGCCCGCCTTTCACCCGACGCGATCCGCCTGCTTACTTTTGCCTTCAAAAATCACCGCTTCACGCCGGATTCCGTGATCGTCCCGTTGACATCTCCGAAGGTGCTGGAGGAAGTGGAGGAGATGATCGACGTGGTCCAGCGCGCCCTCAGTCACGGGAAAGAAGACAAAGTGTTGAGTGTTAAGTGTTGAGTCGGGCTCAATGCTCAACACTTAACACTCATCACTTAACACTTCCAGTATAGGAAATAGGATGAATATACAAAGACGGCGGACAGCCGGCGTTCGAAAGTCTGGAGGAAGGGAAGGAATGGCGAAGACGGCTGTCAGAGAGCCGGTGTCCGGTGATACGACTGGAGATGACCTTATTGGGCTCTATCGCCTTGCGCTGATGTGCCGCCGGTTTGAAGAAGTCCTCTATAAAAAATACCGTGAAGGCAAAATGGGCGGCTACCTGCACCGCTACGACGGGCAAGAAGCCGGGGTAGTCGGAATCATCCCTCTGCTGCGTTTGCCTGGGGACTACGTCCTCTGTACATATCGCGATCACGCGCACGCCCTGGCCTGTGGCACCGAACCGAAGGCGGTCCTGGCGGAATTGATGGGCCGGGCAACGGGGTGTGCCCTCGGCAAGGGCGGCTCTATGCACTTGATCGACCCCGATCGCGGATTTCTGGGCGGAGACGGAATCGTCGGCGGACCGGTACCGATTTCAGTCGGCGTTGGGTATGCCTTGAAATACCGCGGCACCGATAACGTCTGCGTGTGCTACTTCGGCGACGGCGCCATGAATCAGGGCGGCGTCCACGAAGCCTTCAACATGGTCGGGCTCTACAAGCTCCCGATCCTGTATGTGCTGGAGAACAACGGATATGCGATGGGCACTTCCATTCAAAGGTCCACGGGCCAACCGGATTTCGTGCTGAAGGCCAAGGCGCACGGAATCGCGGGCGAGAAGGTGGACGGGATGGACATCCTCACCGTTCGCGACGCTGCCAAGCGCGCCATCGACCGGATCCGCAAAACCGGCGAAGCGTACTTTCTGGAGGTTCAAACCTATCGCTTTGTCGGCCACGGTATTGGGGACGATAACACCCAGGGCCAGAAGTTCTACCGCTCGGAAGATGAAGTCGAGCAGTGGCGCCGCCGCGATCCCGTTCCGCGCCTCCGCGCCAATCTCGAGGAGCGTGGACTATTGAGTCCGGAACAGGCCGAGCGAATGGATCGCGAAGTGGTCGCCGAGGTTGAGGAAGCAATGGCGTTCGCCGAAGCCAGCCCCGAGCCGCCGTTGGATAGTCTATACGAGAACGTCTTTTCTTAGGGCGGCGGTATGGGGTTTCGGGCTAGACCGGAGCCGATACCCGATACCCGATACCCGATACCCGAGGTGCATTCATGCCAGTTATGAGATATCAGGAGGCTCTCCGCCTCGCGATGACCGAGGAAATGGAGCGCGATGAGAGCGTCTTCATCCTTGGCGAGGAGGTGGGGCAGTATCAGGGGACTTATCGGGTTACGGAAGGGATGCAGCAGAAGTTTGGGACCAAGCGCGTGGTGGATACTCCCATCAGCGAGATCGGGATCGCCGGTATGGCGACCGGGTCCGCAATGGTGGGCCTGCGTCCGATTGCAGAGTTCATGACCTGGTCGTTCGCGCTGGAGGCGATGGATCAGCTCGTCAACCACGCGGCGAAGATCACCTATATGTCCGGCGGGCGGATTCAGTGTCCCGTGGTGTTTCGAGGTCCGGCAGGCGTTGGAGGTCAGCTTTCCGCGCAGCACTCGCAGAGCCTGGAGTCCTGGTTTGCGCATACGCCCGGGTTCAAGGTGGTGATGCCGGCGACCGCCGCCGACGCGAAGGGACTCTTGAAAACGGCCATCCGCGATCCGAATCCGATTATCTTTATGGAGCACACGGCGCTCTATCCCCAGAAGTCGGAAGTGCCGGCCGATCCGGACTTTACGGTACCGTTCGGAGTGGCGGCCGTGCGGCGAACCGGAACAGACTGCACGATCGTAAGCTATTCACACATGCTCACGGTCTGCCTTAAAGCGGCGGAGACGCTCGCGGCTGACGGAATCGAGTGCGAGGTGATCGATCTTCGAACACTCGTGCCACTCGACATGGATACAGTAGCCACTTCGGTTCGGAAGACACATCACGCGGTCGTCGCGCAGCAGGAATGGAAGAACGTCAGTATGGTTTCCGAACTCGCTGCCCGAATCTACGAGCATGCGTTCGACGAACTGGATGCTCCCGTCGAGCGCATCGGTGGCGCGGACGTGCCAATGCCTTATGCCCGCAACCTTGAACGCGCCGCGATTCCGTCGGAGAATGACGTGATTGCGGCGGTGAAACGAACGCTTTCGTGAGTGGTGAGTAAGTGAGTAAGTAGCTGACCGACTCACCACTCACCACTCACCACTCACCACTCACCACTCACTCTTCAATGAGGTTTGCCGAATGGCGGAAGTCCGGATGCCCAAGATGGGCGATGGCATGGAAGAAGGGACGCTCCTGCGCTGGCTGAAGCGCGAGGGTGATTCCGTGACAGTGAACGAGTCGATTGCGGAGATTGAAACAGACAAGGCCAACGTGGAGATGCCGGCCGAGGAATCCGGCACGCTAACCAAAATCCTCGTTCAGGAGGGACAAACGGTGCCGGTAGGCGCCGTCCTCGCTCACATAGGCGCGGTTACGGGCAACGGCGGCAAGGCAACCACCTCCGACGCGGCCCCGCAGGCATCGCAGCCGTCCAAAGTCAATGGCTCCACAGGCGACGGCAATGGTGGTTCACCAGGCGCGAACGCCCCGAATGCCGCGGAATCTACGCCACCTGCGCGGTCAGCGGGGCCGTCAACCGAGCGAGTCAAGGCGTCTCCGCTCGCGAGGAAGATGGCGGGCGAGCTCGGAATCGACCTGGCGCAGATCAGTGGTACAGGGCCCGGCGGGCGGGTGGTTGAGCGCGACGTTAAGAACTTTCATCCGGGAGCCGCAGCTCCCAAAATGCCATCACTTCCGGAAGCTGCGCCCGTCGCGAAAGCGTCTCCCGCGGCGCCTTCGCTCGCCGGGCGTGATACCGATCTCAGTAAGATGCGCAAGGCCATCGCGCGCCGCACCGTCCAGAGCAAGCAGACGATTCCGCACATCTACCTTACTCGACCCGTCGATATGGACCGCGCAATGGCGCTCCTCGAGGAGCTAAATCGACCGAACCCGGACAACAAGGTTACTGTCAACGATCTCATCATCAAGGCGTGTGCGGTCGGACTGACCAAATTCCCTGATGTGAACGCCTCCTACACCCCGGATGACCGAATCCGCCATTATGACGCGGTGAATATCGGCTTCGCCGTCGGCACGAACGAGGGACTTTACATCCCGGTAATCATGGATTGCGGAAACAAGACTCTGAAGCAGATATCGGCGGAGACCAAGAATCTCGCCGGGAAAGCGCGGGCAGGGACCATCAGTCCTCAGGAAATGTCGGGCGGGACATTCAGCATCTCCAACCTCGGAATGTTCGGAATCGAGGAATTCGGCGCGGTCATCAACCCTCCGGAATCCGCCATCCTTGCGGTAGGGGCGGTATTGCGCCAAGCCGTAGCAGGTGAGGATGGGGCCATCCGCGCCGCGAGGAGAATGCGCGTGACCCTGAGCTGTGACCACCGCTCGGTCGATGGGCTGCTGGGCGCGCGTTTTCTTCAGGAGCTTGCCCGCCTGCTCGAAAACCCTTTCGAGCTGCTTGCCTGGTCCTGATACCGGATTCCACATCGTGTCGATTCCATATACTCCGATTGCGCACGAAATAGCCGTCATTCGTCGGTATGCTAGAGTGTCTTGCGCGCCCGATAATCTATGGTATAATCGGAACTAGAAGGCTCCTCCAATCATCCATAGCCCGGCTGCTTGAAGTTGTTTCCAATCGGCGGCAGATGGCGCGGTGTGGGGGTTTATCGGGACATGAAGGCCACCATCAAGTGTAACTGCGGCCAGCGCATCTTCTCACGGGACGTGATGCAGCAGGGTTACTACGTTCGGCATTTCGGCCCGAGTTACGTTTATATCAAGTTCCGATGCTCCCGGTGCAAGAAGTTGGGCGAGCACTTCATCAAGCAAGAAGAGTGGGAGCAGGGTATTCTCCGCGATTCCGCCTCCGAGATTCAGTCGTCCGAGAAGTCCCGCTTCGAAACCCTTGGCAAAATCACAATCGACGAAATGATCGATTTCCATTATGAGCTCGAAAAGTTGGATAAGCTCCCCGCCGACACTCCAACCGAGTAGCACGTTTCGTGAGATAGAGTATGGGTGGTCGCGCCAGATAGCGCGACCTTTTTGATTCTTTGGTGATTGCAGCGCGATTTCGCGGGAAACAGCGGGCTGAGGTGATTGACCCTGCGCTTCCTATTCGTAAACACACGCAGAAAAGCCCGCCTGAATTCAGGCGGGCTTTTCGTATGCGAATGGTCAGACTACTCGCTGTCGATACCAGGTGCAAACACGCCGTGTCCGGTCGCGGTACACGAGATCACCAGTCCGCCGTTCGGAACCGGCGTGGTTCCGTCGTTGGCGGTGGACGAACCGTTGGAGATCGCCACAGCGTAGGTTCCGGCGCTCGGGCAGATCGGCGTGGCCCCGAGGTTCGGGTTCAGGTCAGTAATCGTGGTCGTGTAGACGTGTCCAGGATCGCTGGTCTTATACGCCTGCTCAGCATTGGCGATGGTCTGCATGTTGCTGCGGCAGGTTTTTAGCTGGGAGTCGCTGACGGCGCTCAGGTAGAGCGGCAGTGCGACTGCCATGAGGATCGCAAGGACCAGGATGACGATCAGCAGCTCGATCAGGGTGAAACCTTTGCGGTTTCGGTTGCGACGAATCAGGTTCTTCATTGGGTTCCTTTCCCCTCCTAAGGGATGGCGGCCCCTATTGCGCAGGTGTCCACCCAAGCAAAGGCCGGCAAAGCAATCGCGAACATCGGTCCAGCACTTTGTGCTTCCATACGGCCCGTGGCTCGCTCATACCAATCATCGGAGATGCCGACCCGTTTCATTGCCTGCATAATTACCGGATTAGTGTAGGTTGTAGAGTGGGTGTAGGTTAGTTGGTGTTCAGAGTGGGTGGGGCGGTACGGTGGATCGTGATCGAGTGGAGAGAGGGAGTGGTGAGGCGGGGTCGTGAGGTAGTGGTGTTGGCGTGGTAGACGGGAATGGGCTGTTCGTGACGGTAACCGCCCGGGATGGCGCGGATTCCGAACGGCGTGACACGGAGGATGTTCTGCTGGACCTCGACGCGAAGGTAGTGATAGAGGGGCCCGGACTGACCGTCGGGGGCCATCGGGCCGTATCCGGCGAAGGCGCATTCAACGACGCCGGCGTCTCGCATCTTTTCGTATCTGTGCCGATAGCGCGCGAAGCGGCGGGGACTGAGGATCGATGGGCGGAGGGAGACCTGGCCGCCGCCGCCGGTTACGAATAGACCGGCATTAGGCAGCCTGTCGGATCGGAACCACTCGAACGCATGGGAATGGCCGGAGAGGACGAGGTGGACTGAATCCTTGAGTATCCCGAGGAGGTTCTCGCGGACGTCGACCACGTCGGGGCGCTCGCAGTGGTTCACAATCGTGCTGTAGAGCGGATGGTGCAGGTAGACGACGCGCCAGTTATCGGGCCGATTCCGCATCGACTCTGCCAGGGAATCCGCGAGCCACTGAAGCTGGGCGGAATCGTGATCGTCCGGGGTGTACCGCGCCAACCGCTTCTCAAGTGCCAGCTCGCGCTGAACGTCCAGCGCTTCCTCTGAGAGCGTGCGAAGCCGGTCGCAATACTCCTGTGGAAGCGGCTGCACGGCTTCAGACCACGCTTCCTGCGCTTTCTCGACCTGGTCACGCGCAGTAAGGATGAGGGAGCGCTCAACGGACTCCGGGAGCTTGCCCAGCCGCGATTCAACCGATCTGAGCGATTCGCTGAACTGGTCCGAGGCCTTGTCCAGATCCTCCAACGCAGATGCTGCTTCCTCTAAGGAACTCGCATCTCTCAATCCCTGGAGCGCGGAGTTCCAAGATTCTGCCGCCTCCTGAACGGAATCCGATGCTTCGGGATTTCGAATTGCGGATTGCGGACTGCGGATTTCTGGGTCCAGTGCGTTCAGGAGGTTGGTGAGGGCGTTGGAGAGGGATTCGGCGAGGGGGATTAGGGCGGTGCGGGCTGCTGGGTCGGATGCAAGCTCTGTTCGGCGCTCGTCGTGGAGTTTGTCGCAGCGGGACTGGATTCGGCGGAGCTCGGAATCCAGCTTCCGGGCCTGCGCCTCCAGGAATTCGGCCCGGTTGGCGGCTTCCGCGCG
>JBKJZI010000015.1:0-2749 GCA_046715155.1 Chthonomonadales bacterium | reverse complement strand
GGGCTCGGATTTGTGTATAAGAGACAGGGCCGGGGCTGGGGACGGGCGGGCAGTGGGTGAACCTGTGGGAAGGCAGCATCGACTGGCCCGAGGTTCGGCGGGCTCTCCTTGAGGTTGGATTCAGTGACTTCATGACCGTGGAGCTCGGCGGCGGAAATGAGGCATTCTTCAAGGACGTTAGCGCGCGGGTGGACCGGATAATCGCAGGGGGATAGAATCTGTGTTGGAGTGATGGAGTATTGGAGAATGGAGTGGTGTCACATCACTCCATTACTCCATCCCTAGTGCCTATTCCCCGCACTTTCCGCAGTTGTTCTCCTGGTTTCGCGGCGGATAGCACGTCCGCTCGGAACGGAATCCACGTGTGAGTCGTCTTGTGGCACGGGAGATTCCGATGCCGAAATTCACGCTCTTGACGGTCGCCGGCATTCTGCTGGTTCTCTGGATTCTTGGCTGGATGCTCAAGCTCGCGGGGCAGATCATTCACGGACTAGGGGTCCTCGCACTCATATTCTTCGCCGTCAGCTTCTTCCTCCGCGGTCGGGAAACGCATTCCTGACGGAATCCGCGCAGTCAGGTACCCTGCTATCGGTTTGACGTCTTCACGCGCACGCTGCACGCATCATCATAATCCCATGTTCGTAGACCAGGTCGAAATCGAGGTAAAGGCCGGCGACGGCGGTAACGGCGCCGTGACGTTCCGCAAGGAGAAGTACGTGCCGCGTGGGGGGCCGGATGGCGGCGACGGGGGGCGCGGCGCGAGCGTCGTATTCGAAGTGGACCAGCATCTCTCGACGCTTCTCGACTTCCGATATCAGCATCAGTACAAGGCCCAGCGTGGTGGAGACGGGCAGAGTAAGAAGATGTACGGCAAGGATGGGCAGGACCTCATCTTGAAGGTCCCGGCGGGGACAGTGGTTTACGATCGAGAGACGGGCGAGCAGATTGCAGACCTTCAGGAGGCCGGACAGCGGGCGGTGATCGCGCGGGGCGGAGTCGGCGGGCGGGGGAACACGCACTTTGCGACCTCCGTTCAGCAGGCGCCGCGCTACGGCGAAAACGGCGAGCCTGGAGAGCAGCGAAATCTGCGGCTGGAGCTGAAACTGCTTGCGGAGGTAGGCTTGCTCGGATATCCGAGCGTCGGCAAGTCAACGCTCATTGCCGCACTCTCCGCCGCCAGACCCAAGATCGCCGATTACCCGTTTACCACCCTGGTGCCGAATCTCGGAGTCGTATACCTGGAGGAGGGTAAGTCGTTCGTGATGGCGGACCTTCCGGGATTGATCGAGGGGGCGCATGAGGGCGTTGGGCTCGGATTGCAATTTCTTCGCCACGTGGAGCGCACGCGCGTGCTGGTCCACATGCTGGATCTCTCCGGGATGTCGGGGCGCGACCCGCTGAACGACTTCGAGGTGATCAACCGCGAACTGGCGCTCTACAACGATTCCCTGTCGAAGATTCCGCAGATCGTCGCGCTGAACAAGATGGATGTCGCCGCGGATTCCGCGTTAGTGGATTCCGTTGAAACCGCTCTGACGGAAATGGGACACAAGGTGTATCGCATCTCCGCGGTTACCCGGCAGGGTTTGCAGCCCCTCCTCTATGCTATCTGGGAACGATTGGTGCAGGCGCGCGATGCCGAGCCCCCGCCGCCGGATACGGGCGTGGTCCATATAAAGGCTGAGCGTGAAGAGGACTTCCGCCGCTGGGATGTCCGGCAAGAACCTACCGGCGAATGGGTGGTGGAAGGCAAGGGCTTCGAGCGGTTGGTCTCGATGACCGACCTGAGCAACGAACACGCGCTTCGCCGGTTCCAACGAAGTCTCGAGCGCGCCGGGGTTAACAAAAAGTTGAGAGAGATGGGCGCCAAAGGCGGCGATACGGTGCGAATCCGGGACATTGAATTCGACTATGAAGATGAAGACCTCGAGGAAGCGGACGAGGAATTAGCCGCGAATGAACGCGAATAGGATTCTGTAGGAATTAGCCGCGAATGAACGCGAATGAACGCAAATAGGATTCTGTATTGAAACGGAACTCTGTGACAGCCGTCGTTCTTTAATAGGAGGTGCAATGGGCGCAATTCGCGTCCATTAGCGTTCACTCGCGGCTAATTCCGGAACTATTCCGGCGGTTGGCGCGCGTATTGGGTTGTGGAGGCGTGTTCGATGCGATTGATTCCGTTTATTGCCGGCGTTGCGACATTAGCGCTGTTAGCCTTGATGTTTTTCGGAATGCGGACGGAGTCCGCGGCGGGGTCTGCGTTTGCGCAGCAGCGGCCGCGGATGGCCGCGCCGGACTTCCCGGCTACGCTGGAGTGGCTGAATACGGACAAGCCTCTTTCGCTGCGAGACCTCCGCGGCAAGGTGGTGCTGCTGGATTTTTGGACCTACTGCTGCATCAACTGCATCCACGTTATACCGGACCTCAAGAAGCTGGAGGCCAAGTATCCGAACGAACTCGTGGTCATCGGAGTCCACTCGGCGAAGTTCTTGAACGAGAAGGATTCCGATAACATCCGCGAAGCTATCCTCCGGTACGAGATCGAGCACCCCGTAATCAATGATAAGGACATGGTTGTCTGGAACAGCTATGGCGTTAATTCCTGGCCGTCGTTGGTATTGATCGATCCGGACGGTAAGGGAGTCGGCGGCGTGTCCGGCGAGGGACATTTCGCGCTTCTGGACGGCGCGATCGCGCAGGTGATCAAGGAGTTCGGCGCCAAGATCAACCGCAAGCCGATAAAGTT
>JBKJZI010000014.1:0-14424 GCA_046715155.1 Chthonomonadales bacterium | reverse complement strand
TCGTGACTGGCTCACCCAGCGAGCGCGCCCATTTTTATTCAGCACGGCTCAACCGCCGCCCGTAGTGGCCGCGATCATCGCGGCCATAGATCTCATGGAATCCGATTACAGCCTAACGGACCGATTGTGGGAGAACACGCGCTACTGGCAGGACGGGCTTTGCCGGCTGGGGCTTGATCTTGGGCCTACGGAGACTCCCATCACGCCGATCATGGTGGGCGACGAAGGCAAGGCTCAGGAGATTCAGCGCGGGCTTTTAGACGAAGGCGTATTGGCGCTGGCCGTTGTCTTTCCGACCGTTGGGCGCGGGAAGGCAAGAATCCGTACGATGCCGAATGCTTCGCATGAAAAGGAAGACCTCGACGAAGCGCTGGCGGCGGTGGAGAAAGTCGGACGTCGGTTAGCAATACTGTAGGGACGGCCGCGCGTGGCCGCCCTCGAAGGAACGGCTCAACATGGCAGATTGGCTGGAGAGATTCCGGGATTCCGAGGTGGAGATCCACTACCTCACTGACAATAACGCATACAAGGACCGCGGCCACCTGGCGGATTATGGCGACGGCTGGCTCGAGCTATTTAAGCAGGCGACCGGCGAGACATTTATCATACCGACCACTTCCGTGCGCATCATGAAGGTGCTCGCGAAGACGCAGCCTGATGAGAATCGGCTCCTGCGACCGGTAGACTTCGAAGGCGGAACCTTGGACATCGAGCGGCGGCGTCTGGGCGACGAGCGGGCCGAGCAAGAGCAGCGAGTAAGTTGAAAGGGTCGAAAATGGGAGTGAAACGCTGGGCGGTCGGGGTAATAGTGAGCGGCCGGGATCCAATTGCTGGAGTCCGCAAAGTACGGGAGCTCGGCCTCGACAACTGCCAGATGTCCGTTCCTCCTGAGGATTGGCGGACCGCCGCGAAGGTCAAGGAGATTCGGGACGCGATGGAGGAGTACCAAGTCGCGGTGACATGCGTTTTCAGCGGCTACCCGGGCGAGAGCTATGCCGACATTCCTACCATTCGGGAGTCGGTCGGAATTGTACCTTCCGCCACGCGTGTCGAACGGATCCAGATGACGCGCGCACACAGCGACTTCGCGCGGGAACTCAGAGTCCATGTGCTTGCAGCACATATCGGATTTGTACCGGAGGATACAGGAGACCCCGACTATCACGCCACCGTCGCGGCAGTTCAGGATATCTGCGACCATTGCGAGGAGAACCGTCAGATGTTCGCGCTGGAAACCGGGCAGGAAACGGCGGAGACCCTGCTTGGATTTATGCAGGACGTGGACCGTAAGAACCTCGGCGTGAATTTCGATCCCGCCAATATGATGATGTACGGCTCCGGCGACCCTATCGAAGCGCTCGGAATGGTGGGCTCGTATGTGATCGGCGTACACTGCAAGGATGGGGATTATCCCGAGGAACCGGGTACTCTCGGAGAAGAGTATCCGCTTGGACAGGGCAAGGTTGGATTCCCGCGATATCTGGAAAAACTGAAACAGATCGGTTACGATGGTCCGCTAACCATCGAGCGCGAAATCAGCGGCGAGCAGCAGACCCGCGATATATTCGCCGCCGTAAAAATGCTGGAGGAGCTGAGGGAGAAGATATGGCCGACCAGTTCGTGACGGACTTCATTGGAAGCCGCGTCATCTTTGGACTCGTAAATGAGGCGGGGCAGTGGCACGGCACTCTGCAGGACGTGGGCGAGCAATGGGTCAAGGTGATTGTCGGTAAAGGCAAAATGACTCTCATTCCGATAGTAAACATCCGCTCGTTATCCATTGAGCCGGAGCCGACTGAACCCCTCCAATCTCTTATAACTACGCCCGAATAAGGGATTCAGTAAACCATATGTCCCGGAAGTCCCTATCCCCGGAATCCCACTGCTCAGGCTGAGACCGGAAAGCCACTCTTGAGGCAATTCGTTGGAACTTGCGCATATGACCGGGCGTAGAGGGTCGTAGAATGGCGCGGATCGACAGGCCGGCCCACGGTTGAGTATGACCTTGGACGCCCTGCCATGCCAGGGATACTATCGGGAGGTAGTTGATGAGCAAGGCTGCTGCGGTAACGACGGCGGATTTTGAGAAAGAAGTGATAGAATCGGACGTGCCGGTTCTGGTGGATTTTTGGGCAGTATGGTGCGGCCCCTGCCGAATGATTGCGCCGCACGTGGATGCCGTGGCCGAAGAGTTTGCAGGTAAGGCAAAGGTCTTCAAGGTTGATACGGACGCGGAATCGGACATAGCCGGCCGATACAATATCATGTCGATTCCGACCCTGCTCTTCTTCAAGGACGGGAAGGTCGCCGATCAGCTCGTGGGCGCGGTGCCCAAGAGCGAGATCGCAAACCGATTGAATAAACTCGTGAGTAATGGGACGGGATCATAGCCTCTGGGTTCTAAACGGCGATAAAGATTAGGATTAAGAGTAAGATAAAGACTAAGAACTGAAGAACGCTAGGGGTGCTGGCTGGACCGGCTGAGATTCCGAGAGTGGCTCGGAGAACCCTGACGACCTGATTCGGGTAATTCCGACGGAGGGAAGCGAGAATGAAGCGGAACCAAGCCGCTGTCTCAATCCAACCGGAGGCAGCGGCTTTTCGTTTGCCCCTGCTCCGCATTCGGGCGCGTCAAGGATTCGTCCGTCGAGATTGCCTGCATCCACCACACGAAAGGAGCAGGTAATGAACGAGGAATCCCCTATGACCGATGCCCGAATCCTCAACGCTCAACGCTCAACACGCAACGCTTTCACACTGATCGAGCTTCTCGTCGTGATCGCGATTATTGCGATTATTGCGGCCATCCTCTTCCCGGTCTTCGCACAAGCGCGCGAGAAGGCGCGGGAGATCACCTGCATCTCGAATGCGCGTCAGATCGGCCTGCAGGTCCGCATGTACACGCAGGACTTTGATGAGACGATGCCGATCTTCTACGCCTATAACACTCAGCCGCCGGCGGGCGACCCGGCGCATAAAGGCGTAGAGGAACTGATCCTTTTATACGGCAAGAGCCGGGAGCTGTTCCGCTGCCCCACGGACCTTGGCGGTCCCACTTTGGCCGATCCCTTCTACGGCTGCCCGGGACGCCCTACCTATCAGTCCTGCTACGGGTCCAGCTATCGCTTTAGCAAGGGCTCATTCACGGTGATCGCCGGGGAATCTCTTCAGAATAACTTCCCGGAGACCTACACGCAAGTTGTATCCGACGCGACGTTCGTCGCCCAGGCTGAAACGAGAATCATCCGCGACGAGATGTTCCCATTCTTCACCATGCCCAAATACGGTTACTTTCCTGACTATTTCAAGCAATGGCACGGACGCGGCGGAGGCGTGATCTTCGCAGACGGCCACGCAAAGTTCACCGTGAGCAATGGCGAATTCGACCGCCAGATAGTCTGCGCAACGGGAGAACGAAGCGGGGATTTACGGCCGGATGGAAGCATGTACTATTGGGGCTGCGACTAAGTCACGGGTATCGGGTAACGGGTTTCGGGCATTTGACCTGCGGGTCCCTTTCCGATTCCCGATACCCGATACCCAACACCCTTCATGAACGTCCTGATCATCGCTCACGGAGAGCCTCCGTCCGTCGAGTTGTTGCGGACGCTGGCCGCGGATTCTGACGTGGTCATCGCGACCGATGGGGCCGCGAACACGCTGATTCCGCTCGGAATTCTCCCTGACGTGGTTCTCGGCGACTTCGATTCGCTGGATCCGGTCGTGCGCACCCAGAACCCCAGAATCCAATACGTCGCAGCCGAGAGCCAGGAGGCTTCCGACCTCGACAAAGCTATTGCGCACGCGCTGTTGATGGGCGCGGTCCGCATACAGATTGCGGGGGCAGCCGGCGGCAGAATGGACCATACGCTGACGAATGCAAGCCTCCTGGTGAAGTATAAGAGCGCGGCGGATATCGTCCTCGTGGATGATCAGGGGATGACACGCGCAGTGGATGGCGAGGCGATCTTCCAGGGTACAAAAGGAGATACGTTGTCCTTGATTGCGTTTGCGTCAGCAAGGATCGCATGGACCAAAGGCCTAAAATGGCCGCTGCGAGGTGAAGACCTCCTCCCCGGATCGCGTGGCGTGAGCAACGTTTTCACCGCAGAGCAAGCGCGCATCTGCGTAGAATCCGGAATCATCCTTGTCTGTTACTTGCGGAATCCGCATTCAACCGGAATCAGTCACGGCTAGCGGACCGCGGATTCGAGGAGCGTGAGGGTTCCGGCGTCCGCGTCGAGCTCGGCGAGGCAGCCGAGTGGAATGGTGACCGGGTCCGGTTCATGGCCGCATGGGAATCCGAGGATCGTGGGCTTTCCCAGCGGGGCGATGATGTCCGTCCATACGCGGTCGAGGGTGATTCCGGGCGGGCCTTTCTCCTGTTTCTCCCAATCGGTCACCGTGCCGATGACAAACCCGGCCGCCTGCTCGAGGATTCCGGCGTGAAGGAGTTGCATCAAGTATCGATCCACGCGGTAGGCCGCTTCATCTACGTCTTCAAGCAGCACAATCCTGTCGTTGAAGTCGGGCTCGTGAGGCGTGCCGACTGCGGCGGCCAGCAGCGCGAGACAGCCTCCCGCGAGCCGTCCCTGCACCTTGCCGCCTACTAGCGTTCGTATGCTGACTTCAGGAGTGACTATCTTACCGATGGGCTTATTCGAGGTTACCATCTGCCAGAAGAGTCCAGCGCAGGCCTCGGATAACCCTCCACCAAACGAAGCGACCATTGGACCATAGATCGACACCACGCGAGCTCGACGTTCAAGAGCAAGATGGAGTGTGGTGATATCGCTATAGCCAACAAAGAGTTTCGGGTTCCGAGCGACCGAGTCCCAGTCCACCAGGCGCAATATCCTGGCTGCCCCATATCCTCCGCGCGCGCAGAAGACGGCGTCCACGTCCTTGCGGTCGAACATTTCCGTGAAATCGGCTGCGCGTGCAGAATCTGTGCCGGCGAGATAGCCGTGCCGGTCGAAGACGTGGTCGCCGAAGGCAACCCGGTAGCCGGCCGCTTCGAGGATGGCGATCCCCTTCTCCAGCCGGTCGTTGCGCGCACCGCTTGAGGGAGAGACAATACCGATGGTCATTCCCGGCTCGAGCCTTGCCGGCTTGATCCAGTTCGCTTTCACTTGGTCTTTTCAGCCAGAATCCGCCGGCCATTGGCGCCGCTCGAATCGAATACCGCGACGACGAGCTGCTTGTCGTGGAGACCGTACACGCCTAGCCGTGCACTATCTCGGGACCAGACCGGGTAGAGGATTTCTGCCGACCCCTCGACGCCGGTTGTTTTGCGAACTTCGCGGGCATCCGAGCCATCGATGCGCATCACATAGCAGGCCGTGAAATCTCGTTTGCGCCCGCGGACCGTTTCGCTATGTCCCGTGACGATTGCAAGCTTCTTACTATCGGGTGAGAATGCTACTAATCCGATGCTTTCCGGTGCGCGGCGGGAGCTCGGATTGATTAGCGGAATCCGCATCGGGAACTCAAGGCGGGTGACCGACCGCCTTGCCAGGTCGAATCGGTAAATCGAGAGTAGTTGGTGCTTCAGATTCTTGCCGCGACGGGCCCACAGGAGCTCTTTCCGTGAAGCGGACAGTGCGAGGCCGATGACGTCGCTCGTTCGGGTGATCCTCTTCACCTCGGCGCCTTCCACGAGATAGACGTCATGGCTGCCCATAAACGCAAGGTCATCCGTATCCTGGAGCCAGAACATGAGGCTAGGCCCCTGAGTAACCGCCGTAGCCTGGGCCACTCCCCCTTCAACAAGGTCGTACCATACGATTTCCGCCGAGCCATCCTCATGGTTCTGGACGGCGGCGATGCGTTTGCCGTCTTCTCGCCACACATAGGGTGTAGTCCATCTTGAACCAATCCTTGTTGCGCGCCGCGAATCTACGTTGTAGAGATGGAGCTGATGTGTCCCGCCAACTTGACGCGTGAAAAGAATGCGTTTTCCGTCCGGAGACCACTGCGGCATCATGCCGTCTTTGCTCTCCGGAATCAGTTCTTTCGGTCCTCCTTCGAGCGGTATCATCACGATTCCGCGCGTGGTGGATATTGCGACGCTCTTACCATCCGGCGAGAAGTCGAGTCCCACGCAGCCTGCGAGGATCAGCGCGGCCACCGCGCTTAGAAACAATCTTAGATATCTAGCCATCATGACTGCCTCCTTCCGTCTGCGGCCTCGGAATCCGCCGGCCGCTCCACTCTAACTTGCTCCGGATGGCGCGTCAATTGGGTCGATAGTCCCATTAGACGGCACCCGCAAACGCACGGCTCCCCGGAATCGGGGAGCCGTTAGGACTTCCAGAGCGGCAGTTTCTTAGCTAGCGGCCCCTTCATCGCCGGATTCCGCTTCTGCCTGCTTTTCTTCATCCGCTGTGATGGCTTCCTCCGCCGTAACCTCTTCAATTATGGCGGCACGGACCGTATGCACCACCGCGATGATGGTCTCGGGCGCGGTGACGATCTCATAGTCCGGGCTTGTCGGAAGGTCCGAGACGTTGACTTTTCCGTGCAGCTCCAGGCCCGAGACATCCACGGCGAGACTTCCGGGCATCTTATCCGGCAGCGCCTTGACTTCGACGGTCTGGTTCTCTTGATCGAGAACGCCGACTCCTTCTTTGACCGGGGCCGGTTCACCGTGCAGGATGACCGAGACTGGCGCCGTGATCGCCTTGCGCGCGGAGAGCGCCATCATTCCGACTGAGAGGATCTTGTGGGTGACCGGGTGGCGCTGCACCTGTCGGGGCATCGAGAGCGCCGGCCGGCCCGATCCCGTTTTGAGCTCGACCATCGCGGACGGCCCGCCGCGTCGAAGGAGGTCGTGCAAGGTCTTTTCGACGACCGTAAAGTGCTGCGTTTCCTTGCCGGCTTCGGACAAAGACAGAAGAGTCTGTCCCTCGCGCCTCAGGCGCCGTACCTGGCCCTTCGTCATGGGCTCGCGAGGTTTTACTTCAAGATTCAGTCGCATACTACCCGTCCTCTCTAGTCGTGTCTTGCATAATTACGCTTCAACCACGCCGCCGTTAGCGCCAGAAGCGATATCTGAGCAGAGTCCAGATGGCTTCAACCCCGTCCGTCCATCTAATCTTCTTACCTTCGGCGAACGTGCGCGCTTCGTAGCGGATAGGGACTTCCACAATTCTATGACCCCTCCGGAGGGCCTTGGCCGTGACTTCCGGACAGAACTCGAACCGGCGACACGTGAGCGGAATCCCCTGCAGCACTTCCCGCCTGAAGAGCTTGTAGCAAGTCGCTTCATCGGTGATCCTGCTTCCATACAAAACGCGGACCATTCGGGCCAGAAGCCAGTTGATCACGCGATTGGGGAGCTGCATCGCCGGCCGGCTCTCGAGGAAGCGGCTGCCGTACACAATGTCGGCGCCTTGCTCGATCATCGGCCGCAGCAGCTTCGGGTATTCTTGCGGATCATACTCCAGATCGCCGTCCTGAATGATGACATAATCGCCGCGAACTTCCGGAATCGCCGCTCGTATGGCAGCGCCCTTCCCCTGATTTACGTCGCGAAAGATGACGCGCACATGAGGATGTTTCGCGGCGATCTCCTTCAGAATCTCCGTAGTTCCGTCGGTCGAGCCATCGTCCACGACGATGACTTCTTTCTCCACCGGGGAGGCAAGCACGCGGCCGATCACTTCGCGGATAGTGTCCCTCTCGTTCCGGATCGGGATTATGACGGTAAGAGTCCCGGGTGCAACGATGGGTGCTGCTTCGGACCCTGCCACGGAAACCGTCGCGGAATCCATCAGACTCCTCGGGATCGCAAAGCGTCTTCGAGCTGGCGCTGCTGAAACGTGAGGGTGAGGTCGCCGCGCGTGCGTTCGAGAACGGCCCGGAATGCATCCGTCGTGCGGCGCAGGCCCCCGGTTATGGCGTCCGGAAAGTCAAAGGTGATTAACTCGTAGTAGATGTCGTCCATCACCTTCAGGACGCGGTCGGCACCTTCCATCTCACCGGCCCGAAGGCGGTCCAATACATATCGTCGACATTCGCTCCCTGCTTCGGCAAGGCCATTGAGATACGCCGCGGGCTCTACTCCCAGGTCTTCGGGCATCGGGAGAGGCTGCTCGCGGACAATGGCGTACATCGCCTCGGCTTCCACGTACTCCTTCTGCGAGTCATGCACGTAACCCGCGAAGTAGAGCCCGGCGTGTTCCGCGAGGACGGCCTTGATCTCTTCGACTCTTTGCCTCGTCTCCTTAAGCAGCTCTTCCGCGTCAGCGAATTCCAGCCGGTGGATCGCGCGAATTGCGCGCGACGAGCTGCGAATTACTTCTCGGCATTCCTTCAATGCGCGCTCACGCGCATCGTTCGTCGCCTGGAATGAACCTCTCAGGCGAGCCGCAACCGCTTCGAATGTTTCCAAAATGGTTTCTACTTATGTTGATGATGGCCGGCAACAGGCACCGGATCGCGCGCCGATGTCAACTGAGGTCGAATACCCTATTTTACATCAACCCAAGTTCCCGCAGGCTCACCCATCGGCCATCACCGATTATGAGGTGATCTGCGACGGCGATTCCGAGCAGTTTTCCGGATTCTACGAGACGCGCCGTGACCTGGCGGTCTTCCGGACTTGGAGTGGGGTCGCCACTGGGGTGATTGTGCGCGACGATGATTGAAGCAGCGCTGGCAGCAATGGCGTCTTTGAAAACCTCTCGCGGGTGGACAATACTGGAATCGAGCGTGCCGATAGAGATTTCCACGTCTCGGATGAGCCGATTCCGTGAGTCAAGCAGCAGGGCGACGAAGTTCTCCTTGGTCGCATCCCGTAGTCGAGGTTTCAGAAAGTCTGCAGCCTCTTCTGGCGAGCAGATAGCTTGCCGTTCACGCTGTTCAACCGCTAGCCGTCGGCCAAGTTCCACGCATGCGGCAATCTGGACTGCCTTTACAGTGCCTATCCCCTTCGTGCGGGTCAGCTCCTCCACAGAAGTGTTGGAGATTCCGCGGAGACCGCCATGGGTTTTGATCAGATACTCCGCCAATCCAATCGCCGAGCGATCTTGCGTGCCGGTCCGCAGCACTATCGCGAGCAGCTCTGCAGTGCTGACGGCGCGAGCGCCGTACCGTGCGAGACGCTCGCGTGGCCGCTCCTCACTCGGCAGTTCCTTTATTCCGACCTTGTACTCGCCCACGGAATCCCCCTGGAGAAGTTCACGCCAATATATCACAGGACAGGCGGACCGTCAATTCATGCGCTGACGATCTCGTACAGTATCGGCTGCGGTTCGGGCGCCTTCGGCGCGATCCGATACGCCTGCCTCAACAATTCGGCTGCGGATTCTGACTGGCTTTCGTCTCGAAGATAGATGTGCGCGAGAAAGTCTCCGCGCTGAACGGCATCGCCGTTCTTGGCCAAAAGCGCCACCCCAACGGAATGGTCGATAGCGTCATCTTTCTTCCGCCGGCCGCCCCCGAGCGAAACCACCAGCTTGCCCACCGCTTCGGCGTCTATTCCAGCGATAAACCCCGCGGAATCTGCCCGTACGCTATTAACGACGCGCGAAACCGCAAGGCGCTCCGTTGAGCGCACTACCCTGGAATCGCCACCCTGAGCGGCGATAATCTCCTCCAGCTTATCGGCCGCCTTTCCGGAGTTTAGCAGAGACTCCGCTTGTTCCGTCGCTCCCGCAATAGTTGCGTCCTTGCCGGCAAGGACGAGGCCGTGGGCTGCGAGTAGCACACATAACTGACGCAAACGTGCGTTGCCGCTGTCTTTGCCAACCAGAATCTCGCAAGCCTCGATTACCTCGACGGCATTCCCAACCATGTGACCCAGCGGCTCGTCCATGGATGTAAGCGCCGCAAGCGTTCTTACACCCGCTCGTTCGCCAATTCGGACCATTGCCATCGCCAGTTCCCGCGCTCGATCGACGCTTTTCATGAATGCGCCGCCGCCCACCTTCACGTCCAGGATAACCGTTTCCGCGCCCCCGGCAAGCTTTTTCGACATGATACTCGCGGCGATTAGGGGAATGCTGTCGATGGTCGCCGTTACGTCCCGCAGCGCGTACAGCTTCCTGTCCGCCGGGACCAGGTCAGGCGTCTGCCCAATGAGCGCCGCTCCGATTTTTTGGACCTGTTGAAGCGCCTCCTTTACCGAAAGCTCGGTCCGGAATCCCGGAATGGACTCCAGTTTGTCGATAGTCCCGCCCGAGAAGCCCAGCCCGCGACCGGACATCTTCAGTACCGAGACCCCGGCGGCGGCAAGGAGCGGTACAACCACGAGAGTAGTCTTGTCGCCCACTCCCCCGCTGCTGTGTTTGTCGAGCCGGGGCGGCGGAATCCCAGACTGATCGATCCGGGCGCCGGAGTCCCTCATCGCAAGGGTCAGCGCCAGCGTCTCGTTGTCGTCTAGTCCGTTTAAGTAAGCCGCCATCAGCCAGGCGGCGACCTGGTAATCGGCCATGCTCCCATCGACAATGGCAGCTACCAGCTCGTTGATCTCCGAAGCGGAGTGGGACAGCCCGTCTCGCTTTCGCGCGATTAGCTCCGTCGCCGTCATCGGTCAGTCCATTTCCCTCAGAAAGCTCCGTCCGTTCGGCGGTGGCGTCAGGCCGAATGTCTCCAAGACCATGGCGCCCAGGTCGGCGAACGTATCGCGGATTTCCAGGTCCTTCCCACCCGGCAGCGCGGGACTGTAGGCAAGGAGAAAGGCATATTCGCGGCTGTGGTCGGTGGAAGGAGTAGTAGGATCGTTCCCATGGTCGTTCGTCAGCACGAGCAGGTCGCCCGTGCGCATCGCATCCATGATACTCGGCAGCGATGCGTCGAACGTCTCGAGTGCGCGGGCGAATCCGGGAGCATCGTTGCGATGACCATAGAGCATGTCGAAGTCTTCCAGGTTCGCAAAAATCAGGTCGGACGGGCTGGACTGAACGGCAGTGATGAGCGCCTGGATGTGCGCGGCATTATTGGTGGTCTGGTCCCATGAGTGAATTCCGCGCCCATTGAAGAACTCTGATATCTTTCCGATCGCATGCGCCTTTCGCCCGGATTCTGCCAGGATGTCCAGCACATTGCGAGGCGGGTCGAGCGGAAAGTCCTTCCGGCGCTCGGTTCGGCGAAAGCCTCCCGGTTCCCCTTCGAACGGCCGGGCGATGACCCGTCCTACCGCATGCTCGCCTTGCAGCAGGCTCCGCGCGGTGCGACAATAGTCATACAACTGATTGATTGGAATCACGCTGTCATGCGCTGCCACCTGAAATACGCTGTCGGCAGAGGTATAGACGATTGGAAATCCGGTATTGATGTGTTCTTCGCCGAGCTGCCGGATGATCTCCGTTCCGGAGGCGGGAACGTTGCCGAGCGTCTTGCGGCCAATCGACTCTTCGAACTCCCGAATAACGTCCGCTGGAAATCCCCGTGGGTAGGTTGGAAACGGCTCATCCAGTACGATTCCCATCATCTCCCAATGCCCGGTGACCGAGTCCTTCCCCGGCGAACGTTCGCGCATCCGGCCGAAATATCCCAACGGTCGGCCGGCCGGCTCGACCCCCGCAATAGGCAATATATTGCCGAGCCCCAGCCGCGCCATATTCGGCAGCGCGATGCCGCCGGCTGCGCGGGCCAGATTCGCTAGGGTGTTGCTCCCGGAATCGCCATAAGCTACCGCATCCGGAAGCTCGCCGGCGCCGACGCCATCGAGAACGACGATTATGACCCGGTTCACTTCCATTGGTTTCAGGCGCGGGGATGGGCCGCTTTGTAGACCTGGCGTAAACGCTCCATGTCCACGTGGGTGTAAATCTGCGTGGTCGAGATTCGCGCATGACCCAGCATTTCCTGTATGGACCGGAGGTCAGCGCCTCTGCCGAGCAAGTGGGTTGCAAACGAATGGCGGAGGGTATGGGGGGTTACTCGCTGCGTTATTCCAGCTCGCAGCGCGTGCCGTTTCGCCAGTCTCCACACCTCCTGTCGCGAGATTCCACCGCCGAAGCGCCCGGGAAACAACGCGGAATCAGCGGTCAGCTTTTCACGTCGACGAGTGCGCTCACTGAGGTAGGCCACTGCCGCAACGCAAGCTGAACTTGCCACCGGAACAATTCTCTCCTTGTTTCCTTTTCCAGTGCACCGCAAGAAGCCTCGGTCGAGATCGATGTCTCCGACTGTAAGGGAAGTTAGCTCAGAAACCCGAAGACCACAGGCGTAAAGTATCTCAAACATGGCCCGGTCTCTGAGCGCTTGCCGGCCACGCGCGCCCGAAGCGGCTATCAATCCCTTTGCTTTCGGAATACTGAGAGGCTGCGGCAGCTTTCGATCAGAGCGCCGGGTCTCGAGGTCCGCAGCGAAGTCCTCCGCGATAATGGATTCCGAGACCATAAACCGGGCAAACGTGCGAATGGCGGCCGTCTTCCGCGCGATACTCGAATCTGCCTGCCCGACTCGCTTTAGTTCTGAGATGAACGCCAGCAGGTCGCTCTCCGCGACTTCGCCAATAGCGAGCTTTCGTTGGTCAAGAAAATGGGCGAACTGCGTAAGGTCGCTGCTGTAGGCGGAAGCGGTGTTTGCGCTCAATCCACGTTCGGCGACGAGGTGGTCGATGAATTGCGGTATTGCCGATTTCGTCCTCATGGTTTGCGAGTATAGATCGTTATGCGGGGATAGATGTAGAGAAGGTCATTTGGCACGTGATCCGGCTTCCCCAGATTGATTCCGGCGAACGAAGGGACACACTCAAACACGTTGGGAGTGTACCGGCTGAGCCTTTCCTTAAGGGCGGTCCACTCCGGGATCTTCAGCCGTTCCCAATCCTGAGTCGCGATGTCCGACAGAATGACGGCATCGGGCAAAGTAGGCTCGAAAACGGAGACCTCGAGCTCTCGGCCGTCCTGGGGCAGTCGAATGGCGTATTGTCCCTGGGTCTCGGCCGCCTCCCGTCTGGCGGACGGGTTTGGCGCTGTGAAGCCCGGCGCAAGGGGCGGAACATCATACCATGGCGTACGCGCGAATGCCAGGACCTGCCCTTTGGGGATCCGATTCCGAATGAAGTCCAGCGCCTCGTCGCGCGCGTCCGGAATCACCATCAACCGCGTGAGCGCCAGCGAGATTCCGAGCGTAAGAACAAGAGCGACGGCTCCGCCGGCACGAACGGCTGTCATGAGCCCCTTGTTCTCCGTCCAACGGTTAGCCAGCAAGCGACCTATCAATACCGCGATTACCGGCAGCATCGGAATCATGTAGCGCATAAATCGAACCTGCGCCGCGCCGATCACCAGGTAATAGAGCAGCAAGAACGACAGCAGATAGAGGTCCTGCGGTTTGCGCTTCCAAAGGGCGACTCCGACGGCGGCAAGACTCAGGGCAAGCAGCGGTAGTCCCAAGCCATATCGAAGCGAGCTTGTCAGGTGGTACACCCAGCCGATACCCGTTTGCTCGAAGAGCAGCCCCATCCCCTGCCTGCTCTTCTGCACCTCGTATGCGAAGTCCGCCCAGAAACGGGATGGATTCAATATTGGTCCCGGGCACGCGATCAGGAACGCTGAGAACGCCGCCGCTACAAGGACCGCAGCCATGATAAGTGTGGAACGCCGGCCATTCTTGCTCAGTACGATTGCCGCTAACGGGGCGATCAGCACCAAGCCGGCGTTATACTTCGCCGCCGCCGCGAGGCCGCACAGAGCGCCGGCAAGTGCAGCGTCCCGCAGTAGTCTCGAATCCAGAAGCCGGGCGCCTAGAGCGAGGGCTGCCGCTATGAAGAAAGTAGCGGTGACGTCTACTGTCGCGAAGTGCCCATGGACGACCGCCAGAGGAATCACCGCAGCTGTGACAGCCGCCAATATTCCTTCCCACCGGCCGTACAGGCGGAATCCGAGCGCGAATACAAGCCAGACCGTCAGTGCACCCAGACCTGCCGTCAGGAGCCTGCCGACCAATATCAGTGAAGCGATGGATTCCGGCGAAGATGTCCTTGGAGGGTCCGTGTGGGGCAGCGAGACGAATCCGTATGCGCGATTGACCGCCGCCGCGCCCTGCCAGAGGTAGAAATAGAGCGTTCCGTAATTGTAGAAACCGAGGTCCGCGTGCGGCCGGAACGCGCCGTTCTCCAGGACGCCGTTTACCAGGTTCACCCCTTCATCCGGGTGGTAGGTAAAGTAGCGGTCCTGGTTGGGCAGCGCCCAGGTGATCCCCCACAACCGAAGCGCCAGCGCGGCAACCACTAAAACGAAAACTACGAACCCTAGCCAGGATCTCCGCCTGATGCCGTGCGCCTGTGCGGATTCCGTGGCGTCTGGCGCAGTCTCCCGCGTTTCAGGAGACGAAGGTGGCTCCACAACTGCTTTCCAGGGCTTCGCGGATTCGACCAAGAGCGGCGTTGACCTCTTCGTCCGTCAGCGTACGGTCTGCGGATCGAAAGGTGAAAGAAAGGGTAAGGCTCTTGTTTCCCTCAGGGAG
>JBKJZI010000013.1:0-7421 GCA_046715155.1 Chthonomonadales bacterium | reverse complement strand
GCCCGGTCAGTCGTCTTCCCTACAGGACCAGATGTTGGGGCGGCCGATCGATTGGCGTATGCGGACGAATTTGGAATGGCCGTCCATAAACGTAAAGTTCGCGGCATTGTCATCGCGCCGGGCGCGGTTGCCGACGTGCCGACGGCCGTCCACCTGCCCCTCCACGGAGACCCAATCATATACCCCGATCCCGCCGCTCATCGAAAAGGGCGACGCTCTCCGGCTGTCGGCAATTCCGGCGGTCTCTGCCGGCACCGGCTGAGACGCCATTCTGCGCCATCGCGGGTGGAACGGGCCTTCGGAGCCGGGCGGATTGCTGAAGTTGTTAACGCCGTAGTTGTAGTCGATCTCTGCCGGGAGCAGCTGACCCGTCAGGCAGTCACGGTTAACGTCCGGGCCGGTGCCGCCGCGCGTGCGGAAGAAGCGCGGCGGATTCACGGTTCGGTTCAAAGTCATCCGCATCGTGCTGCTCGGGCAGTCGAAGATACCTTCGTTCTTGATATAGGGAAACGCCAGGTCTGCCCAACCGTAGGCGTTTGGAGTGTCGCAGGCCCCGAAGCTCGGAGGGCAGAACGTCTCGTCGTAATCCTGAGCGTACATGAGGTGCGCCGTACCCATCTGTTTAGTGTTGGAGAGGCATGCGGTCTTACGAGCCTGCTCTCGGGCGCGCGCGAATACGGGGAAGAGAATAGCGGCGAGTATAGCGATAATCGCGATAACTACCAGAAGTTCGATCAAGGTGAAACTACTACGCCTCGCAAGCCCAGACTGTCTCGAGTCCTGCATTTTCTTACCTCCTTAGCTTCACGATAGGTCATTTCCCAATCATCGTCAGTTATTCACGCACCAGGAAACGCCCTGGCCGGCCGGACGGCATACACCGCTCGCTGCGGCATTCACCATGACCTGTCTCGGCAGGAGTGACGGGACCCATGTTCGGCAGTCTTCCGGCGGATTTTTGGTGAATTTGGCGTGGCTGTCCGCATACACCATATTCATTCCCTGGTTATGATGCGCGCCGAGACGGTTGGTGCCATCGCCGCCGTCATTTCCAGTGGGCCACCGGTTTCGGGGCGACACGTTCCACTTGGGGTTATACCAGACGTGGGCGCGCGAACGGCAGGGCGTCACGGCCATTTGAGCGGTCTGTACAATCTGAGTAGGGGGCGCAGTCATGGCGCCTTCTCGCGCGCCGTAAACGTGCGTTTCCGCCATGAGAACCGTTCCGGCGGGTTCATCGACCTTTACGATCGATTTCGGCGGCGAGTTGTCCCATCCTCCGAAAACGTCCGAGTTATTGAGCCAGCCAGTAAGAACCCGTTTAAGCTGAATCTGATCGCACCCGCCCGCGTTGTTTCTCCAGAAGCAGTCGCGAACGGTGTAGACGCCGGAGTGGGAGGGGCAGGCCCAGAGCTGCTCATTTTTGGTGTAGGGCTGGATGAGCAGAAAGTATATTCCCCAGTGGGCTGACGGATACATCTCGTCATAGTCCTGGTTGTACATGGCGATGGCGGTACCGATCTGCTTGGCGTGGGAGAGGCAGGCAATCTGCCGCGCTTTCTCACGCGCCTGGGCGAAGACCGGGAAAAGAATGGCTGCTAGAATGGCAATGATTGCGATGACGACGAGCAGCTCGATGAGGGTGAAGCCGCGTCGTTCGTTGACCGACCTGGGTCTCATTCGTTCCATCTCCTTAAGGATGAGGGGATGCCGGCGAGGCAGGCAACGAGCCTTCACCGACAACTTTGGATGGTGATGCGCGCATGTTAGCACGGTGTGCAATTATTCGTCAACAAATCTGGTGAATCCTGTAACCACCTACAGCCCGGACGAAGCAACTTACGCACATACACTCGATGTGAGAACGTCTATTCGGATTGGCGCAAGCACTGCGCTCTCCCTGTGGCTACGCTTTGCTTCGCGTAGAGCAGGATCTCCGTCCCTGCTGGCCCTTCATCGCGACGAAAGGTTGGCGGTCACAGAGATTCCCGCCCTACACTAACGATGCGACCTTCATTTCAATAGATATCATCAAACGTCGTCCACGAACTCGCTAGAACAATCCGGACTGCGAATCGGGCGGTCGCTGGGGAAACGGAATGCCGAGGTGCTCGTAGGCCGGTCGAGTGGCTGATCGTCCCCGAGGAGTCCGATTCAGGAACCCGAGCTGCAGCAAGTAGGGCTCAGAGAGATCCTCGATCGTATCTCGCTGCTCGCCGAGAGCTGCCGCGAGCGTTTCCACGCCCACCGGCCCGCCATCGTATTTTTCGATCATCGTTCGCAGATAGCGCCGGTCGAAGTCGTCCAGGCCCAATTGATCGATCTCCAGCATCTCCATCGTCAGGTCGGCCGTTTCACGCGTGATGACGCCGTCAGCACGAACCTGCGCATAGTCGCGGCATCGTCGGAGCAGCCGGTTGGCGATGCGCGGCGTCCCGCGCGACCGGCGCGCGATCTCCCCGGCGCCGTCCGAGCTTGCCTCCACTTTCAGGATGTCGGAAGAACGCTTGACAATCGTATGCAAATCTTCCACCGAATAGAAGTCGAAGTACTGATGGATCCCAAATCGGTCGCGAAGTGGAGCCGAAACCAATCCCGCGCGGGTCGTAGCGCCGATCATAGTGAAAGGCGGCAGCGGAAGACGCATTGTCCGCGCGCTCGGACCCTTTCCGATGACCAGGTCGAGGCTGAAGTCCTCCATCGCCGGATAGAGAATCTCTTCGACCACGCGGTTAAGGCGGTGGATTTCATCTATGAAGAGCACGCTGCCTTTTTCGAGGTTGGTAAGGATAGCGGCCAGGTCGCCCGGCCGCTCGATAGCTGGTCCGGATGTAGTCCGAATCGGCGCGTCCATCTCGTTCGCGCAGACGAGCGCCAGTGTAGTCTTGCCAAGCCCAGGCGGGCCGTAAAAAAGAATATGATCGAGCGCCTCGGAGCGGTTTCGCGCTGCTTCAATCGCGATCTGGAGATTGTCCTTGAGCTTGTGCTGCCCGATAAACTCCCGCAGCCGCCGAGGACGCAGCGACAGCTCCCCATCGTCATCGTCTCCCCTATAGGCGCTGATTATGCGATCGTCGTCCATATTCACCTGTGCATCAACAGTCATTGTACAAAACGAACCCAATTCCTTTCGTGGAACCGCCAGGACGCCAGGGTCGCCGAGGAATAAGACGAGATCCCGGTATTTCTTACGGCCTCTGCCGTCAACGATTATACCAGACAAATAGCCATTAGAAAAGTTTAGTCTACTGGTTATGGATGCCCGCGAATCGCGGAGGGGTGGTAGAATACGAGTTGCACCCGGTCACGTGGACGGCCCGGATCGCGTTCTGAATAGAGGTGACTCACGAACCGGCCTTTACGCCGGTTTTGTTGTTTATTTGGCGGATTGTGCCGGAATCGATCGTGTCATGCTGCCTTTGATTGGATTGACAACAGAAGAACTGGAAAGCCTCGCGGAATCGCTTGGCCAACCCGGATACCGCGGCCGGCAGCTTGCCGCGTGGATGTACCGCAAAGGGGCCCAGACTTTCGAGGATATGACCGACCTGCCCGGTGGATTCCGCACAAGGCTGGCCGAAGGGCACGAGATCGGCGTTCCAACGGTGGCGCACGAAGACGTTGCGCAGGACGGGACCATCAAATACCTCCTGGAGTTCGGCGACTGCGAGCAGATCGAAGCGGTCTATCTCCCGTATCCCGATCGAGTCTCACTCTGTGTTTCATCCCAGGTCGGATGTGCTGCGGGCTGCACGTTCTGCGCCACTGCCATCGGTGGACTCGCCCGCAATATGACTGCCGCCGAGATCGTGGCGGAATACCTGCTCGCGCAAGCGCGAAATCCTGGCCGCCGTATTAGCCACGTCGTCTTTATGGGCATGGGTGAGCCGCTGCTGAACTATGAGGAGGTCCTGAAAGCGGTACGGCTCCTGGTCAACGAAGTCGGCCTCTCGCCGCGCCACATCACCATATCGACCGTAGGAGTAGTCCCCGGAATCCGCCGCCTGGCGGATGAACAACTGCCGGTGACTCTCGCCCTGTCCCTGCACGCTCCCGACGACGAGCTGCGCGAAACCTTGATTCCGACCGCCCGCAAGTGGAAACTAGCCGAAATACTGGACGCCTGCCGGGAATACTTCGCCAAAACAAAGCGGAATCTAACGTTCGAATACCTTCTCCTTGGCGGAATAAACGATCATCCCGAGCAGGCGCGCCGGATGGCCCGCTTACTGGAGGGGATTCCGGGAAACGTGAACTTGATTCCGTTCAATCACGTCGAGACTCCGCAGGGATTCCGCCGCCCGGAGCCTGAACGAATCCGAGCCTTCAGCGCGGTCTTGGAGCAGGAGAAACGGGTGACCACGCAGCGGATGGAAAGAGGGCACGCCATCAGCGCCGCCTGCGGCCAACTCCGCCGCACGGCCGGAACGCTCCGAACGCGGAGGCAGTCTATCCCCTTGGCCGCCGCAGGAAGATAGGTATGCCCACACTGGTTTCCGCCCTACGCGTCCTCTCCTACATGTTAGCAGCCGTGCTCGCCGGGTGCGGTGACTCGCATGCGCCTCCTCGGAATGAGCCCGCGAATGGCCGAGCGCAGTCTCAGGCCGGCGCGACAGAGGAGCAGATCAAGCCGCCGGACGAGCAGCACGCCGCCGGCAGCGGAATCAATATCGTATGGAGAGAGCGTACGAAATCCGGCGGAATCCAATCCGTCCTCGAGATGAAAGCCGAAACCGGCGCGCTCGACGCTATCACGCAGTCCGGAGCTCTCAAGGATGCCGCTGGCCAGTTCTTCCGTGATGGTAAACAGCGCGCCCGATTCGCCGCGCCGGAAGTGATAGCCTCTCGCGATAAGCAGACGGTCCTCGCAAAAGGCCGCGTCACGGTCCACAGCATCGACCCGCCCGGAGTGGCGCTGACGGCGAATGAGATAACGTGGTATGCCCAAAGACACCAGATCGTCGCACGCGGCAGCGTCCACCTGAGTCATACTCCTAAGGGAGCATCGGCGCCAATCGCCTACGGCAACGTGCCGCAAGCCACGGCAAACACCGAGTTGCAAGTCATCACCGTCCCGTGATGATTTGCCTGCAACTCCCGTAGAATTGCGGGGAAGAGTCCGATAATAACGATCGCAGGCTGCTGTCAATGGGTATAACGCCGGCTTGTAGGGACGAATAAACTGCCAACGAGCGTTCCATTAGCCGATGCCAGTTCATTTGACAGTTTATTCGTCCCTCCGTCACATGATTGGGGCGGTCCACATGCCGCCCTAAGGGAATCCGAAAGATGAAGCTTTATCGCATCTCAGCAGGCTGGCTATTGACGGGGCTGCTGGCGTCCGGAATTGGGCTTGCTCACGCGCAGTCGGGAAAAGCGTTCCGTCGTCCTACCCGCAAGCCGGCGCGGCAGGCCGCCCAGCCGCAGCCCGGATTCACTTTCGGAGACATCTCACTAACGGGCAACACGGAGATGAAGTTCGTGCCGGGTCGCTCCGTTGTGGCGGAGGGACCCAACGTGACCGTAGATTCTACGGATAAAGAGTCCGGCGCAAAATCTCAGCTCATCGCTCGAAAGATCACCGCTACCATGGGGAAGGGATTTGTGGTCGATCGAGTGGACGCCACCGGCAGCGTCCGCTTCAACGGCGCTCGCCCCTTGGCCGGCGGAAAAGCCACTCAGATATTCAACGGGTCCGGCTCCAAAGCCACCTACTTTAAGCAACAAGGCCGCCTGGTAGTCGAGGGGCCTGTTAACTACTACGCGGAACAGCCGGTAGAAAGTCAGACCGCGAAACAGTGGGTCCGCGGCACCGCCGCCGAAGCCGTCTACGATGAGAAAGCGCGCACGCTAACCCTCACCGGCAGCGTTAAAGCAAAGGCTTTCGATCCGGAATCCATGCCGCCCGACCAGCCCGCCGACATCATCGCCGACAAAATAGTCATCGATATGACCAAACAGCCCTACGAATACCGCATCCTCAACAACGACCCAGGTTCCGGCCAGGTCCGCATCCCCGTCAAGCAGCAGCCGAAGAAACCTTGAGAACGGAAGTGTTGAGTGATGAGTGTTGAGGAATTGGCTCAACACTCAACACTCAACACTCAACACTCAACTATGGAAATTGCCGCCGAAAACCTGGTCAAAACCTACCGCGGGCGGAACGTGGTAAACGGCGTGAGCCTGGAAATGAACCAGGGCGAGATCGTCGGCCTGCTCGGTCCCAATGGGGCAGGAAAGACAACCACCTTCTACATGCTCGTCGGCCTGGTGCGTCCCGGCCGGGGCCGCGTCCTGCTGGACGGCAAAGATATCACGCGGATGCCGATGTACCGCCGGGCGCGCTCCGGAATCGGCTACCTGGCACAGGAACCATCCGTCTTCCGAGAGTTGAGCGTTGAGGACAATCTCCGCCTGGTGCTCCAGTTCAGCCCGCTGACCAAGCGCCAGCGCGAAGACCGCATCGTCCAGCTGCTGGAAGAGCTTCACATTATCGACCGCCGCTACGCGAAAGGTAAGACCCTCTCCGGCGGCGAGCGCCGCCGCGTTGAGATAGCCAGAGCGCTCGCCACCGCCCCCGCCTTCATCCTCCTCGACGAGCCGTTCACCGGCGTAGACCCTATCGCCATCCAGGACATCCAGGACATCATCGTCCACCTGAAAGACCGAAACATCGGGATCCTGATCACGGACCACAATGTCCAGGCCACCCTTCGCATTACCGAGCGCGCCTACATCATCGCCGACGGCCAGATCCGCGCCGCCGGCGCTTCCGACGATCTGCCCAACGACCCAAACGCCCGCAAGTACTACTTCGGCGAAAGCTTCGGGGCCTGAGATGAGTCGTCGGGCCATTGGCTCGCTGGGTCATTGGGCCTTCGACTCCATGTCTATCGACCATTGGTCATTGGTCATTGGACATTGGTCATTGGTCATTGGACATTGGACATTGGACATTCCGGACGGTTCGCAATGAAGGCGGTAGACCGCCTCATCCTCCGCGAGCTGTTCGGCCCGTTCTGGAACAGCGTGTTCATGTTCCTGTCCGTCGTATTCGCCACCACTTACCTCTTCTCGTTCACCGAGTACCTCACACGCGGAGTGCCCATCGCCACCGTCGGCAAGATGCTTGTTCTCAGCCTCGCGGCCCTGGTTACTCAGACGCTTCCCATGGGGATGCTGCTCGGAACGCTGTTGGCATTCGGCCGAATATCGGGCGATTCCGAGCACATCGCGTTCTATGCCGGCGGAATCAGCTTCTTCCGGGCCATCCTTCCCGTGGCGGCCATGGGCGTGGTAGTTAGTCTCGCCACGTTCACATGGAATGAAACGGTAGTGCCGCCCGCCCAGCGGGAGTTCCTCCGACTGAGAGCTACGGCGGTCGAAGATGCCGCTACGTCCGGAAAGCCGATCCACTATAC
>JBKJZI010000012.1:0-3805 GCA_046715155.1 Chthonomonadales bacterium | reverse complement strand
CCTTTGGGGCCAGGGAAATCCAAACGCCTTCTGCGGAGTCTGCCTTCGAACCGCTCCAACGAAGCCGCTCTCTGATCGCCTGGTAATACAAATCCCTTTGGCGCCGGATTCGAAGCGTTCCCAAAGGCAGGGAATCTCGGATTCGCTAGCGTGGTAATACGTTCGCGCGAGACACGATAAATCGGCCGATGCCTCAAGATGCCCAAACAAGGGCGAGGCAGCGTCATCAGCTCTTTGACAACCAGTAGCGCAGGGGAATCCGGATACACCCTCCCAAACTAGCAAACGTCGCCCCTCGCCCGTGCCGGGAGAGCGGCCGCTGCGTAGGGACTTCCACCTTGAAGAAACCGGGGTAAGGGTGCCGTCGCGGGGAAAACCGCCGGATTCTTACAGAATGACGTCAAAGACGAGTTCACTCAAAGCCGGCAATCCAGAATCCCCGTGTCCCCCGTGGTTCAAAATGCGGAATCTGCGTCGTTCTTTGCGCCTTTGCGTCTTTGCGTGCGATTCGCCGCTCGTCGCGCTCTTTGCGTTCGTTGCGTGAAACCGAATCCGGAACGTGGAATAACCTGTCATCCTTGACAGGGCAGGTGCGCGGTGGTTAAATAGGCCATCTTCGACCGGTGCGGCCGGCGAAGGCGCGCTCTCGGATTCCCCGCCGAATCCACAAGGCATTTTAGGATTCTGGATTCTGGAATCTGGCCGTACGGCCGCAATCCGCAATCCGCAATCCGAAATCCTTCAAGATTCGGACTTGTTTCATGATCGAGCTCCAGGACGTTACCGTAACCTATCCGGGCGGGCGAACCGCGCTTTCAAACACAACGCTCCGGGTCGATAGCGGTGAATTCGTTTTCCTCGTCGGTTCCACCGGTTCCGGCAAGTCCACTCTGCTCAAGCTGATCTACCGCGAGGAGGTTCCGACCCGCGGCACGATCCTCGTCTACAACCGGATGATCTCGCACATTCCTTACCGCGAGGTCCCGTTCCTCCGCCGCAAGATGGGCATCGTCTTTCAGGATTTCGGCCTCCTGCCCAACAAGACCGTCTTCGAGAACGTCGCCTTCGCCCTTCGAGTCATCGGCGCCGGTCGCCGCGAAATACGCAAGCAAGTCCCCGACGTGCTGCAGCTCGTCGGCCTGGCACACCGCTGCGATGCCTTCCCTGCCCAGATATCCGGAGGAGAGCAGCAGCGAGTGGCCATCGCCCGGGCCCTCGTCAACAACCCGCCGCTCCTATTGGCCGACGAGCCCACCGGCAACCTCGACCCCGAGACATCCCTGGGAATCATGGAGCTTCTTACCGATATAAATGACAGGGGCGCCACCGTGGTCGTCGCCACCCATGACCACCACATCGTAGACCGGATGCAGAAGCGAGTGGTGGAGATCGACCGGGGCCAGATCGTGCGCGACGAGGCAGAAGGGAGTTACCGCAGTGCGGTTCTCCAGTCTTGAATTCCTGATAGGGGAGGCCGCCCGCAACATCCGTCGCAACGGCCTGATGTCAGTCGCCGCGCTGATAACCGTGGCTATCTCCATGGCGGTCCTGGGCGGGTCGCTGCTTACCATCTACCGCCTGCACCAGTTCGCCGAGGCGCAGCCTAAGCAGTTCGAGATGGACGTCTTTCTGAAAGTGGACGCCACCCGGGAAGCGGCCGAGGATGTTCGCCGACGGCTCAGGCAGCTTCCGCAAGTAGCGAAGGTCACGCTCTATACACGGGAACAGGCCCACACCGAATTCCTGGACAAGGACCAGCGCGAAGGCACCGGAATCGGCAGCGAAGTCCCGGTAACGGAGTTTCCGGATCGGCTGGACGTAGGCCTGGTCGATCCCCGAAAAACGAAGTCCGTGGCGGCTATCATCCGCGATACGAATCGGTTCCCGGAAGTCGCCAAGGTGAACGCTGCCGAAGAAGAGATCGACATGCTCGTCGGCGCACAGCGAATGGTCCGCAACGTCGGCGGCGTGGTGGCGGTTTTGCTGATTCTGGCGACCGCCCTGGTGATTCAGAACACAATTCGGCTGACCGTCCTGGCCCGCCGCCGCGAAATCCGAATCATGCAGCTCGTAGGCGCAACGCCGAGCTTCATCCGGTTCCCGATGGTGCTGGAAGGCATCTTCTACGGAGCCGTCGGCTCACTGTTGGCCGGAATGGTGGTAGTGTATGCAGCCAGCAAGATATCGGAGTTCGCAGGCGGCAAACTGCTCTCGCCCTTAACGCAAAACCTCCCCGCCGCCGCCGGATGGGAACAGATCCTGTTAGCTTTGATCGGAATCGGCGCGATTATCGGGTGGCTCGGCAGCGTCCTGTCATTAAGACGGTTCCTGAAACGCGCCTGAACGCGGTATAACCCTATATAGCCAGCCCGCTCGCGCCCTCGATGGACCACGCGAGCCGCACTCGCCTAATCTTAATCTTAATCTTGATCTTAATCTTAATCGCCTTTAGCCCCCGGCAATACGAACGGCGATTAAGATTAGGATTAAGATTAAGATTAGGAGCCGGTGGAACCGGAGGATTTATGCGGCTCTTTCGTATACTCACCTGCCTGACAATACTTGCCATTACGCTCGGCCCTGTCATCGCGCTTCCATCTAGTCCCAAAGCGAAAGCGAAAGCCAACAAAGTTGCGCGCGCGCAGAAGCGGCAGGCTCTTCGAAAGCAGCTCTACGGAATGGTCGCGGAGATGAAGGAGACGCGGGCGGAGCTGAGGCAGACCAAGCGGGAAGAGCGCAATATCACGGGCGAGATCGCGGAAGTCGAGGGCCGCATCAACCGCACCGAAGATCATCTGGCGAACGTAAAGAAGCGGCTCGCCCAGATCGCCCAGCGCACCAAAGAGTTGGTCGCCCGGATCGACCTTACGCAGAAGCGGCTGGACAACCGCCGCCGCGTCCTGGCCCGCCGCCTCCGCGACAATTATCAGCGCGGCAACACGAGCTATATGCAGGTGCTCCTAAAGTCCCGCAGCGTCCACGACTACATGTCCCGCTCCTACTACGTCGAGCGAATCGTCGAAAGCGACAAGAAGCTCGTCGACGACATCAAGAAAGACAAGAAGCTTCTGGAGACCGACAAGAAGGAGCTCGACCTAAAGGCGCAGCAGCAGGAGATAGTAAAGGTCGACTTGGAGAACAGCTACGCCCAGTACCGCGCCGACGTCCAGCGCAAGCGCGAGCTGCTTGAGGAGGTCCGCGCAGACGTCTCCCAGCTTGAGATGGCCCTTAACGAGCTCGAAGCATCCTCCAACGAGATCGAATCCCGAATCCGCGCGCTCCAGGAGACCGCTCGAGGCCGCGCCCGCAGCGCCGTCGCCTTCACCGGCGGCTTCATGAAGCCCGCCGACGGCCCGGTCACCTCCCGCTTTGGCATGCGCCACCACCCAATTCTCGGACGCTCCCGGATGCACAATGGCGTGGACATCGGCGCCGGCTACGGTTCAGCCATCTATGCGGCGGCGTCAGGCGAAGTCATCTTCTCCGGCTACATGCGAGGCTACGGCAACACCGTGGTAATCGACCACGGCGGCGGAATCTCCACCCTCTACGGCCACTGCTCCGCCCTGCTGGTGAACGAAGGCCAGAGCGTCGCCAAAGGCCAGAACATCGCCCGCGTCGGCAGCACCGGCATGTCCACCGGCCCCCACCTCCACTGGGAAGTCCGCCGCAACGGCTCGCCGGTCAACCCGCTCTAGGGTATCGCGTATCGGGTATCGGGTATCGGGCAAGGACCAGGGGGATTCCGCGTCAGAAGTCAACGTGATATGTCTTTGCCCGAAACCCGAGACCCGAAACCCGATAC
>JBKJZI010000011.1:0-7913 GCA_046715155.1 Chthonomonadales bacterium | reverse complement strand
GTTCACGGACTCTTCGTCAACTATCATGCCGCGTGACCTTAGCCGTCGCGACGAAGGCTCGCTGATTCTCTTCACGCTGCTTGTTTTTTTGAGCGGCGCCCTCCTTTTGTTCCTCGCTAAGACGCGTGACGGAATTCCACGGAACGCGGTCAATGTCAATAGCGCATCCGCATCTGTACTGGCTGAGCTATTCGGCGTCGATTCCGGACGTGCAAGGATGCTCGTGCGAGAACGTGAGCGGCTGGGCGGATTCCGATATGCTCGACAGGTCGAGGAAGTGCGGCTGTTTTCCGGCTCAGAGGTCAAACCGCTGACGGCTGGTGGCGACGAGAAGCTGCTCGTCCTGAATGAGGCTTCCAAACGGGAACTGGAGAGAGGCCTTGGCGTATCTCGCGCGGTCGCGAACCGTGTCGCAGCCTACCGCGACGACCTTCCAGACGGTCGCTTCAAAGATGCAAGTGACCTTGCGAAGATTCCGGTCCTGGACGCGGAGTCCATCGAATCAGTCAAGGAGCGTGTAATCGCTCGCGGGCCGCGCGACGTGCTATTGCGCTTCGGAGTCACCGTCCTGGGACTTACCGCTTTTATCGTGCTGCTTCCGATTCTTTTGCGCAAGCGTGGAATCCGGCCGGACCCACTGCTACAACCGGTAATTCTTCTGCTTTGCGTTCTGGGTCTATTCGCGCAGTTCACGCTTCGGGACCCGTTCCGGGATTCTCTCGTCTATGGGCACCACGCCGCCGGTCTGTTTCTGGGCCTCGCTGCATTTGGCGCGGCCGCGGCGCTTCCGGATGAAACCCGCGGAAACCTGCGGCGATACATATACCTCTGGGCCCTCGGGGCGGTGCTCTTGACGCTGCTGCTCTTCTTGTTTGGGACCGGTCCGTCGGGAGTGAAGCTCTCACTCTGGTTCTTCCAGCCCATCGAAGTGGTAAAGCTGCTTCTCGTCCTATTCCTCGCCGGCTACCTTGCGGATCGCAGCGGTGTTCTGGCGGATTCGGTGCACCGATGGAAGCCTCCGGTGAAAGCACTGCCGTCTGTAGCGGTCCCCAGGCGTGAGGATTTCGCCCCGTTATTGGTGATGTTCTGCGCGGCGCTTGCGCTCTTCGCGGCAGTCAAAGACTTGGGGCCCGCGCTGGTGGTCTTTGGCGCGTTCCTCGCACTTTTCTACGTTGCCACCGGCCGCGCCGGGATTGTATGGGTAGGGCTCCTGTTGATCGTCTTAGGCGCCCTGTTGGCTTACCGGCTGCGAATCGGGGTGATTCCGGTCCGCATCGATATGTGGCTTTCGCCCTGGAACAATTCTTATCCGAACGGCATGCAACTCGGTCAGTCGTATTGGGCGCTGTCGTCCGGCGGGCTGTGGGGCACGGGACTGGGGCTCGGCATGCCGGGATTGCTGCCACGGGGACGCGATGACCTGGTCTTCAGTGTGCTTGGCGAGGAACTCGGGTTGGTGGGCAGCCTGACGATCCTAGTCTTGTATTGCCTGCTTATCGCTCGCGGGCTCAAGGTTGCGCGGCTGGCCGCGAATGAGTTCGATCGGATGCTGGCGGCCGGAATCACCGCCCTGTTCGGCTGCCAGGTCTTTCTTGTTCTCGCCGGCGTCACGGGCCTGCTGCCATTGAGCGGGATTACGCTGCCGTTCCTCGGCTACGGGAATTCCGCGCTCGTTCTCAACCTTTTCGCTGCGGGGCTCTTGGTTGGTATTTCACACCGGGCCAAGGCGTCGGAATCCGTGGAATCGCCTTTATTGTATGCGCGAAAACTCAGACGGACGGGGGTGGCAGCGTGTTCGGGGATCCTTCTCCTGATCGGGGTGGGCCGGATCGCGATGCTCCAACTGGTTCGCGATAACGAGACGGCCGGACGAACGGTGAGGACTCCGGACAGCGACGGAATCCGCCGCGCGAAGACAAATCCGCGGCTGCTCGCATTGGAGCGCCGGATTCCGCGCGGAAGTATCTACGACCGGGAGGGCAGGCCGCTGGCTACTTCACGCGCGACGGAATTTGGCGCGGCCAAAGATAATGTACGCAAGGGCCGCTATTATCCGTTCGGCGAGACGACCGCGCATCTTGTGGGGTACCTGGATCCAGCCATCGGCGGACCCGTGGGGATGGAGCGTGAATTCCACTCGCGCCTTCGCGGATTCGCTCGTCACGAAGAGCTCGTCCGGGACTACCGTAACAAGGACCTTCCCCGCTGGATGACCTTTCGGAAGCCCCGAGTCGGGCAGGATTTGCATCTGACCATCGACGCCGAGCTGCAGAAAAAAGCGTTCGATGTGCTGAGAACTCGCGCGGCTGCCCAGCGAGATCGACGCACCGGGCGGCCGAAGAATCGGGCTTCCATGGTGATGCTCGATCCAGGGTCTGGCGAGGTCTTGATCGCGGCTTCGCTGCCGGCATTCGATCCGAACACGCTCACCCGGAAGAAATGGCGCGCGATGTTGGCAGACCGCAGCAAGGAGGCGAGACTGTTCGACCGCGCGCGCCAGGGGGCTTACCCGCCCGGTTCCAGCCTGAAGGTGGCGACGGCGGCCGCGGCGATGGAGTTAGGGTTAGATCCGGTGTTCACTTGCGCGCATGTCGCCGACCGGCTGCGGTGGAAGTATGGCGGAAGGACCTACGTTCGTGATCGGCTGTCGGATGACCAGGGTGATATGCCCCACAGCCGGGTGGCCCTGCCCGAAGGGCTGCGTCACTCTTGTAATCTCTATTTCGCCCAATTGGGCATCAAGATCGGCGTCGAGCGGCTTCAGGAGGAATATGCGGAGCGGTTCGGGCTGCGGTACACGAAGGACGGCCGCGCGTTCGCGAAAGACCTGCCGCTCAACGCGATCGGACAGGGAACGATGCTGGCCTCCCCGATGGAGATGGCGCGCATTTCGGCGTCGGTCGCGAACGACGGGAAGATGATGCAGCCGCGATTTGTCAGGGAGATCCGCGAGCCGGGGGGAAGAGTGGTCTATTCAGGTGCGCCGGTTGTCATGGGCCGGCCGATCGGGGAAGCGAACGCGCGGCGGTTGGCGGACATGATGCGCTCCGTTGTGACGGGCGGAACTGCGCGCGGCGTGTTTGACGCGCTGCCCGTAGAGGTCGCTGGTAAGACGGGAACGGCCGAAACGGACGAAGGCGACAAGCTCCCGCATTCCTGGTTTATCGGCTACACGCCGTTCAGCCAGCCCAAATTCGCGTTCGCCTGCATCATCGAGAATGGCGGCTACGGCAAGCGAGGGGCGGCTCCGGCGGTGAATGATGTTTTGCGAGCTGTCTTCGATAGGTAGGATTCCAATGTAAAATGTAAAATTAGCAATGAAAAATGCAAAATGTGAAGACGCAAGCCCGGTAGACGGGTTGTTCTTCATTGCTAGTTTTGCATTGCCAACTTTGCATTTTACATTGGAATCTTCTCTTCCCCCCTTGATCCACGCCAGCACGACTTGATAATCCGCGTCTTCCGGGCCGGGCCAGCGCATTCCGCCGCCGTGGGCGATGGCTTTGGCATCTACCAGGCCTTCGGTGGCAGAGGAGGAGGTGGGCTTGCGGAGGATGAGGCTCTCTTCCGGATTCCGCAGGTTCACGACTTTGAGCGCGGCGCGATAGGTTTCGCGGACCTGAGATTCGGTGAAACGGCCCTCGGAATCGGGCGCGGTGACTTTGAGGATGTTGTGGTTGAAGTGGCAGGAGACGCAGGCGAGGCCGTCGGCAACGCTCTTCCGGGTAAACACCGGCATGACGCGGCGGGCGAAGAAGCGGTAGTCGGGCTGCTGGGCGGCGACAGCGGATTCCGATCCATTCCGGGCAGCCAGTTTCGCGGCCGCTTCAGCGGAGGGACCGCCGGATTTCGAAAGCTCGGCAAGCGCGGCCTGAATGGCCGGTGCGGCTCGAAGGGCGTCGTCCTTTTGCAGTATTTCCACAGCGACGGCGCGGTGCTCGGACTTTGGCGATAGGAGGGCATCGCTGAGGATGCTGGTCGCGCGCAGAGTCTTGCGGGCCGCGGCGTTCCGGCGGATCACATCCAGCGCGTCGGAGATTCCGGATTCCTGATTCAGCGCGGCGTCGAGCTTGTCGCTGACTGCAGCGCTTTTCTCCAGGGTCGCTTCACCGAGAGCGGTTTCGATACCCGCGCGGCGCGCTTCCGGATGTGGGCTGGCAAGAACGCTGAGGAGCGCGGATTCCGCCTGCTTTATGCTGTCGCGGCTGACATCGAGCGGGATCGCTTTGTAGAACTCCGCTGCAGCGGCACGAACGGCCGCATCGGTATCGGTCAAAGCGCCAAGGACTGCGGTCGCTACCGCCAGCGGGCCGTTCTCGCGGAGGGTGAAGGAGGCAATCGCGGCGTATCGGCGGACCGAGGGTGAGGGATCGCGGAGGCATTCGGCCAGCGCTTTGTCCAGCGCTTTCGCTCCTGCGCCTAGGAAACGAATCTGCTCGACATCGTTGCCGATGCGGGCGTAGCGCGTGGTCTGGGCGCGAACGTTCCGCAGGTGAAACTCGCTAATCCCTTGCAGGACGTTCAGGCGGAGGCGCGGATTCTTGCTCATAACGGCTGTCGCAAGCTTGCGGGCGATCATATCGTCCTGCGCGCGCTGCGCCTTCGCGGCCGCGTCACGATCAGCGGAATCCGCAAGAGCCGAAATCCAGTTGTTGTACAGGTAGCGGGTGTTCTCGTCCGCAACGTTGTAGAGCGCCTCGCGCGCGTTGCGCGTGACCCACGAGTGCTCATTCACGGCGAGCCTGGCGAGGATGGCGTCCAGAATCCGCTCCTTCGCGGTGAAATCCTCCGTCCACCAAAACCTCTGCCACAGCGCCTGAACTGCAGCGATCCGAACGTCGATGGATGGATCAGCCGCAAGCGCCAACAGCTCACGAGTCAGGTTTTGATCGTCGGCCACGTGGCGGGCGTGCGAAGCGAATACGCGTAGGGCGCCGCGCCTCAACAGTGGTTGTTTCAGAGCTGCAGTGAGACTCGTGATTCCAATTCCACGGGAGGCGAGGGATCGCAGCGCGACGGCGGCGGTTCGCTGCACCATTTTGACCGGATCTCCTAATGTGAGCGTCAGCGCCGACACGGCGCGGGAGTCGCCAACCCGGATCATCGATTGCGCGGCAGCCTGCCGCACCAGGGGTTCATCGCTCTTAAGTAAACCATTGAGCCGAGCCACCGCAGGATCGGATGGTAGGCCCTCCAGCAGATCCAGTTCATTCAGTAACCGCGTAGGTTCCAGGCTGGCGAAACTCTTTGACGGGCCGCTCGTGATACCCGAGGATTCCGGGAAGAGCGTGGAGAGGGCCATGACGGCGAATTGGGTCTCGCGGAAGGGGGTGCGGAAGTTCTCGTAGGTCTGGTTCGGGTCGAACCAGCCTCCGAACGGCTGCTGGCGCGCGAGCAGGAAATCGATCGTCTTCTTCGCCGCCGGATGGTCCGGCTTATATCCGGCGAGGGCGAGCGCATAGAGGGCGTGGCCGGTCTGGAACTCGACGGCGGCGGATTTTGGGTCGAATTGCATAGACCACTGGCCATCCGGTCGCTGCTCCTTCAGAATCCGCTCACAGTTGAACTTGATTTTGTCAGCGAAACGGACGCGGTCAATCTCCGCCATCGCGACGGTGTGCCATGAAAGGTCGATCATGTTGCGGTGACGGTCTTGCTCGAGCAGTTTCGCCGTCAGGTCCGCAATCTGTTTGGATTCCGCGCTGGCCGTTCGTTTGTGCTCGCGGTCGAACACCTTCCAGGAATAGTAGATCACTTCGTACTGGCTGACGAGCGGGGTGTTGCCGTTGCTCTCGTCTTCCGGCAGCGCTGTCCTGGTCTGGTAGTAGAGTTTGAGGTAGTTGTAGGCGCCTAGGTGCGTTGCGAGGTCGAGCGGCTCGTTGAAGGCGGCGTTGCGCAGGGCGACGAGCTCGGCGACGCGGCTGGTGACGTTGCCCGGAGCGGAGATCATGCGCACCCAGGTCGCGCCTTTGTGGCCATAGAAGGGGCGCGGGTTGTTCGCCATTCGCTCAGTGAGGAAGCGGAGGGATTCCGTGCGCTGGGGCCGATAACCGTTTCGCATTGCGGTAAATGCGCCGCGCGTGGTGAACTGCGTCGGATGGCAGCCGATGCACTGGGCCGTTTCGGCATGGACGTTGCTAATACGGTTCAGGCGCGAACCCGAACGTGGGATGTTCGCGTGCCACGAGTCGCCCGCGCCGAGCAGGTAGTCCATCCCCGCGCGGACCGCCTTCTCCGGTTCCGTGTACGGCGGAGGTTCAAGGACCTGCGTTCGGAGCTGCCATTCCGGATGGTTGGCGATCACCCGAGCGTAGTAGGTCCCCTTCGTGATGACGCGCGTCGTGAACTTGTTTCCCGGCAGCGATTGGACTTCGTGCGGCGGTGTGACCGGGTCCATGCCGTTTTCGTACGGAATCGGCTTTCCATCCTTCTCAACGAAAATGGAGACGTCTGGAGGGATGTTGTCCCGCTCCGGTAGGTCGAGCTGGAAATAGACTAGTTTCGGGGAATCGCCGTCGTACGTGAAGGTCAGCCAGTCTTCGGCGGAATCCGATCTTGCGCCCGCAGAGAGGCCGTCCTTGCCCTTCGTCGCATCGTAGTAGCGGGTGGTCTCTTCGATCTTGAGCGGCACGTAAGGCGTCAGGTCGCCGGTGCCGAAGACGGTCTCGCCCAGTTGCATCGGATTCGCGGACTTCCAATTACCGTTCGGCTTATAAGCGACGCTGCGCACGGCCGCAGCATCTACTACCCACTCGACCGCCTTAATCATTACGATCGAGGGTGTGTTTGGCGGAATCCGTCCACCGGGCGTAAGGACCACTCTCAGGGGACCATCCCGACACGGGCGAAGCAGGACATAGAGATCGGTATCGCTCAGGTGAAGAGTCTTCGCCCCAACCAACCCGACGGGATCTGAAACGCTGACATGCACCGTGGACTCCGGAGCGGAATTGAAAGCGGCGGGGCCACAGGATACCGTGATCGACCAAAGGCGTTTATTCGTCGCCGGAACGGATATCGCTGCCGGTTTGTCATATGGCACGGTCTTCGTTAGCGCGACGCGGAATCCGCCGGTTGGAGGAGCCTGCGAAAGGCTGATACTGGCTCCTCTCAGGACGAGGCAGAAGATGGCGACGGATAGGGCGAACAGGAAGCGATAGATCATAATTAACGATCGGTGAGCTCGATGTAGTGTTCGTCCGGGTCTTCGAAGAAGTACGACCGACGACCGTTCGGGAAGGCGACCGGGCCTTTGAC
Organism: Chthonomonadales bacterium; assembly: GCA_046715155.1. GTDB lineage: Bacteria > Armatimonadota > Chthonomonadetes > Chthonomonadales > CAJBBX01 > JBKJZI01. Next base: position 656 of record JBKJZI010000011.1, on the reverse strand, counting down.
GTCCATACCTTCGCCTCGGAGTGATTCCGCCAGCGGATCCAATTCGCCTCGCTCCATACGGAACGCTACGTGATAGACATCCCCGCGCGGACGGCCGGTCCGCGCCAAATAGTCGTTGGCAAGCGCCGTGTTCGGCGATTGACGGTCAAAAAGCACGAGCAGGAAATCTTCGCTGCGGAGGAAGGCGTTATGGCCGGGATCGGAGCTTTCCACCTCAAACCCCAGTTGCTCAGTATAAAAGGCAACCGCGCGTTCCAGGTCATCGACCCACAGCGCGAGCTCGGATATGCTTTTGATGAGACCCATGCCTCCATTATAAGCGGCAGGGGCGGTCCACGTCACTTTCCGGCGGTCTTTTTTTCAGGTAGGAGGGTCACTTTCACGTCGGCGCGGTTACGACTGGCGAGCATGAGCGGGTTCGGCGTGAACTCTTTCTTCGGGTCCCAATAGCCGGCCTTCTCAATTTCTTTTTCTACGTCCTCCCGGCGGCCCGGTTTGTCTCCGGCAGCGTAGGCAAGGATGCTGATCACATGGTCACCGGACGGGAGTTTCTCGTCTGCGGCGATCTCAGCGGAATAGATTCCTTTGCCTTCCGGCTTTAGCTCCCAGGTCTTCCCTGATGGCGATCGAGCAATGACCATCAAACTCATCTCGGG
>JBKJZI010000010.1:0-5290 GCA_046715155.1 Chthonomonadales bacterium | reverse complement strand
ACATGTTCACCCACTGCCCGCCCGTCCCCAGACCCGGCCCACCCTTGAAGTCCTTGATATGGACCTTGCGGATTCGGCGGCCCAGCGTGCGGATCCAGTCCTCCGGCCAGGCGAAACGCACCACATTCCCCACGTCGAAATAAGCCTGAACCCAGCGACTGCGAAAGGAATCCACGTAACGTGCAAACTCCAGGGGACTCAAGAGGAAGTTGTTCCAGACCTCCTCGACGTCCAGCCGGATTCCGCTCTTCTGCGCCGTCGGAATCAATCGCTTGATCTGCTCGCTGGAGAGCTTCCACGCGTCCTCGTATCGAGTCTTTGCGTTCACAACGGCTGGCACCAGCAGCACGCAGTCCGCGCCCATGTCCGAAGCGCTGCGGATGGCGAGTTCCGCGTTCTTCCGGCTCTCATCCCGGCGGCTCCGGTCCGGATCGGACAGCGGCGGATTCCATCCTCCATAAATAATGGAATGGACCCGGATTCCGGCCGATTCCGCCGCCCGCCGCATCCTCTCCGCCTCCGTGCGGTCGTGCACCGGCTGGGATTCCACTCCCTGGAATCCGAGATCGCGGATGATCTTAAATCGGTCCTCCACACTGCGGTCCGGAGCCCGCAAGTCTTGGAATATCATCGCCTTCTTAGGGGCCCACATCTGAACGCTGCCTCGCTGGGGGCTGCCAATCGACGCCGCAGCTCCCACCGTTCCGGCAAGCAATTCCCGTCTCGTGATTTCATTAGGCATTTCATCACCTCCTCAAGACTGCACCGACTCTACAGTTAAGTAAGACCTTTGTGTTTGATCCAACTGTCCGAAAGGACATCGCTGAAGTCCTGCCGTCGGTTTTATACCGACGATTGCAGGAACCTCGGAAGCGCATTATTGAGCATAACTAAGCACTAGGTTACCCCGCGCGCACGCTGCCCCAAATGGTGGACGTTGACGGAGGGGACGCAGCCGATTCCGTCGAACCATATGCCGTCGTCTTCGCCCCGTGGATTCCACCCGTCCAGGAGTTTTCATGAAAAGGACTGGCATTGTCGGTCTAATGATCGCCCTCTCCGGCGCTGCCCTCGCGATGGCCGACCGCAGGTCTGACACACACTCTCGAACGACGGTCGCCGGGGAGTGGCGTTATTACGGGGCAGACGCACACAGTTCCAAATACTCCCCGCTGACACAAATCAATCAATCAAACGTGCGGAACCTACGTGTGGCATGGCGCTGGAACCCGCCCGATAACGCTCTGCTCAAGCTCCGAAAGGGAGCAAGCGTCGGTCCTAACGAGTCCACGCCGATCATGGTTCGCGGGACCCTTTACACCAGCACTGGCATGAACCTGATCTGCGCCATCGACGCGGCAACGGGCAAGCAGAAATGGGTCCATAATCCCAACTCCAACGGCTCGGTCCACCGCGGCGTAGCGTATTGGGAGAGCGGCAAAGACCGGCGCATCGTGATGGCCACGCGCGACAGCTTCCTCATCGCACTCAATGCCGACACCGGAAAACCGATCAAGGCTTTCGGGAGCAAGGGCCGGGTCGATCTAACGAAGGGTCTGCGTCGCCCGGTGGACCGCTCCATCGTCTCGCACACATCCCCGCCCATCGTAGCCGGTGACGTGATCGTCGTGGGCGGCGCGGTGGATGACTTCCAGGAAACCCGGTTGATGCCGCCCGGCGACGTGCGCGGATTCGACGTCCGCACCGGCAAGCAGCTATGGGTCTTCCAATCCGTCCCGCAGCCCGGCGAAGTCGGGAACGAGACATGGGAGAAAGACTCCTGGAAGTACACCGGCAACACCAACGTCTGGGCCGTCATGAGCGCCGACCCGGAGCTCGGATATGTCTACCTCCCGTTCGGAACCGCGAGCAACGATTGGTACGGCGGCCACCGCCCCGGCGCTAATCTCTTCAGCGAATCGCTGGTCTGCCTGGACGCGCGCACCGGCCGGAGAGTCTGGCATTTCCAGATGGTCCACCATGGCCTGTGGGACTACGACCTCCCGTGCGCCCCGAATCTGATCGACGTGACCGTCGACGGCAAGCGGATCAAAGCGGTGGCGCAGGTATCCAAGCAGGCCTTCACCTACGTCTTCGACCGCGAGACCGGCCGCCCGCTCTGGCCGATAGAGGAACGTCCGGTTCCCCAACGCGTGGCGCCGGGCGACGTTGCGTTCCCAACGCAGCCATTCCCAACGAAACCGGCCCCATTCGACCTGCAGAATGCCGTGGATGAGAACCTCATCGACTTCACGCCGGAGCTGCGCGCCGAAGCAAGGAAGATTCTGGACACCTGGCATCATGGACCGCTTTATACGCCCCCGCTGGAGCGACGGACGATGCTCCTGCCAGGATGGGTCGGAGGCGCGAGCTGGGCCGGGGCTTCCACGGACCCCGAGACCGGAATCCTCTACGTCCCATCCGTCCAGAACGCGATGTGGCTCAACCTGAAGAAGCCGGAATCCGCCAGCGCAACTGTGGATTTCAAGATCAAGGACAGCGGCCACGATATACCCGGACCCAAAGGCCTGCCTCTCTTCAAACCGCCCTGGGGCCGAATCACCGCCATCAACCTCAATACCGGCGACCATCAGTGGATGTCCGTAGTCGGCGACGGCCCGCGGAATCACCCTGCCATTAAGCATCTCAAGCTCCCCAAGCTCGGAATCAACCGCCGCATCTATACCTTGACTACCAAGACGCTCCTCCTCGCCGTGCAGGAAGGCGCCTGGTTCAACGAGGCGAAGGCGAAATATCCCCCGAAGCTATGGGCCTTCGACAAAGCCACAGGCAAGCAGCTAGCCGAGGTCTCCATCCCCGCCCACGCCACCGGCGCCCCCATCACCTACCTCTGGAAAGGCAAGCAATACCTGGCCATCCCCACCGGCGGCGCCATCGAACCCGCTCAACTGATCGCGCTAGCGCTTCCTTGACCGATGGCGCACTCCATAATGAAGGAGGTTCTATTCGGAGCGTCGAAAAAACCTCCTCCTTGAAGTGCGAGTTCGTGGACGACAGCCTTTCGCCAGGCCCGGATGCGTGGCTGCCGAGCCGGCCGCATTGCCTCGGATGCGTCCCACAACAGGACGCCCTCTCCCATGCATGGGGGCTTCATCTTCTGGCTTACCCGAAGCTATGAACAGAGCCGAGGATACGGCGTCCGGCCGAATGCGGACAGAGCTTGCCCATATCTTGTACATGGATATCGTGGGCTATTCGCGCGCTTCCATGGAAGGGCAGGCGCGCGTTGCTCGTGAGTTGCGCCAGCGAGTCCGCGAGGCGCCGGAGTTCCAGCGGGCGGAGGTCGCGGGGGAACTACTCTGCCTGGACACCGGAGACGGCCTGGCCCTCGTATTCTCCCGTGACCCTCTCTCTCCCCTCCAGTGCGCCTACGAAGTCGCCCGGCAGTTACCGGAAGATAGCCGGGCGCTCCTGCGCATGGGGATCCACAGCGGTCCTATTTCCCGGGTGCAGGACATCAACAGCCAGGAAAACGTCACCGGCAGCGGAATCAATATCGCCCAGCGGGTGATGGATTCGGCGCAGCCCGGCCAGATTCTGCTTTCCAAGACGAGCGCAGAGATTGCTCTTGAGTTTGATGAATGGGCGCGGTCGATCTACGAAATAGGAGAGGTGGAAGTCAAGCACTCCGCGAGGCTGCATCTGTACAATTTCTTTGACGGTGTGGTGGGTCTCGCGTCCGTGACCGCAGGCGGAAAGAGCGCCGGGCCCGCAACTTCTGAAACCGGTCGGCAGGTGGCCATCCTCTACAAGCGCGGGGCCTCGCCCGATGAGTGGGTGCTAAGTTTGATCGAAAAGGAGTTGGGCGGGGCGGCTTACCGGGTGTTTGTGGACCGCCACCTCGCCATAGGCGTCGAGTGGGCGACCGAGATCGAGCGGCAAGTGCGCGGATCGTACGCGGTCATCCCGCTGCTGTCAGAAGCCTCCATCCACAGTGAGATGCTGGAATACGAGATCGAGACCGCCCATAGCGCCTCGCAACAGCAGAATGGAACTCCGCGGATTCTGCCGGTTCGCGTGAACTATAGGGAGCCCCTTCCTGCCCAGAGTCCCATCGCGGTGATTCTGAATCCGCTCCATTACTTTCTCTGGAGCGGTCCCGCCGATGACAGCCGGCTAGTGGAGGAGCTGAAGCAGGCGCTTCGGAATCCGGCTCCGAGCCGCGTCGACCGGGCGCGCCTGGAAACGGTGGGCGGCGCGGTTCCGCTCGATTCCGAGTTCTACATCGTGCGTCCTTCGGACGATGAGTTTATGAGCGCCATCAACCGCAAGGACAGCATCGTGCTCGTGAAGGGAGCGCGACAGATGGGCAAAACCTCCCTGCTCGCGCGGGGACTTCAGAACGCGCGCGATTCGGGATCCAAGGTGATACTGACCGACTTCCAGAGCCTCAACGCGGAGCACTTGGAATCCGCGGAATCGCTTTTCATCGCGCTTTCCGACTCGATCGCGGATCAACTTGATCTAGAAGTCTTTCCGCTGGACGTCTGGAATGAACGTCGTGGTCCGAGCGTTAACTTCGAGCGATACATGAAACGAGAAGTACTCGGTGCCCAGTCCGCGCCGCTCGTTTGGGGTATGGACGAGGTAGACCGCCTCTTCTCCTGCAGCTACGGCAGTGAGGTCTTCGGCCTGTTCCGCTCATGGCACAACCGACGCTCACTGGAGCCCGCCGGTCCCTGGTCGCGTCTGACGCTCGCCATCGCCTACGCCACGGAAGCTCACCTATTTATCACCGATCTGAACCAATCCCCGTTCAATGTAGGCACGCGGATTCCGCTGGACGACTTCACGCTCGACCAGGTCGCCGAACTCAACGCGCGGTACGGATCCCCCCTGACTACAGGTGACGAGCTGACACGGTTCTACGAGCTGCTGGCAGGACACCCGTACCTCACGCGCCGCGGACTGAGCGAGCTCGTCCTCAACGACGGAGGCATACCCGGCCTGGAGGCCCGCGCAGACCGTGAGGATGGACCCTTCGGGGACCATCTCCGGCGCATCCTTATCGGCGTCTCCGCTGACTCCGAGCTCTTGAAAGCGGTGGCCGGAATTCTGAGCGGGGGATCGACGATCGCCGCTGACGTGTTCTACCGTCTAAGGAGCGCCGGCATCCTCACTGGCGGTTCCGCGAGTGAGGCGAGACTCCGGTGCCGCCTATACGAGCGGTTCCTCGCGCGCCACATCCTGGAATCCTCATAGGCGGCCGACCCATGGCGAATACCATTCCCTCGTTCTACATCACCGGCGGCACGCTGCCCGCGGATTC
>JBKJZI010000009.1:0-4079 GCA_046715155.1 Chthonomonadales bacterium | reverse complement strand
AGGTGTTAGGTGTTAGGTGTTGGGTGTTGGGGCGGACGATTCCGGGTGTTCGGGTGTTCGGGTGTTCTGGTGTTCGAGCACGGAATCTGCCTCGATATCGTCTTCAGCAGTTGGGCTTTTGGGAATGTCGGCAGATAGATTCCGAATTCCGAATTCCGAATTCCGTTTTTCGTCGGTCGTCGGTGGTCGGTCGTCAATCGGCGTCCCCGTGTCCCCCGTGTCCCCCGTGGTTAAGGCCTCAGTACTCGTTTCACCGGAATCGCGCTTGAAGAGGAACGTCCAGGCCAGAATGAGGATTCCGAAAGTAATGGCCGAGTCTGCCACGTTGAAGACGGGCCAGACCTTGACGTCGAAGAAATCCACCACGTAGCCGTAACGGACCCGGTCGATCAGGTTTCCGATAGCGCCTCCAAGAGCGAGTCCGAGCGCCGCGCTGACCCAAAGGTCTCTCCGCGCGGAACGATGGTAGGCGTAGGCGAGCGCGATCATTGCCACGGCGGCGATGACGATGAACCAGTGGTTCCGCGCCTGGAGCAGGCTGAACGCGCCGCCCGTATTCCGCGTGTGCGTCAGGTACAGGAACGGAATCGGCGTCCTTTCGCTCGCACCGTAAGGGTAGGTCCGGACGATCGCCCACTTGCTGACCTGGTCGCACAGGACGATTATTCCCGCGATAGCATAGAAGAGAAACGGTCTCACTGCCCCTCCACCAAAACCGCGCAGTCGACACAATGCGTGGCGTAGGGAAGCGCTTCCAGCCGCGCCGGGGAAATCGGCTTGCCGCACCGCCCACAGATGCCGAAAGTGCCGGCATCGATCTTCAGCAGCGCGTTCTCGATCTGGGTGAGCATTCCGTCGATATTCTCGTTCAGGGCGACGTCTTTCTGACGTTCGAAGGTCTCCGTTGCGGTATCAGCCGGATGGTTGACGTCGTAATCGACCTCGTTCCCTCGCGCAGCAGCTCCTTCTTCGCCGTGTATAATCAACCGCTGACGGTCCGCCGTAAGTCTTTCCTTCTCGGCCAGAATCCGCTTTCGGAATTTCTCGACATTGGTATTAGGCATAAGTTACTCCTGATGTATTGCGCAACGCGACATCGACGGGTTACGCGATTGGCTCGATCTCTGCGACCACGCGGGCGCAGCGGCCGCACAGGTCGTTATACGCGGAATCCGCGCCAACGTCTTCCTTGAACAGCCAGCACCGCGCGCATTTGGTTCCTACGGCTGGCTCCACATGGACGCGGAGCGGTGAGTCCGACCCGTCCGACAGGTCCGACCCGTCAGACAGAGTCACCTGAGACACTTTGAATACCGCCGCGAGGTCGGTATTGGTGTCAGAAAGCGCGTGGTAGAGCGAAGAATCCGCCCGGATTTCCACGCGGGCTTCCAGCGGATTGGTAACCGTGTCCTGATGGCGGGCAGATTCTACGGCGAGACTGACCGCTTCGCGCGTCTCCAGTATCGGCGTCCAACGATCGAGGATCGCGGCGTGCCTCTCCGGCTCCGCTGTTGGGAAATCCGCTAATTGTGGGCTAGGTGTGCGGCCTCGCAATTTGAGAAGCTCCCATACTTCCTCAGACGTGTGCGAAAGGATGGGAGCTAACAGCCGCGCCATCGTTTCCGCCAGCGTAAAGAGAGCTGTCTGTGCCGACCGGCGCTCAACGGACTTCTTCCCTTCGCAGTAGAGCCGGTCCTTCAACACGTCCAGGTAAAACGCGCTCAAGTCGACCGTGCAGAAGTTCAGCACGGCATGGAAGACCCGGTGGAACTCGTAGACGTCATATCCGGCGGCGCTGGCGGCGACTACCTGGTCCAGCCTGGCGAGCGCCCATCGGTCCAGTTCCAGCATCTCCGAGTCCGGCACTGAATCCGTGGCCGCGTCGAAGTCGTACAGGTTGTTCACCAGGAACCGAAACGTATTGCGGATTCGCCAGTAGCCTCCGGTGCCGACCGGCCGCCCGTTCACTATGGTAACGCCAGCAACCTGCTCCAGGATGGATTCCGTGCAGCTTACGTCCTCAAAGTAGTTCGTCGAGGCCACCCAGAGACGCAGGATATCGGCGCCATACTTCTCCATCGTCTTGAGCGGGTCCACGACATTTCCGAGCGACTTGCTCATCTTTCGCCCGTTCTCGTCCACCGTGAAGCCGTGCGTGACCACTTCGCGATAAGGCGCGACGCCGCGGATTCCGACCGAAGTCATCAGGGAAGAATTGAACCAGCCGCGGTGCTGATCGGAGCCCTCCAGGTACATGTCCGCCGGCCAGCTAAGCTCGGGCCATCGCTCCTTGTTCTCCAGCACGGCCATATGTGATGAGCCGGAATCGAACCAGACGTCCAGGATGTCCGTCTCTTTCTCGAACTCCCGCGCGCCACATTCCGCACAGGCAAATCCGGCCGGCAATATCTCGGCAGCCCTCCGCGAGTACCACGCATCCGACCCCTCCCGCCGCACCAGCGCCGCTACCGCCTGTATCGCCTCCCGGCTAAGGACCTCCTTGCCGCAGCCCTTGCAGTAGAACGCGGGGATACCTACGCCCCAGGCCCGCTGCCGGCTAAGCGTCCAATCCGGCCGATTCGCCACCATCGAACTGATCCGGTTGATGCTGACCCCCGGATACCAGTTGACCTGCTGGATGGCTGCCAGAGCGCGCTCCCGATGGGTCGTTGGGTCGCTGGGTCGTTGGGTTGTTGGGTCGTCGGTCGTCGGTCGTCGGTGGTCAATGTTCATAAACCACTGCACCGTCGCCCGGAAAAGCAGCGGGTTATGGCAGCGCCAGCAGTGAGGATAACTGTGCTCGAAGTCGGAAAGAGAAATGAGCGCGCCTGCCTCTTTCAGCGCGTCGATTACCCGCGTGTCTGCCTCACCTCCCAGAATCCGCGCGCCCTGGAATCGCTCTCCCGCCTGGGCGGTATAGGTCCCCGATGCGTCGACCGGGCACAAGATCTCCAGCCCCTCGCGAACACCGGTCTCGAAGTCCTCCTTGCCATGGCCGGGCGCGGTGTGGACGATTCCGGTCCCATCCTCCATCGTAACGTAGTTGGCGAACACGACCGGCGACGCGCGGTCGAACAGCGGATGCTTTGCGACCAGCCCTTCCAGCTCGCTGCCCTTAAGTCGCTTGATCACTCCCTGGGCGATTCCGCCCTCCGTGACCGGCCGGTCGAGCGCCATCAATACCCTGCCCAGGAGCGGCTCGGCCACGAGCCATCGCGCGCCGGATTGCGAATCCTCAAAGACCACGTAGTCCGCGTCTGGATGCACGGCGAGCGCCATGTTTGCCGGAATCGTCCAGGGCGTCGTCGTCCAGATGACGGCGTAGGACTCTGGCGGCGCCACGTTGCCACGGCCGAAGACCTCATTCGGATCGGACTTGACTCGAAACCGTACGTAGACGCTCTTGGAGACGTGGCTTTCATACTCCACCTCCGCGTCCGCGAGGGCTGTTTCGCAGTAGGCGCACCATAGCACCGGCTTGAGCCCGCGATAGATGTAGCCCCGCTCCGCCAGCTCGCCGAACACTTCGACGATCCGTGCCTCGAAATCCGTGCTCATGGTGAGGTACGGATTGTTCCAGTCTCCGCGCACCCCGAGCCGCCTGAACTGCTTTCTCTGGCTATCGACGAAGCGGGCGGCGTATTCCCGGCACGCCTTCCGCATGGTCACTTTGTCCGGCTGCTCGCCTCGCTTACGGAATTCCCTGGAGACGTTATTCTCAATGGGCATTCCGTGATTGTCCCAGCCCGGCACATAGGGCGAGCGGAATCCGGCCATCGTCTTGTACTTGACTACGATGTCCTTGCAGATCTTGTTCAGGGCCGTGCCGAGGTGGACGTCGCCGTTAGAGTAGGGAGGTCCGTCGTGCAGGATGAACGTCCCGCGAGGGGCTTCCTTCTCAAGCGAGAGGCGGTAGAGGTCGATCGATTCCCAATACTGCTGTATCTCCGGCTCGCGCGCCGGCAGGTTGGCCCGGTGCGGCTTCGCGGCGGGGTCGTTATCGCTAAGGGTTTTGTTGAGCGTGTTCTTGTTTTCCATCGCCGTTCTTCTGAGTGTGGAGGTGTGGTTGTGTGGTGGTG
>JBKJZI010000008.1:0-2980 GCA_046715155.1 Chthonomonadales bacterium | reverse complement strand
TGGTAGAGCGCACGGTTCGGGACTGTGAGGCCGGAGGTTCAAATCCTCTCACCCCGACCAATCCAACGAGCCTTCATGCGAGTTCGAGAGAACGCCATGGAGGCTTTTTGTATGCGGCCAAGACGGCGTCCATAATCTCTTCAGGACACTTTATGGAATGACTTGCCCGCTGAGCCGTATGATTTATCGGTCTTAAAACAATCCCAACGAAGGGACGGCGCCGATGTGGGCGCGTCTGTGAAGCTAGATATGGCTGTGACCACGGAAGCGGAACGCGAGCGGCAGATGCGGGAGGCCGAGGAGCTACTCGGCACGGAGAAGACCCGCAGCTTTGCCAAAGGACTGTTCTTCGGACGTTTCGAGCCAGATCTGCTTTTCCCCTACCCCACCCTTCCCGCAGGCGAACAGACCGCGCTTGACGAATACGTCGGCCGCGTGCGTGACTTCTTCGACCGCGAGGTCGATTCGTACACCATCGACAAGGAATCGCGGATTCCCGACCACGTCATGGACGGATTGTTCGATCTGGGCCTTCTCACGATGTCGATTCCGCGTGAATACGGCGGTCTCGGGTTTTCCCAACAGGCGTATTGCCGCGTCATAGAAGAGGTAGGCGCGCGCGATGGTGGAATCGCCGTCATGGTAAACGCCCACCAGAGCATCGGATTGAAAGGACTCCTTTTATTCGGTACCCCGGATCAGAAGGAGAGATGGCTCCGTAAGCTTGTGTCCGAGCGGATTCTGGCCGCCTTCGCATTGACGGAACCCAATGCCGGATCGGATGCGGGCGGAATCGAGACGCGCGCCGTGCTCAACCCGGAAGGCACCCACTATATCCTCAACGGCCGCAAGCAGTGGATAACAAATGGCGGAATCGCCGGCCTGCTCACCGTCATGGCGAAAGTGCCGGGCACTTGCGACTCCAAGGGCCGCGAGCAGATCACGGCGTTCCTTGTCACTCCGGATATGCCCGGATTCAAGGTTACGGACAGGGCGCTGGAGAAGGTCGGAATCCGCGGCACCTGGACCGCGAAGTTGGCTTTCAATGACGTCGCAGTACCGGTCGAGAACATCCTGGGTCCGCGCGGCAAGGGACTGCGCGTGGCGCTCACGCTGCTTGATTACGGACGGACCACGTTCGGCTCGACCTGTACCGGCGTGGCGAAGCGGTGCGTTGCTGATTCCATCCAACACGCGAAGACGCGTCACCAGTTCGGCAAGCCGCTGGGGCACTTCGAGCTGGTGAAGGCCAAGCTGGCGAACATGGCGGCGCTCACCTTCGCGATGGAATCCGGCACCTACCTCACCGCCGGGCTGATCGACCGCGGGCTCGAAGACTACATGGTCGAGACTGCGATGTTGAAGGTGTTTGCCAGCGAGGCGCTATGGGAGATCATCTTCGATACCATGCAGATATTCGGCGGCCGCAGCTTCTTCACTGACCAACCGTACGAGCGGATGATGCGCGACGCCCGCCTGAACCAGATTGGCGAGGGCGCGAATGACGTTCTTCGAACCTTCATCGCGCTGGTCGGCATGCGCGACGTGGGGATGAACCTCAAAGAAGTCCTGGACGCCGTGAAGTCCCCTCTTGGCGGAATCGGCAAGATCACGGATTTCGCCCGCAAGCACCTCCCCGGCCAGGATTCCGTCCGGATTCCGATACGCCATCAAGAGCTCGCAGAAATGAGCCGGATTCTGGAGGAGATCGTCCGCACTTTCGGCAAGACAGTGGCAGGTCGGCTCATGCGGCACCGGGAAGAGATTCTGGACAAACAGTACGCCCAGGCGAGAATTGCAGATGCAGCGACTGAGATCTACATGATGTCCGCCGTCCTCGCCCGCCTGGAGACCGCGCTGGATTCCGCCGATTCCGAGCAGCTAAAGGGCGACCTGGCGACCGGCCGCTACTACCTCCAAGCCGCCGACCGCAGAATCCGCCGCCACCTGAGTGAACTGACCGACAATCTGGATTCCGAGACCACGGCCTTCGCGGATTCGCTGCTCGCGTAGGATGAGCATCAGGAGCAGGGAATGAACGACCCCTGGCGGATAACTCTGTTCGGTGGCCTGCGGGCACAACACGGAGAGCGGGTCATCACCCGCTTCCGCACCCAGAAGACGGCCTCGCTGCTGGCGTACCTGGCCTACTTCCTCCCGCGCAGCCATCCCCGCGAAGTGCTGATCGACATGCTATGGACCGAAGGCAGCGTGGACACGGGCCGACATAACCTGAGCGTCGCCCTCTCGGCGCTCCGCCAGCAGCTGGAACCTCCAGGCATCCCCGACGGCGCCGTCCTCGTCGCAGACCGCTTTTCCGTCCGGCTCGACCCGTCCTCGGTGGCCACCGTTGATGATCACGCCTTTGAGCCCGAGTTTGCGAACCCCACGCTCAATTTCCTTCGCCGCTGCCTTCGGGTCGAGTTATCAGGCTAACACTCCTTAAGTCTCTGAAGCACGCGGGCGCTTCGTGCAATTCTTGGCCACTCAGACAGTCTAAGGACAACTAAGGTAAGCTAGGTGAAGTCGTAGGTTGGTCGCCTTGTGTCGCCTTGTAGGTCTACTTAGGAGGAAACGGATATGGCGAAGATGTTAACCCTGATTCTGGCAGCCCTCACCTTGTCTGTCAGCGCGGTGTCGATGGGGCAAGACCCGCTCACCGCCGCCGGACACATGTACAAGAAGAAACTGGATAACGAGAAGGTCCGCGTCATGGAAGTGACCTTCAAACCCGGCCAGAGCACCCCGTGGCACTCGCATCCCGACCACATGGCCAATGCCCTCACCGGAGGCACGCTCAAGATCTATCGGCCGGACGGCAAAAGCCAGACTGCTAAGCTCAAAGCGGGCGACGTGCTCTGGATTCCGGGGGAGAAGCACCGGGCCAAAAACCTTGGGAAGACGACACTGCGCGTGCTGGTCGTGGAAGTGAAGTAACCGCTCTCTGACTTTCCTGTACGTAAATCGTCGTTGGATCGGA
>JBKJZI010000007.1:0-12151 GCA_046715155.1 Chthonomonadales bacterium | reverse complement strand
GATTGACAGTCTGTGTCGGTGGCGATCGACACTCGGCGGAATCGCCACCCAGGTCAGGAATTCATTCCGAGACTTTGCCGACACCAAAATCCGCGTAATCTGCGTAATCCGCGTAATCCGAGTTCAGACAGAATCTCATCACTCCATCACTCCAAGCCCGTGCAGCTCGCAAAACGCTTCCACAACCTCGGAATCGAACTGTGTACCCGCACAGTCCCGCAGCCGCGTAATCGCCTCGAAATCATCCAGTCGCGCCCGATACACGCGGTCCGTCGTCATCACCTCGAACGCATCGGCGACCGCGATGATGCGCGAAGGCAGCGGAATCGCCTCCCCTTCCAGCCGGTCCGGGTACCCCGCGCCGTCGATCCGCTCGTGGTGGTGCCGGATCACGTCCGCCACATACGTCAGCTCCTCCACCCGCCCCACGATCTGCGAGCCCACCACCGGGTGCGTCCTGATCAGCTCCCATTCGGATTCGTCCAGCTTCCCCGGTTTCTGCAGGATGGAATCCGGAATCCCGATCTTCCCCACGTCGTGCACCAGCGCCGCCAGCTCCAGCGGCAGCATCTCGGATTCCGAAAGACCCATAGCCGCCGCCACCGACTTCGAAAGCTCCGTCACCCGAACCGAGTGCTCCGCGGTAGCGCTCTCCTTGGCATCGATCGCCGTCGCCAGAGCCTCGATGAACTGCAGAATCAGCTGTGAATCGCGGCTCAGCGCCCGCCCGCGCTCCACCCGTTTCCGTTCCAGGTTCTTCTCGACCAGCAAAGAGACCGCTTCCAGCTTGATCGGCTTGGTGACGAAATCCGTCGCGCCATTCTGCATCGCCGTCCGCGCCATCTCCACGCCGCCGTGGCCGGTAACCATCACCACCGGCAGGTCCGGGTGAGAATCGTGGACGTGCGAACAGAATCCGAGCCCGTCCATTCCTGGAAGCTGGAGATCGCAGAGCACGAGGTCGAAAGCGGATTTGCGAAGCACGCCCAGCGCCTCTTCCGAGGAGTGGACCGCCGAAACGTGGTAGCCGGAGCGCACGAGCTTGCGGGCGAGCAGCACGCACATCTCCCTATCGTCGTCGACGATCAGGACACTGCTCGAGTCCGCCGAAGGAGCGGAGGACACAGCTTCTCCCTTTGCGGCGCGGATCCCATGGGAGCGAAGCGCCATTGCCACACCCCTTCGCCGCGGCGCCAAAGCAGATTATCGGCTAAATCCCCTAGACCCTAGAGCCTAAACCTTAGACCCTAGTCTCCCCGGCAGCTAAATCGAGCGTCGCGGCACACAGTCTTACCGGTACTTGCCTAGACTGCCCGCCCCCTCCCTGTGTTCCTCCCACCCACATAACCCGGTATTTGTTTAGGGCAAGCTATTCCATACCTTCAAGTGGATTCTCCCCCACCTCCACCAGCCGGTAGTCCGGAACCAGACCCGAGCGGACCATCCCGTGCTTCGCCGGCGTCTCACGGTAATCATTATTCAGCTCATACCGGTGACGGTGCCGCTCCCAAACGTGCGACGCACAATAAACCTGCTCCGCCCGCGATCCCGCCACCAGTTGGCACCGATACGTCCCCAGCCGATGGTCTCGCATTAACTATTCACGAAGCAACGGAGGCGCCGAAACGGTGAAGGGCCACAACCATTATCACATACAGTATCGCCGCCGCCGCGGTCGCAGCCGCCAATGCACCCCAGAAAGCTACTCCCCGCTTCAAGAGGACGGGAAGGAGCGCGAATAGAGCAAGAGACGGAAGAACCAACCAGAATACGCTCGAGCAAAACTCTGCCGCTTTGGTCGCGTCTTGCGTCTCTCTCCAGAGCCAGATAAGGGAGAGGATCGACACCACCGGGAGCGAAACGAGAATCCCGCCTAGGACCGCGCTCCGCTTCGCCACTTCGCTAACCACCGTGATAATAACCGCCGAAATCACTAACTTGATAATGTAAGGTGTCATGCCTGCACTCCTGGAGCTGCCGGTTTGAACCGCGAAGACGGCGCAGATTCCGTTCCTTGTTCCTGAGCCGGCGACCTGCCAACCTCACGACTGCCGATGAGATGAAATAGCGTCGGAGTCACGACCTGATCGAGCAGGGTGCTGCTGATGAGTCCGCCGAGGATGACTACCGCGATCGGGTGAAGCAGCTCCTTGCCGGCCTGACCGTGCGATAGGGCCAGGGGAAGAAGCCCAAGCGCCGCAACGAGAGCGGTCATCAAGACCGGCGAAAGCCGCTCCAGCGTGCCGCGAACGATCATCGCCTCGCCGAATTCCTCGCCCTCCTCTCGCATCAGGTGGACATAGTGCGAGAGCATCATGATTCCGTTGCGCGTGGCGATTCCGAAAAGCGTTATGAATCCGACGAGTGAAGCTACCGAGATCACCTTGTCCGTCAGCATCACCGCAACAACGCCCCCAACCATAGCAAGCGGCAGATTCACCATCACCTGAAGCGCAAGCTGCCACGAGGAGAGGGCGACGAAGAGGGTCATGAACATCGCCACGATCGTGAATACGCCCAGCAGCAGAATCCGGTTCATCGCCGATCTCTGGCTGGCGAACTGACCCCCGTACTCCAGGAAGTACCCCGACTCCCACCCGGCTTGAACCGGCGCCATCCTCTCCTGAAGTTCGTTTACGACACTGTTGAGATCGCGACCCTGCACGTTTGCCTGCACCACGATACGCCGTGATACGTTCTCGCGGTTGATCGTGTTCGGGCCGGTGGTGTTGCTGACGCGCGCAAGTTGCCCCAGCGGAATCCGAGCGCCGTTAGGGGTGCTGACGAGCGTGCCGCGGATCGCATCCAGATCGCCGCGCGATTGTTCGTCGAACCAGACGACGAGCTCATAGGTTCGCTGCTCATGTAGAATCTGCGATACGGCATGACCGGCAAGCGCCGTTTCCAGCGTCTCCGCAAGCGCCGCCGGAGTAAGGCCATAGCGCGCAGCGGCATCACGGTCGATGCTTACCTGCGCCTGCGGGACGTCCACCTGCGGCTCGACCTGCAAGTCCACTATCCCCGGAACGGATGCCATTACTTCCCTAACTTCGCGGGCGCGCTGACGAAGAACAGGCAGGTCCGGGCCGAATACCTTGACCGCCAGAGCTGCGCGCACCCCCGAAGTGAGGTGATCCAGCCGGTGCGAGATGGGTTGGCCGACCGCGACTACAACTCCCGGAATCGCCTCCAGCTTCGTGCGGATATCGGCGACTACCTGGCTTTGCCGTCGATTCGACTGTCGAAGTCCCACGTCGATTTCCGAATAGTTCACCCCTTCGGCGTGCTCGTCCATCTCCGCGCGCCCGGTTCTCCGCCCTGTATGGGTGACTTCCGGCACCGATAGGATTGTGCGCTCAATCGCCGTGCCGATCCGGTTCGACTCCTTGAGACCCGTCCCCGGCGGGAGAATGGCGCTGATTGTCAGCGATCCTTCGTTAAAGGGAGGCAAGAATTCGCGTCCCATCATCGGAACCAACGCGGCAGCGCCGATTACGAGAAGCGTTGCCGTCACCAGTACCGGCGCAGGATGCCTGATCGCCCATCGCACCAACGGGGCGTCAGTCCGTTTCAGATTTCTCACGAGCCAGGTATCTGATTCGACGGTCGCGGATCGCCGCGCTCTCCTCGCGAGCAGAATAGCCGACAGAGCCGGAGTGACCGTCAAGGAGACGAGAAGTGAAGCAGACAGGGAGCTGATGAAAGCGATGCCGAGCGGCAAAAAGACCCGGCCCTCGATACCTTCCAGCGAGAGAAGAGGTATGAAAACGAGAACGATGATGATGGTGGCGTACACGATACTGTTGCGGACTTCCGCGCTCGCCTGATACACCACAATAAGTGGCGGCTCCGGGTTGGGTTTGAGGCGATTTTCACGCAGCCTTCGAAACACATTCTCCACGTCGACAATGCTGTCGTCCACCACGAGACCGATCGCGACCGCCAGGCCGCCAAGAGTCATGGTGTTGACGGTAATTCCAAATTGATTCAAAACGAGCATGGATATCACGAACGAGAGCGGAATCGCCATAAGGGAGATGAACGTCGCGCGTAGGTTCAAAAGGAAGGCCAGTAGGACCACGAAAACGAGGATTCCGCCGTCCCGGAGCGCCACCACTACGTTGTCTACCGCTGCCTCAATGAACGTCGATTGCCGGAAGAGATCGCGGTTGATCTTGACGTCCGACGGGAGCGATTTCGAGATTTCGACTAGCGCCCGGTCGATCTGCCGGGTGAGATCGAGGGTGTTTGCGTTCGGCTGCTTCTGTATGGAGAGAACCACCGCGGGTTTGGCATTGGCGCTTGCGTCTCCGCGCGGCAGCCCGGCCCCGAATCGAACCTCCGCCACCTGGCCCACGGTCACCGGCGCGCCATCCCGAGCCGTCACCACTGTGCGAGCAATGTCCTCCGGAGTGTACGCCCGCCCGGTGATCCGAATTACCGCTTCCCGCTGCGGAGTCTGCAGGAACCCTCCCGCGGTATTGAGATTTGACTCGCGTACGGCTTTTACGAGTTGATCCAGCGTTACGCCGTACTGCTGGAGCTTCGCCGGATTGGTCAGCACCTGGAACTGTTTCGCGCCCCCGCCGATCGCCACGACCTGGGACACGCCCGGAATCGCCAACAGCCGGGGCCGGACGACCCAATCCGCGAGTGACCGCACTTCCAAGGGAGGCGTTCCAATCACCGCCCCCGTCAGCGAAACCAACATGATTTCGCCCATGATCGAGGAAATCGGCCCGAGCGTTGGCGAAACTCCCGCCGGCAGACGGCCCTCCGCGACCTGCAGCTTTTCCGTCACTGTCTGCCGCGCGCGATAGATGTCCGTATTCCATTCGAACTCAACCCAGACGATAGAGAGCCCTGCGCTCGACGCCGACCGCACGCGCTGGACCCCGCTCGCACCATTCATCAGAGTCTCGATGGGAAACGTGACCAGCGTCTCCACCTCTTCCGGCGCGAGCCCGTGAGATTCCGTGAGCACGGTTACAACGGGTCGATTCAGGTCCGGCAGCACGTCTACCGGCATCCTCGACACTACAACCAATCCGTAGCAGAGGAGCATAACCGCAAGTACCACAATCATGATCCGCTGCCGGATGCTGAACTCGATGACTTTATTCAGCATAGTCAGCTTCTCCCGGCGCGCGCCAGTAGCTGGTACGCGCCGTCGGCCACCACTCGGTCGCCTGCCTTCAATCCCTCCTCGACGACTACCAGGTCGCCTAGCTTCGTTCCGATGCGCACCGGTGTGCGCCGATAGGAACCCTCCCCTACTTTCACGAAGACGACGGGTTGGCCGCCATCCTCCTGCACCGCCGATTCGGGAACGGTGAGAGCGGCGTCGTTACCGCCCCCGACGAGCGCGCGCACAAACATGTTCGGCTTAAGCAGTCCGGCGGAATTCGCAACGACCGTTCGCACTCTAACGGCGCGGGTCTGCGGGTCTAGCTGGGCGCCGACATAATTCACCGTTCCGGTAAACACCCGGCCGGGGATGGCGTCCGCGGCGATGCTGACCGGCTGCCCCAGCCGCACTTTAGGAAGGTCCTTTTCGAACACATCGCTCTCCACCCAGACGGAATCAGTATTCAGGATGGAGCAGAGGATCTGGCCTGCCGTCACGGATTCGCCGACGTTCACCGGTCGGCTCTCCACCTCGCCTCCAATGGGCGTCCGGATGCTGATCTGGCTGCCACCGCCAGGCGATCCGCCCAAGACCCGAATCCGCTGCTCCGCTGACCGCACCGACGATTCCACGCGCGAAAGGTCCGCTTCCGACTCGGCCACTGCAGCGTTTGCCGCCTGCAACGCCCGCCGCTGGCTGTTTACCGAGGCCTCCGCGGCGCGGAGCGCATGGCTCGCCGAATCCAGATCGGATTCCGCCTGCTGCACTTCGCGATCATTGCGCAGGCCCTGAGTCTGAATCCGCTGCTCGCGCGCGAGGGTCGTACGCGCGATTTCCACCTGGCGATCGGCGGTGGAGAGCCGGGTCCTTCCCTGAGTCGTGGCTGCCTGGGCGGCCTCCACCTCCTTGCGCGCTACCAGGCCCTCAGGCAATCCCTGCGTGAGTCGTTTCTCCTGCGCCTCCAGTGCGGCAAGCGCGGTTTGAGCTTCCCGCAGTTCGCCTTCCGCGTGCACAACCGCAGAGCGGGCCTCCTCTACCGGTCCCTGTGAGAATGCCCCTGCCTCCGCAAGCTGCATCTGCCGCTGGAGCGTCTTTCGAAGCGCCGCTACTTTGGCGCGAGCCTGCTCTGACTCCGCCACAAATCGATCCACTATAGCAAGAGCCTCCCGCGCCTGGGCCCGCGAGCGGTTGCGAGCCGCCAGCGCCTGATTGACTTCGGCCCGTGATCGGATGAGCGCCGACTGCGCGTCCGCGATCTCCGAGCTATCAATTACCGCGGCGGTGTGCCCCGCGCCGACCATCTGCCCTTTGGTGACGTTGATTCGCACGACCCGGCCGGAGACCGGGGAATTGAGCGTTACTGCGCGGTTCGGATTCGGCCGCACCTGGCCCGTGGTGGAAAGCCGGCTGCTCGTTTGCAGCACGGCTACGGGCACGACCGTCAGGCCGATGGTCTTGGCGGCTTCCGCATCCAGCGAGACGACGTTGGGATCGGGCGGAGCCATCTCCTCGTTTTCGATGGACAGGCGGAAGATATAGGGGTCCTTCCGCTGATCCGCGGATTCCTTACCGTCGGGAGTGGGGAACGCCTTAAGCGGCTTCGGACCGCCGCCCCCGAACGTCTCAGCCAACGCGACATGTCGGCCGTCCGGCCCGTGCATGTGCCCGGCCTCTTCCTCCTGCGCACGTGCGGCCGTCAGCGGAATCGATACTACCAAAAGCGCCAGGACCGATGCGGTTGCCCCCGCGCCCGCGCTCCTCCGCCCGAGCCAGTACGCCAGAACCGCCATGACTACCGCCCCGATTCCGCCCAGGACGTACGGAATCGGCGACGAACGGTCATGAACCTCGGCCGTTCCCTCCGGATTCGGGACCCAGATGGGGAACTCCAGAGTGAATTTCGTCTTGTCCGGCATCGTCACGTTCTCGACGATGACGTACTCGCCCGGTTCCCGGTACATCATGTGGGAACCGTACACCCCGTGTTCCGTTTCGTAGGCATTGTGCTCCCGGTGGACCGCTTCTGACCTATCGCCCTTTCGGTACACCACGGAGTGAACGTCCGCGCCTTCCACCACTTTTCCTCCGTTCGGCCCCGGCTGCCGCGTGTCCAGAATCATCAGGTCATGGTGGCTCAGAATCTGCTTGCCGGCCGTTGCGCCGAACGTGGACGCGACGGCAACGTGCCGCCCATCCGGCCCGTGCATATGCCCGGCTTCCTCCTGCGCCGCCGCGCTAGTCGAAGCCACCGCACCAAGCGCGGCAATGGTTGCGCCTGCCCATATCTTTCGTGTCTTTCTCATGAACTGTTATCTCCGAATGGTGGATTCCGTGAGACCCGGAATCGCCGCTGTCGCTCTCTCAAGTTGAATCCGGCTGCGAGCCGCCGTGAACAGCGCGGATTGATACTCCGCCTGCGTCATTCGCGCCGCCCGCTGCATCTCCAGCACCTCCAGGAAGGAGCTCAACCCGGTCTCGAAACCGATGCGTGTGGCCCGCAGGAGGTCCTCGGTCTGCGGCAGTATCGTTCGCTGGTAGTTCGACACCACCTCATTCGCGGCGCGAGCCTCCGCGTGCGCTCGCTCCACCTCCATGGTGATCTGCCGTGTTAGGCCCGCTAGCTCGGCCTCCCGCTCGCGAACTCCCGCCTCCGCGCGCCGAACGTTGTTACGGATTGCGCCTCCATCCACGAGCGGAAAGCTGAGTCGGGCCTGGATACCCACGTTCCGGCTGTTCCAGGACTCGCGGCGGTCCACGCTCCAGATGTCGGTTGCGAGCTCCGCGAACAGGTCTGGCTTTCCGTGTGCCCGCGCTACCGCCACCTCTCCGCGACGAGCCGCAATTCGCCCTTGCGCTTCTGCGATCTCTGGTCTGCGGCGAACTGCATCCGCGGAAAGCTGGGCGGCCGTCCGCGTTTCCGGCGGCGGGAATGCATCCGAAACTCGCAGCGGCGTCTCCGGCGGATTACCCAACCGAACGTTGAGCGCTGCTTCAAGCCCGCGCGCCTCGCCGCCCGCCCGCAGGACGTCCTGCTGCGCCCGCGCCGCCTCGATCTCCGCCCGAGTAGCCTGAATAGCCGGCGCTTCTCCGATCTCGACGCGCCGCCGCACAAGGTCACGCAGTTGCTCGACAACCTTCGCGGATTCCCGTGCCCCGGATTCCACTGTCCGCGCCCGCACAAGGTCGAAGTAAGCGGTTCGAGCCTCTGCCGCCTCTTGAAGTCGGGCCGCGTCCAACCCCGCCCTCCCTATCGCGACCTCGCCTTCCGCCGCTGCCGCCGCTGCCGACCGGCGGCCACCGATGTCGATCCGATGAGAAAGGGCTGCGACGCTGTTTGTAAACCCGACTCCCGGGGCGGCTTCAGCCATCACACCAAACGGGGCGCGAGCTGCGCGCAAAGCCGCTTCAGCCGCATCGACGCGGCTTTGCGCAGCCCGCACCGCAGGGCTGGAGGCAACCGCCCGCCTAACCGCGTCTTCCGCGGATAGGTCTTGTTGTGACAATGCGCTGCGGGCCGTTACAAGTAGGAGTACACCAATGGGGATTCGCAAGCAAGCCTCCTGACGATCCCGGAATCCGGCTGGCGCGCGAAGACGCTTCCTCAGCCGGCATGACGTGCCAAAGGGATGTCAGGAGAGAGGGGGAGCCCGAAGGCCAAGCGGAATAAAACAGAAGAGCCGGTCTTGCGGCGGGCCACGCAGATGTCGCGGCAGGATTTCCGACGCGAAGAAACTTAATGGCGCAGCGGACTCGGGCAGCACGGCCATGCCGGCCTCGCCCGTCTCAACAACAACCGGTCCACAGGACGCCCGTGCGTTTGCTGGAAGCGGAGAGTATCTACAGGAGTGCCCCTGGTCATGCAGCGAGACCTCGTTCTCGTGGTGGGCGGGATTCTCCCCTTCGGGGTGAACACAGCAGTTGCGCCCCAGCCACGTGCCGCATAGCTTCCCCACCTCGCAGCTCCACGTCCCCGTCATGTTGATCGAGAACAAAAAGCAAAACGAGGTGATCGTCGCGAAGTACCGATACTGCGCCTTCTGCTGCATGCTTCTCAGTATACGCTAATCAAGCATCTCAGCGATTAAGACCCTGAAATCCACCTATTCCATCGGCTCGATCTCTACGGCCTATAGCCGTTGCGACCGCTGCACTGCCGCCTCGATAACACCTCCAACCAGAGGGTGAGCGTGATTCGGCCTGGATTTGAATTCCGGGTGGAATTGCGTGGCTATGAAGAATGGATGCTTCGGAATCTCAATCATTTCGAAGAATCTGATTTCCTCTCCCATTCGGCGTGAACAGGAACTTTGTACCCGGAAGCCTTGACTCCAAGCCCTCAAATTCAGTATCTTCATATTGGCACTCTGAACCTGAGAGTGCTAACCCTCATTACATGTAATGCGTGGGCGTCGTGTCACCCACACACCCATACACCCACCCAGTCTTTACGGAGGTAAATGAAATGGCCTTGAGACCATTGGCGACCAAGATCGTCGTCACCCCCTCGGAATCCGAGGAGAAAACCGCCGGCGGAATCGTCCTCCCCGACGCAGCCAAGCAAAAGCCCACCGAGGGCAAAGTAGTAGCCGTAGGCAAGGGCCGCACCCTCGATGACGGCAAAGTAGTCCCCCTCTCCGTAAAAGTAGGCGACGTCATAGTCTATTCCAAATACGGCGGCACCGAAGTCACCCTGGAAGGCAAAGACTACATCATCCTCGACGAAGACCAGGTCTACGCGATTCGAGAGAAATAGGAAATGTAAAATGCAAAATTAGCAATGAAAATCGCAAAATGAACGGCCGTTCCCGGTCTTCCAATTTGCATTTTGCATTGCTAACTTTACATTTTACATTGGAATCCAAGGAGCATAAAATGGCAGCAAAGCAACTAATATTCGACGAGGCCGCCCGCCGCGCCCTCGAGCGCGGCGCCAACGCGGTCGCCAATGCCGTAAAGGTCACGCTCGGTCCGAAGGGCCGCAACGTGGTCCTGGACAAGAAGTGGGGCTCCCCCACCATCACCAAAGACGGCGTCACCGTCGCCAAAGAGATCGAGCTCGAGGACCCCTATGAGAACATGGGCGCCCAGCTCGTAAAGGAAGTCGCCTCCAAGACCAACGACGTGGCCGGCGACGGCACCACCACCGCCACCGTCCTCGCGCAGTCGATCGTAAACGAAGGTCTCCGCTACGTAGCCGCGGGCGGCAATCCCCAGCTCGTGAAGCGCGGAATCGACCTGGCCGTGGAGAAGGCGGTGGAGGCCATCAAGGCGCAGTCCATCGAGGTCAAGGGCCATCGGGAAGTCGCCAACGTGGCGGCCATCGCGGGCAACGACCAGGCCATCGGCGACCTCGTGGCGGACGCAATGGACAAAGTCGGCAAGGACGGCGTCATCACCGTCGAGGAGAGCAAGGGCACCACGGATTCGCTCGAAGTGGTCGAGGGCATGCAGTTCGACAAGGGCTACATCTCCCCCTACTTCGTCACCGATCCCGAGCGCATGGAAGCCACCCTGGAAGACCCCCTCATCCTCATCCACGAGAAGAAGATCAGCTCCGCCGCCGACCTGATTCCGGTCCTTGAGAAGGTCGCCCAGGCCCGCAAGCCCCTCCTCATCATCGCCGAAGACGTGGACGGCGACGCCCTGGCCACCCTCGTGGTCAACAAAATCCGCGGAATCATCAACTCCTGCGCCGTCAAGGCCCCCGGATTCGGCGACCGCCGCAAAGCCATGCTGGAGGACATCGCCCTCCTAACCGGCGGCAAGTTCATCTCCGAAGACCTCGGCGTCAAGCTAGAAACCATCGACTTCTCCTTCCTCGGCACCGCCAAAAAAGTAGTAGTCGGCAAAGAAGAAACCACCCTCATCGAAGGCGCCGGCACCCACGACGCCGTAGTAGGCCGCATCAACCAGATCCGCCGCCAAATCGACGACACCGACAGCTCCTACGACAAAGAAAAACTCCAGGAGCGCCTGGCGAAGCTAAGCGGCGGCGTCGCAGTGATTAAAGTAGGAGCGGCCACGGAAACGGAACTAAAAGAGAAGAAGCACCGCTTCGAGGACGCTCTCTCCGCGACCCGCGCTGCGGTGGAAGAGGGAATCGTGCCCGGCGGCGGCGTCGCATTCGTGCGGGCGATTCCGGTCCTGGACAAGCTGGGCGAGAACGACGATGAGCGGCACGGAGTCGCCATTGTGAGACGAGCCCTGGAGGAGCCTCTCCGCCAGATCGCCTTCAACGCCGGCCAGGAAGGCTCGGTAGTGGTGCAGGCAGTGAAGTCGGAAAAGAAGAAGAACTACGGCTTCAACGCGCTGACGGAGGTCTACGAGGACATGGTCAAGGCCGGCGTGGTAGACCCGGTAAAGGTCGCCCGCTCCGCCCTGCAGAACGCCGCCTCCATCGCCGGAATGATCCTGACCACTGAGACGCTGGTGGTAGAGAAGCCGGAGAAGAAGTCCGCCGCCCCCGCCGGCGGCCACCACGACGACCACATGGATTACTGATTCGGTCGTAATCAAGTAAGACGTAATTGGCCCCGGAATCCGTAATGGATTCCGGGGCCAATTGCTGTTCTTGCCGCGTGTTCCTCGTTGTTTCGAAAGGCCATCCTCTTAGTAGCGAACGCCGGTCGCGCGAGCGCAGCCGCTCGCTACCGGGTTCCCGCCGGCGTCGCGGAGTACGGTTGTACTCGTTGCGGCATACTCATCAGGCGAGACCAGGCGAATCGCCTGCGCCACTTCTTGCGTCCCGATGTAGGTACCATCGGCGGCGAAGCGAAACCAGATAATGCGAGACAGGAAGTCGTTGTGGGCATCCCGCTCCCAAGTACCGTGCCCGGGGCTGCGATAAGGACTCCGGCTGCCGACCTCCAGCACCGTCCCGTTCGTGAGAAACGTGTTCAGCGCCGGAAACGGGTTGTGGGGAATCGGAAGGGCCGCGCCGGTCGCACAGTTGGTGAGCGTCACGTCGGCCTTCCACGTGCCTGACAGTGTCTGCGGTACGCCTTCCTGTCCCGCGCTGGCGTC
>JBKJZI010000006.1:0-15915 GCA_046715155.1 Chthonomonadales bacterium | reverse complement strand
GAATCAAAGAAGCCCTCCGGATCGATCCGGAGGGCTTCTTTGATTCAACTGCTACAGGTTCGCGCCCGTCGTGACTGACCTCTGTAGAGCATTAATATGCAGGCCCGTGGTCATTAGCCAGGAAATGGCCCGCTGGACTTCCTCTAGCGAACCCTCGATGTCGACCTCGGCGAATCCATAATCGTCTGTGATCTGCGCGCGGCGGATGTTCGTGACGACGTCGAAGTCCTTGCCGAGACGGTAAAGAATGGGCTGCCTTACCTGGTCGCTGGTCCGGGATTCGATCTGAACGGTGATGACGGACATGGCGTTACCGACCACCCGCGATAGCGGGCACTATCGAGACCGTATCGCCATCCTTGATCTCCGTTTCCTTCCCCTGCAGGAACCGGACGTCTTCTTCGTTGACATAGATGTTGACGAACTTCCGAAGGCTGCCGGATTCATCCGTTAGTCTCGCGGCGAGCCCTGGAAACTGACCCTCCAGGTCCTCGATCACGGTCGTAATAGTTCCGCTGGAAGCAGTGACGGATTCCTCGTCGTTAGTCAGTTTTCGCAGCGGGGTCGGTATGAGAACGGTGACGGGCATGGTTTTCTACCTGATTGAATGTGTGGGTGTATGGGTGTGTGGGTGGAAGTGCCATCTCACCACACACCATTACAGTTTTACCCCACGCCGGCCAGTAGTTTCTCCGCTTTGAGCGCTGTGTCGAGGGATTGCAGGTTTGCCTGAATATACGTGGGGCGGCCCAGCTCATCAGCCACGGCTTCCTGAGTCTTCAGACCGTTGCCGGTGATGGCGAAGACTACCACGTCGTCCTCTCCAAAGCGTCCCTCTTCGGCCAGTTTCTTCGCGACGGCAATTGTGACCCCGCCGGCCGTTTCGGTGAAGATTCCCTCCGTGCGTCCGAGCAGCTTAATCCCTTCGATTACTTCGGCATCGGTAACGTCCTCGGCCCATCCGCCGCTCTTGCGCACAGTCTCGGCGGCGAAGTAGCCGTCCGCGGGATTGCCGATGGCGATTGACTTGGCGATGGTGTTTGGCTTGCACGGCCGCATGACTTCGGCGCCCGTCTTGATCATGGAGGTAATCGGATTGCAGCCGGTCGCTTGCGCCGCATACATCTTCGTTGGCACGGAATCAATTAGGCCGAGCTTGTGGAATTCGTTCAGGCCCTTGTAGATCTTCGAAATCAGCGATCCGCCGGCGCAGGGGACTACGATGTGGTCAGGCGCGCGCCAGCCGAGCTGTTCTGCGATCTCATATCCGAACGTCTTCGAACCGTCTCCATAGAAGGGCCGAAGGTTGATGTTTACGAAAGCCCACCCGTACTTATCCGCTGCTTCCACGCAGAGCCGATTCACCTCATCGTAGTTTCCGCTGACTGCAAGAACGTTCGTGCCGTAGACGAGGGAGGCGAGTATCTTGCCTTGCTCGAGGTCGGCCGGGATGAATATGTAGCTTTCTAATCCGGCCTCCGCGGCGTGGGCAGCCACCGAATTCGCAAGGTTCCCGGTAGAGGCGCAGGCGACGATCTTGAATCCGAATTCGCGCGCCTTGGTCAATGCAACCGCTACAACCCGGTCCTTGAATGAGAGGGTGGGGTGGTTGACGCTGTCGTTCTTGATGTAAAGATTATTCAGGCCCAATTCTTTACCGAGGCGGTTGGCCTTTAGCAGGGGTGTGAATCCGCAATTGAGGCCTACCGTTGGCTCACCCTCGATCGGCAGGAGCTCCTTATATCGCCACATGCTTTTCGGCCCGGCCTCGATGGATTCGCGCGAAATGCGCGTCTTGATCGAATCCAGATCGTACGCAAGTTCCAGCGGACCAAAGCAGAGCTCACAAACGTGCACCGGCGAGACCGGATACTCCTGACCACACTCCCGGCATCGCAGTCCAAGAACCTTCGCCATGTTATCCTCCGTATTTCACCGTAGAGCACGAGTGATCAGTAATCGAGTAATCAGTAAAAACCGTCGCGGAACACTCAATGCTGATTTCTAATTGCATGCCGTACTCCGCGTATCTCCGCGTGCTCCGTAGTAAGAACTTCCCGAATCAAAAGCGCCCCGCGTCCGGGCATGCCATAGGCTGCTCAGGACGAGAGGCGCGCGCTTCTCGTGGTACCACCTGAATTCACCGGTTTCCTCGCGGAACCGGCCTTTGCGGCTGCTCTCCCGTCGGATTCCGCGGAATCTACAGCCCAACCCTGTAACGGGAGCCCCCCGGCGGCGCTTAGTAAGTCAATTAGTCAATGGGTCAAATTCGTCAACTGACACGTTCATTGACTAGTTTACTAATTGACTTTTCAGTGTCGCGGCTCAGAAGTCATTTTCAGCGTGCTTGCGTGCGCCGTATCTCAGCGTTCCCGGCTCTCTGTGGCTGCACCGCTCACCTACTCGTCTTCGTCAGCGCCTTGGTTTCGTCTACAAGTCCGCCCATTATACCGGCGGCCCGCTCCCTTGTCAATCGGAATGAGACCTTCCGATCCGGAACGAATGCGCAATAGGATTCGGTGAATCCGGAGTGACGCGGATATAATCAGAAAACAGAGAAGTAGAAGGGGCGGGGACTTTCATGTTGATTAGCAGCCGGATGGTGGACGCGTTGAACGAGCAGATAGGGCGCGAGTTTGGGGCGATGCTCCAGTACGTGGAGATCTCCTCTTACTTTCACGAAGAGAGCCTACCGGAGCTGGCCTCGTTCTTCCAAGCTCAGTCCGAAGATGAGCGGTCACACGCAATGCGGTTCGCCAAGTACATTCTTGACGCGCGGGGCCACGTAGCGATTCCGGCGATTGGCGCGCCGCGACACGACTTCCGTTCGGCCGAAGACGCGGTAAACCAGGCGTTGAAATGGGAAACCGAGGTTACGAGCCAGATCAATGACCTGGTCAAGCTGGCGATCGAGGAATCCGATTACACGTCCCACAGCTTCCTTCAGTGGTTCATCAACGAACAACTCGAGGAAGTCTCTACCATGGATACGCTTCTTAATACCGTAAAGCGCGCGGGAGAAGACCGGATTCTGCACGTCGAAGAGTTCCTGGCGAGGCGGGGCGGCCACAAAGCCATCGCGGAGGGTGGTTCCCCGACTGGCTAAGGAATCGGGCTACAATCGCGAGCCTTTCGGGATTCGCCGTCCTTGCTCGATAATGGCGCCTTCGTCAATTACGCAGTCGTCCTCGACGCGGACGCCCGAATCCAATATCGAGCCGCTAATTTGGGTATTCGCCCCAATGGTGACCCCTTCGAGGAGAACGGAACGCTCGATGGTCGAACCGGGCCCGACGACGGATTCCGGGCCTATTGCCGATTGCAAATCCACTCCCGCGGTCTTGTGCACGTCCGATGACTCGGAAGTGCCGTCGAATTGCACATCCGTATGGACCTGGGCCGAGAGAACAGCCGCGTTGGCCGCGAGGTATTGCCTCGGGTTGCCTATGTCCAGCCAGAAACCTTTAGGCGCGGTGGCGAACACACGTAGTCCCGCTTCGAGAGCTTCAGGATACGTCTCACGCTCGATGGATACAGCCTTGGCGGTCGGAATCCGTGCGATAAAGCCGGGCTCCAGGATGTAGATTCCGGCATTGATGTAGTCTGCTTCTCCAGAAGGGGCCACCCCTGCCACAGCGACGCGCTTCTTCTCTTCCTCGCTCGGCTCCCGCCACCCTTGCACGCGCCCGTCGGATTCCGTTAAGAGGACTCCGAACGCATGAGGTCGCTGCACAGCGCGCACGGCGATAGTTGCATCGGCGCCCCGCTCCTCATGAAACCGAACGACCCGCGTGAGATCGAAATCCGTGAGGACGTCGCCATTCAACACGATCACCCGGTCACGCTCGGTCGTCTCGACGGCGTTTCGGATTGCTCCCGCTGTGCCGAGCGGCTGGGGCTCAAGAGCGTACCGCATCGACACGCCGAAGGAGCTTCCATCGCCAAAGTGCGCCTGAATCTGCTCCCAGAGGTAGTTAGAGGCGAATACGATCTCGCGGATTCCGTGCCGCTTCAGCAGCGCCACCTGGTACTCGAGAAACGGCCGATTGGCGACCGGAAGCATATGCTTCGGCCGATGCAGAGTAAGCGGGCGGAGTCGTGTTCCGAATCCGCCTGCGATGATAATCCCTTTCATTGTCTGTTCCGAATTCCTCGAGCCGATCAACCGCGCTATGGCGCTTTAAACCTCACGTGGCGGAAGGATCGCTTGGTGTGATTCGTGGCGCGTCTGAATGTCTGATACCAGAATCCGCGGACAGTGGATTCCATTCCTCGGTTCGATGATCAATGAGTTGGTTCCTATGCCCAGATGTAACAGCGGTCTGGATTGGGCTTATGAGCTGCAATGGGCGGAAGTGTGGAAGTAAGAGACTGTGGGGCCCGAATCCGGGCTGCGACAGTTGCAGACGATACTATTCGAGGACTATGCACCGATGATAACCGAGGCTCGAAACTGTCTCTCATGCCCCGAATGCGGCGGCTTGAATGCAGTAAGCGACTCCGTCTGCTCCCAGTGCGGCAGCGAAGCGCTCACGTCACATTCGTTTGATCTCCGCGATTTCGACCGAAGGCGGCATCTCCGCCACCCGACCGGACTTCTGGGGGCTGTAATAAACGAAGGCGACCTGTCTGGCCAGCACATCTATGTTGAGAATGTGAGCGTGGGGGGCGTGCGCTTTCGATCCAGCGCAGGATTTGACCGTGACGAGGCCGTACGCCTGCTCGTGCCTCTCAATGGGGAGCGATTTGTCTTGAAAGGACGTGTGCGGCACTCCCTGAAGGACGCACTTGGCTTTGTGAACGGCGCAGAGTTTCAAGATCCGGAATCGCAGTTCGTCGAACGATTCCAGGAAATGTGCCAGAAACTCGGCGCCGCATCCGAACTCGTCTTCGTCTAACCCCAAACCCCAACCCCCAAACCGCATTCGTTGTAGTCAATCGCACACGCTCGCCGATGCGGTGACATAATAGGCTGCGATGGCGGACATAACGGGTCACACGTCCAAACAAGTTGGCGAAGTGGTGGATTCGGTCTACCGCTCAGAAGGCCGCCGCGTCTTCGCCACGCTCATCCGCCTCCTCGGTGACTTCGACTTAGCGGAGGACGCGCTTCATGATGCATTCGCGGCAGCATTGCAGCAATGGCCGAAGGACGGTATTCCCGCCAATCCCCGAGCCTGGCTGGTCTCCGCCGGGCGTTTCAAAGCCATCGACGCTATCCGGCGGCGCGCTCGTTTCAATGCGTCCTTAGGTCAGATCGCGGAACAGCTCGACGCCCAGACCACCGACTTCACGGAATCGGTCGATCAGGATGTAGAGGATGACCGGCTCCGACTAATCTTTACTTGCTGTCATCCCGCTCTTTCGCCCGACGCCCGAATCGCGCTGACCTTGAGGGAGGTCTGCGGCCTCACGACCGAAGAGATCGCTCGCGCATTCCTCACCGCTCCCCCTACGCTGGCCCAACGTATCGTGCGCGCCAAGGCGAAGATCCGGGACGCGGGGATTCCGTATGAGGTCCCAACTCGTGAGGACCTTCCAGGTAGGTTGGATACCGTACTTCATGTGGTCTACCTCGCGTTCAACGAAGGATATTCCGCTTCAGCCGGCGACTCATTGACGCGAGCTGATCTCTCGGGTGAGGCGATCCGCCTGGGCCTCCTGCTGATCGAGCTGCTGCCGGAGCCCGAGATTGGCGGTCTTCTCGCGCTCATGCTGCTGCACGAATCGCGCCGCCCCGCGCGCACTTCGCCGACCGGTGACCTTGTTCTCCTTGAGGATCAGGACCGATCGCTCTGGAATCGGAATCAGATCGCGGAAGGCATAGCGCTCGTCGAACGGGCTTTGTCATCGCGTCGGTTCGGCCCCTACACCCTGCAGGCGGCGATCGCGGCGGTCCACGCAGAGGCGACCACGGTGGGCAAGACGGATTGGGCCCAGATTGTAGGCCTGTATGGACTACTCGCCCGAGTGGAGCCGTCGCCGGTTGTCGAGCTCAACCGCGCTGTAGCGATTGCCATGCGGGATGGCCCGGAGGCAGGGCTGGCGCTGATAGACTCCCTCCTCGCGGAAGGTGAACTGTCCGGCTACCACCTGGCACACTCGGCGCGGGCGGAGATGTGTCGACGATTGGGACTTACCTCGGAGGCCAAAGCCTCGTACGAACGCGCGCTCTCCCTCACCCAACTCGAGCCGGAGCGGCGGTTCCTGGAAGGTCGGTTGGCTGAATTGAGATCCAATGACTGAGCGCCAACCGGATGTAGCCATCGCATCTCGACAGATCGAGTTGTCGATTTTGCATTTCCCCGGACGACCATGAAGTAGTAGCGGCAAATCCGAACTGGGGGCGACGATGAAATACCTTTGCCTGGTTTACAATGACGAAACGAATCTGGAATCCATGTCGAAGAGCGAGTTTGATGCCTTTGTGGACGAGCACCTGATAGTGGAAGAGGAGTTCCGGAAGAGCGGGCAGTTGGTTGTCGCGGAAGGCCTCCAGCCCGTGAACACCGCCACAACCGTGAGAGTCCGGAATGGCAAGTTGTCCGTAACTGACGGACCTTTCGCGGAGACGAAAGAACAGTTGGGCGGATTCTATTTGATCGAGGCCCGCGACCTGAACGAAGCGATTCATGTGGCAGCGAGAATTCCTCCGGCGCGACTTGGTAGTATCGAAGTGCGGCCAATCAGGCACCTGGAATGGTCCGACGGTAGGCCGCGACGCGAGGATCACAGAGGGGCAATTTGAGTCAAAGCTTGACAGTGATGAAGAACAATACCGTCAAGAAACTACAAGAAACTACTTGAGGAAATGTCATGAGTGATGCGCTTCGTCAAATAGACGAATATCTGGCGGCCATTCCTGAGGATTCGCGAGCAGCGCTCCAGTCTCTTCGGGAGACCATTAAGCAAATTGCCCCCGAGGCCGTTGAAGTCATTAGCTACGGAATGCCCGCTTTCAAGCTTCACCGGCCGCTCGTGGGATATGCCGCGCACCAGAATCACTGCGGATTCTATCCGATGAGCCCTGCAGTCATCGAGGCGTACAAAGATGACCTCAAGGGCTTTTCCACCTCCAAAGGGACCATCCGATTCACCGCGGACCAACCGCTCCCGGAGGCGCTGGTGAAGAAGATTGTACAGGCGCGGATCAAAGAGATCGATGCGCTTCGTCGAAATTAGGCTCTCCGCCACGACTAAAGTTAAAGACCTTAAAGGGGATGCGGAATTATGCGCACAGGAATGACGCGCGCGCTGATAGCCATTTCGTTAATTACGTTTGGGATCGGAACAGTGGCACAGAACACGAAACCTCCGGCGGACGGCGAGTACACCGAGGTCAACGGCCTCCGGATCTCGTCCGAAGGGTCGCAGTCTTAGGCTCGAACGCCGGGAATATGAAGGACACATATGAGCCCGCAAGCTATCAGCAATTCCTCAGCCTGGGACCCGACTTTGCTCCGCCGGTACTGAAAGAACCCTATGACCGCATGGCCCCGGACCCTAAGCGGTGGCCCATCCTCGTTGACAAGGTAGTGAAACAGGGGCGTGAATTCAAAGGCTTTTCGGCGGCCGAGCTAAAGTCGATAAAGGCAGAGGCGCTTGTTATGCAGGGAGATCGTGACGGCGTTCGTCCCGAGCATGCAGTCGAGATGCTTCGCCTTATTCCAAAGGCGCAGTTGGTTATCTTTCCTGGAGGCGACCACTTCATGCCTTACCACAGCCCGGAGAGAGTACTGGAAGTCCTCGTCCCGTTCCTCAACGGAGTCAAGCCGAAGTCGTTGTTCCCTCCAGGATAGACGGGTGCCGCGGATTCCGGGTCGATCGGGAACGGAACGGAGTCCGGAATTCGCGTCGAATTGGGGGCGTATACTCTGAGAGGACTGCTTACAAGAGGAGATTCATGAAGATTAAAATCATTCTGCCGTCCATCGCAATTGCCGCCGGATTCGCGGCGTATGTCGCACTCCATCCCGGAGTTTCCCTGGCCGCGCCTCGCATGGCGTCGGGAGCTCCAACCCGGATCGCGGCTCAGGCCAGCTATTCCATCGACCCGATGCATGCCGGAATCTACTTTGAGATCAACCACCTTGGGCTCTCTAAGATCACCGGGCGCTTCAACAAGTTTAGCGGAAAGATCCACGAGGACGAAAAGGACCTGACGAAGTCGAGCGTTGAGTTCACCGCCCAGGTCGATTCCATCGACACCGCCATCGCCCCGCGAGACAACCACCTTCGGACGGCAGACTTCTTCGAGGTGGCGAAGTATCCCGAGTTGACCTTCAAGAGCACGAAAGTCTCCAGGAAGAGAGGCGGCTACGTCGTGACCGGCGATCTTACGATCAAAGGCAAGACCAAATCGGTCTCGATCCCCTTCAAGCACTACGGACCTTATGCAATGAAATCGCCGCCGGGCCAGCCCACCCGCATCGGAGTCATCGCCGAGCCCGTCACCCTCAAACGCAGCGACTTCGGAGTAGGTTCGACCCAACCCTTGCCCGACGGAACAATGGGCCTCAGCGACGAGTTAACCGTGCGAATCTCCCTGGAAGCAACGCTGGATAAATAGGCCGCGCGGAATCTTGAGTCTGACAGAGGCGGTTACCCAGCCGAACATGCGACGATGAAACGCTTATGGCCATCGGATTCCCTCGAGGAGTGGCGAGCAGCGCTTCAGAGCTATGAAGCAGTTATCGCCCGGCAAGACAGCCAGCGGCTTCCGGAACACGACCGCTGGTATCGGTTGGAGTTACCGGAGATACTCCTCGCCAGGCGCCCAGCTCACGTGACTCTGCCCGAGCTCGTGCGAATCACGGAATGGAAGATGGCGCGCGGGGTATGGCGGGCACGGAATCTCGCGCTGGTCCGCGGCAATCCGGCGGGAAACGTCATCGAGAGTAGCACGAGGGCGCTAGCTTCGGCGCCGCATCCGACCGCTCCCATCGCGACAATCTCCGAACTCGCGGGAGTCGGACCCGCCACCGCATCCGCAGTGATGTCCGCGGCAGCGCCCGATGTATATCCATTCTTCGACGACCTCGTCGCTGCACAGATCCCGACCTTAAGCAAAGTCGCTTACACTCTCGGCTACTACGCCCGCTACTCGGCCGCCCTCCACGAACGCGCCGAACGCCTCGGTCACGACTGGACTCCCACTCTCGTCGAGCGCGCACTGTGGGCAAACTCCGGCGGGAAAATCGCGCAGTAGATTTAACAAACGCGGGGTACAGTTTTCCCTCTAGCCCAAATGCATGGACCGGAAAAAGAATCCTCTACATGTCGAATCCGGAGTGTGGCGGCCGACTAAGTAGTGAAGCCAACACAGCCGCCGGCTCGATTGAGCCTATTCCAAAGCCA
Organism: Chthonomonadales bacterium; assembly: GCA_046715155.1. GTDB lineage: Bacteria > Armatimonadota > Chthonomonadetes > Chthonomonadales > CAJBBX01 > JBKJZI01. Next base: position 6,558 of record JBKJZI010000006.1, on the reverse strand, counting down.
CCAATCAACCGAAGGAGCAACCGTGCAAGTCAACCTTATCTCATGTTCAACGGCAATTGCAAGGAAGCGTTCGCGTTGTATGAGCGCGTTCTCGGCGGCAAGATCGAAGCGCAGTTTACGTTCGGTGAAACACCGGAGCAGGAACACGTGCCTCCGGGGTATGCAGACAAGATTATGCACGTGAGTTTGAAGCTAGAGAATACAAGCCTGATGGGATCGGACGATCCGATGGGTACATACGAAACACCCAAGGGCATCAGCGTTTCGCTCCACATTGAAGATCCGTCAGAGGCCGAGCGTGTTTTCAATGGCCTGGCCGAAGGCGGGACCGTTACGATGCCGTTAGAGGAGACGTTCTGGGCCATACGCTTCGGAATGTGCGTAGACCGTTTCGCGATTCCGTGGATGATCAACTGTTCTAAGCCGATGCCTTAAGTTTGAAGAGGAGACACGAAGATGAGATTCATGGTGATTGTCAAAGCGACGAAGGACCCGGAAGCCGGCATTCTGCCATCCGAGGAGCTCCTCGCCCAGATGGGGAAATTCAACGAAGAATTGGCAAACGCCGGCATAATGCTTGCCGGCGACGGACTTCAGCCAAGCTCGAAGGGCGCTCGCGTTAAGTTCTCCGGCGACCAGCGCACGGTGACAGACGGGCCGTTCCCGGAGACCAAGGAGCTGATAGCCGGATTCTGGATCTGGAAGGTGAAATCCAAGGAGGAGGCCATCGAGTGGGTCAAGCGCTGCCCGAATCCCATGCCCGGTGAATCCGAAATCGAAATCCGACAGGTGTTCGAGGCCGATGATTTTGGCGAAGCTTTCACCCCCGAGCTCCGCGAGCAAGAGGACCGAATCCGCGAGAGAGTTGGCGCGACACAGTAAGGAGACTTTAGTGCAGGCGCAGCCGCAGAAGGAACACGAATGGCTTCAAAAGATGGTCGGCAAATGGACCTTTGAAGCTGACGCGGAAATGGGGCCGGACAAGCCGCCCGAGAAGGCAACCGGGACGGAATCCGTCCGGTCGCTGGGCGGGCTCTGGGTGGTGTGCGAAGGCGAGGGAGAGATGCCGGGAGGCGGACTTGCGAATACGATCATGACCCTCGGCTACGACCCGGCGAGGAACCGGTTCATCGGCACCTGGGTCGGCTCGATGATGACCCATATGTGGATCTATGAGGGCCAACTGGACGATTCCGGCAACGTGCTCCCCATGGAATGTGAAGGGCCGGACTTCGAGACCGAGGGGAAGACGAAGAAGTACCGGGATACGATCGAGATCGTCAATGAAGATCACCGCGTGCTCACCTCCCACGTCCTGCAAGATGACGGCACGTGGAATCAGTTCATGCGAGCGGACTACCGGCGGAGAAAGTAACGGATTCCGAATGACTGAGACAATCGCGCACCCAAAAATAGTGTCCCGGGAGAAATGGCTCGCCGAGCGCAAGGAGCTCCTTGCCGAAGAGAAAGAGTTGACGCGGCAATTGGATCGCGTCAACGCCAAGAGGCGTCGGCTCCCGATGGTGAAGATCGAAAAGGAGTATGTCTTCGACGGTCCGGACGGAAAGCGGAGCCTGAAGCAGATATTCGACGGCCGCCGTCAGCTCATCGTTTACCACTTTATGTTTGACCCGAAGTGGGACGAGGGCTGCCCGGGGTGCACTGGCTTTGTGAATGCCCTCGGCGACCTCTCGATGCTTCATGAGCGGGACACCAACTTCGTGCTGGTCTCGCGCGCGCCCCTGGCCAAGCTCGAGCAGTACAAGGCTAAGAAGGGTTGGGGCCAGCCGTGGTACTCCTCGTTCGGCAGCGACTTCAACTACGACTTCCACGCTACTCAGGATGAAAAGGTCGCGCCAGTAGAATACAGCTATCTCAATAAAGCGGAGATCGAGGCCAGAAAGCTCTCCTACATCATCGAGGGAGAGCAGCACGGCCTGAGCGTCTTCTTCCGGATCGACGACGACCTGTTTCACACGTATTCGACCTTCGCCCGCGGGTGCGAAGGGCTCACCGATGCCTACAGGCTCCTCGATACGACACCGTATGGCCGGCAGGAGGACTTCGAAGACTCGCCGCACGGCTGGCCCCAGAAACCGACTTATGGGTAGCGGCCCGCCTGGAGGACAGCAGGGTGTAGATCTCTGGGCGCTGAGTGATCTCTGTACGCCGTGGTGCATCCACGTTGCGGCGACGCTCCGTATCGCCGATAACAAGGAGAAGGGAGTTTCCGAAATCGCTGGCCTGACCAAGGCCGCGAGCTGCGATCGGGACGCCCTACACAGCGTGCTCGGCCACCTGGTAAGCAAGGGCGTATTCGAGGAGCCGTCGCCTGGTCGGTTTGCGCTCAACGAACAGGAAGTCTTCGGCCGACCGTTCTGGGAAGATATTGAAGCGCAACCCGAGATCGCGGCGGCCTTCGACGCCCTCATTGGCCCCGCCGGCCACGGTATCCCAAATCCGAATACTAACGTTCAGTGTTAAGCGAGCGAGCGGACCCGCGTTCGCGTTCGTTTCGTATTCTTCCGGAAACCGAATTTTAGTACTTGGCTGGAAAGGTATCGGAGGCGAGCGGACAGAAAGAAAAGGTTCCGTACGGATGTCGATTTGACGACGCGGCGTTCGACTAACATGTGTTTAGGCCATTTACCGTTTAGAAGGAGTCTGATATGAGCGGGGTGCGTGTTCTGGTTGGCACGAAGAAGGGCGCGTTTGTCTGCACTTCCGATGAGTGGCGCGAAAAGTGGGATATACAGGGGCCGCATTTTATGGGCTGGGAGATCTACCACTTGAAGGGTTCGCCGGTGGACCCGAACCGGATCTACGCCTCTCAGACCAGTGGCTGGTTTGGGCAGATTATCCAACGCTCAGACGACGGCGGGAAGACCTGGTCGACCCCGGGAAGTAAGCCCGAGGATCTCGTCACGCCCCAGGGCTGGCCGCAGGGCGAGAGCAACAAATTCGTCTACGACGGCGTCCCGGGCACTCACCAGCACTTCGACGGCACCCAGCGGCCGTGGGAGTTCAAACGGGTATGGCACCTCGAACCGTCACTCACCGAGCTCGATACGGTCTATGCGGGCGTCGAGGATGCCGCCCTGTTCAAATCAACCAATGGTGGCGCGACGTGGGAGGAGATGTCCGGGCTGCGCAACCATGATACCGGTCCGCAATGGGGACCCGGCGCGGGAGGAATGTGCCTCCACACTATCATTCAGGACCCGAGCAACCCGAACCGGGTTTACGTGGCCATCTCGGCCGCCGGCGCCTTCCGTTCCGATGACGCTGGCCAGACCTGGAAGCCGATCAACCGCGGCCTCAAGTCCGAATACATCCCTAGCCCGGAGGCGGAAGTCGGCCACTGCGTCCACCGAATCGCGATTCATCCGTCGCGGCCCAACACCATCTTCATGCAGAAGCACTGGGACATTATGCGCACGGACAATGCCGGCGACGAATGGCGCGAGGTGAGCGGAAACCTGCCGACTGACTTCGGATTCCCCATTGTTGTCCACGCGCACGAGCCGGAGACCATCTACGTCATCCCCATCAAAAGCGATTCCGAGCATGTCGTGCCCGACGCTAAGCTTCGAGTCTACCGAAGCCGGACCGGCGGCAATGAATGGGAAGCGCTGACCAACGGGCTGCCACAGCAGCATAGCTACGTGAACATCCTCCGAGGCGCCATGTGCGCGGACAAGCTGCCATCGTGCGGAATCTACTTCGGCACCACGAGCGGCCAGGTCTACTGCTCGCCGGATTCCGGCGATACCTGGCGTCCCATTGCGGAGCAGTTCCCCGGCGTGCTGTCCGTCGAGGTCCAGACCCTGCAATGATCACGGTGACTCTCCCGTATCACCTGCGGAACCTCGCGAAGGTAGAGGGCGACGTTCAGGTCGAAGTCGAAGGGCCGGCCACCATCCGGTCGGTCCTCGACGCGATCGAGAGCAAGTATCCGGTCCTGCGCGGCACGATCCGCTTCCACGATACGGACAAACGGCGGCCCTGGATCCGCTTCTTCGCCTGTGAGCAGGACCTCTCCCACGAACCCCCGGACTCCGCGCTGCCTGAGAAAGTGGTGAATGGCGAAGAGCCCTTCTTCATCATCGGCGCGATCGCTGGTGGTTAGCTGTCGAAAAATGGGGTTGCATCTATGACCGAGAAGAAGTCCAGCGCCCATGACTTTCCACGCGGCGTCGCGCAGCCGGCAATTCGGGCGCTCGAATCAGTCGGAATCACTAGACTGGAACAGTGCGCGAAATTCAGCGAATCCGAGCTTGGTAAACTGCACGGAATGGGTCCTAAGGCCCTCAGAATAATCCGCGAGGAGCTCAAAGCGAGGGGAAAGTACGTCGGATAGAAGCCCTCTGCCAATTCGGGGCGCGGAAATGTATCGACGCCATGTAATACGTCGAGATCGGCCAATTCCTTCCCTTCGTTGAATAGAAATCAGCCACGAAGAGCCTATAGGCAGGAGGCAAACCATGAAGTATATGCTGCTCATTTACGGCGCCGAGACCGCCTTAAATCAAGCCCAGCGGGAAGAGTGTTACAAGGAATCTAAGGAGTTTGCGCACCAGCTCAATTCGGACGGGCAGTACCTTGCGGCGAACCCCCTGCACTCCACGACGACCGCGACGAGCGTCCGGGTGCGCGAGGGGAAACGACTCGTGACCGACGGCCCATTCGCCGAAACCAAGGAGCAATTGGGCGGATACTTTCTCGTCGACGCCAAAGATCTGGATCAGGCGATTGGAATCGCCGAGCGGATTCCAGGCGCGAGGTGGGGCACCGTTGAGATTCGACCCGTCTTCGAGATCGAGGGCCTCCCGTCGGATTAGCGATGGGCGGCAGATTCGATCAGATTCTCAGGAAGAGTTTCCTTCGATACATCCAGTAAAGGATCAGCCAGAAGACGACAAGCGTTGAGATCCGTTCGAGCATCGGCGCATACGTGGCTCCCAGGATTTCAAATATCCGATGCCCGAAGTGGATCTTCATGCTTTCCCGGACGGTTCCGCCGAAGACCTGCCACATGACATAGAGCGTTATCGGATTCAGCCCGGCGACCACTAGTGGGAACGCCCAGCGCCTCAAGCCGCGCCAGTCGATGATCGCAACGAACGCGGCCAGCAGCAGGGTAACGATTCCGGCGCTGAATATGGCCCAGCTCGGAGTCCAGAGCTGTTTGACGATGGGGCAGATTCCGGCGAGCTCGATGGCTTTGCCAAGTAAGATTCCCCCGATTCCTGCGAGGGCAAGCCGCTTCAGCTTATCCGTAATCGCCAGATCGCCACGCATCAACCGGCCCGCGATGAGGCCAAATATCATCGTCGCTAGCGACGGGATGAAGTTGAGCGTATGGTAGCCTCCGGCATTGTGGGTATAGGGGGCGTCGCGCGGGAAGAGGTTGAGAAACCAGAGGTCGAACGAAGCGGCGAAGTTCCAGTTCTTCTCCCAGTGTGCCGCGAATCCGCTCAGGTGATGGGGCCAATCTGCCGGTACGCCGACGGATTCCCAATCGAAGTTCTGCGGTGGAAGGGGATAAAGCGCGAAAGCGAGCCAGTAGGCGAAGAGGATGCCGATCGCGGCGAACCATTGGGTCCTCGGTTTCGCAAACGCAAGCAAGAATAGTAAAGGATAGCCGAGGCCGATCTGCGCCAGCACGTTTGGGAATTCCCATACCGTGCGCTTGCTCGAGAATGACTGAAGGAAGATCGAGAGGAGCACGAGCGCCAGGGCTCGCCACAGCGCGTGGCCGAACATGGTGCGATAACTCTGCCCGCGAGCGAGACGGTTCGCCAGAGACCACGGTACGGCCACGCCGACCATGAACATAAACGACGGCTGGATGAGATCATAGATCGAGCATCCGCCCCATGGAGGGTGCTGGAACTGGTACCCGAGAAATGCCCATACCGGGCTCTCCGGGAAGTGCTTCGCTACCTGCGGAATCCCGAATCCGCTGGACCCCATGAGCAGCATGATCGCCCCGCGAAACGCGTCCAGGGAGACGAGACGCTCGTAGGACGGAGTAAGGGGCGGGTCGACAATCGGCGCATCCGGCTCTGCGTCGGTCGGTTGGGCGGCCTCGACTTCGTCGACTACCGGATTTATCTCGATCTCCCTTCGGGCGGACACACGGCGCAGCCACTGCCGCGCACAGGATTCCGTCGCTCAGAGTATTTGTCCTGCACCGGCAAGACGGGCTCTACTCATGGGCACTTTGGCGGATTCCGGAACCACGAATGCCGAATGGGCACGAATGGATTCCAGGTCTCTCGGCTTGCGGGCCGCGTCCTTGACGTCATTCTGTAAGAATCCGGCGGTTTCCCCAACGCAACCGCAGATGACGCATATTCTCGCAGATTCCGGATTCCGCAGGGATTGGAAATCCGCAGGGAATGGAATTCCCGCGCTGACACTACGAAGTCCGCCGTCGCGGACTGGATGCCTTCCCGACACTGGTTTTCAAAGAGCAGATGACGCTGCCTCGCCCTTGTTTGGGCATTTTGAGGCATCGGCCGATTTATCGTGGTCTCGCGCGAACGTATTACC
>JBKJZI010000005.1:0-3200 GCA_046715155.1 Chthonomonadales bacterium | reverse complement strand
GACGGAATCCAGGCCGAGGTCGGCGGCGAACACGTACTTTCCGGCGGCATCCGCGTTGATGGAGTGGGCGTGCGGCCCTTCCTGCCGGCTCTTATCCGCTCCGGTGCCGCCGTGCTGGACGAATGCGCTCATGTCACCCAGTCGTCCGTCCTCGCGAATCGGATGCATTGAGACGCTACCGCCCCCATAGTTGGCGCAGAAAACGTACTGGCCCTTCGGATCAACGCTGACATGGCAGGGACCGTCCCCGCCGGTAGTTTGCTGGTTCAGCAGTGTCAGGGCGCCGGTCCTCTGGTCGATCGAGAGTGCGCCTACAGCGCCGCCCTTCTTGCCCTGGAATTCACCGACCTCGTTAACCACATACAGGTATTTCCGGTTCGGGTGGATGGCAAGGAACGAAGGGTTGACGAGGTTTTCGGTTGTGCCAATGAGCTCCAACTTCCCGGTTTTCTTATCCAATTCGAGCTGATAGATGCCCTTGCTGCCGCGGCGCGTGTAGGTGCCGATGTAAACCATCGTCCTGTCCGCGGATTCGGTGGTCATGTTCTTAGCCTCGGTGCCGGAAGTAGTCGCCCACGCGGGAGGCAGCGCGGCCAGTAGTGCAATTACGGGAAGGACCTGGATTTTCATGGCGTGCCTCGATAGCGGGGAGAAGGATTACGTTGTGTTAATTCGATTCCGATGCCCCCGCTTCCTCCGCGCCGCGCATTGAAATGCACGGCTGGGTGACCCGTCCTCCGGACGGGCGGAACTTTATCGATCATACGTTAAGTCTAGAAACCTCGCCCGTCCGGTAGGACGGGCTACCTGCTGCCGGGCGTTTCTATGCGCGGCGTTGCGGCAGGCGCCCCCAGGCGCCGGAGGATTCCGCGGCATCCTGCCGAACTGCGCGCTATGAAGGACTCGCTCTCTCGTCGTCGATTTCTGACCGGTTTAGCGGCACCGACATTCGCCAAACGCGGCGGTAGACAATCCTGGCGGGCAGGCGCGTCCAGGGTCCGCATCACTCCCGATCGGTCGCTGTGGCAGGCAGGCTATGCAGCTCGGACACGGGCGTCCGAGGGCATTCTGCAGGAACTATACGTACGAGCCCTGGCGCTGGATGACGGCTCGGGACGACCGGCCGTTCTCGTAGGCAGCGATCTACTCGGATTTCCCCGCAGAACGGCGGACCGGATTGCAAGCCAGGTGCATCTTCGGTTCGGTATTCCTCGCGCTCGCCTCATTCTGAACTCATCCCATACGCACGGCGGGCCGGTGATCGGTGAGACGCTTCGAATTGCCTACCACGCGAGTCCGGAGCAGTGGCGCGATATCGAAGCCTATACCCGCGAGTTGGAATTGCGAGTCGTGGAATCCGTTGGGCGAGCGCTGCGGGACCTCAGGCCGGCTCGGGTAGGCTTCGGAAGGACGACGGCGAGTTTCGCCGCGAACCGGCGGTCCCAGGGCGGATCGGTAGACCACGACGTTCCCATACTGCGCGTGGACGATTCCGAGGGACGTCCCTTTGCCATCGCGTTTACTTACGCGTGTCACAACACCACGCTCGGCGGCGACGAGTACCGATTCCACGGAGACTACGCCGGCTATGCGCAGGATTACCTCGAATCGCGGAATCCGGGAGCAGTCGCAATGTACATCGCAGGCTGCGGAGGAGACGCAAATCCTTCACCGCGCGGTCGGCTGGAGCACGTGATCGACCACGGTGAATCTCTCGGAAAAGCGGTCCATGATGCGCTTCCAAGGGCCGTTGAATCTATCGGTGGACCACTCCGCGCGGCTTTCGAGAATGTGACGCTTACCTTTGCGCCGCCGCCAACGCGAGAGGCATTCCAGGCAAGGCTGAACGACCGCGATATCTACGTCCAGCGCCACGCGCGGATGATGCTGGACATCCTAGACCGGCGGGGACGGATTCCGGTCGAGTACCCCTACCCCGTGCAGGTGTGGCGGTTCGGGAAGGACCTGACCTTGATTCCGCTTTCGGGCGAAGTGGTCGTGGATTATGCGCTGCGGCTGAAGAAGGAGCTGAATGCGGATCGGACGTGGGTGGCCGGCTACAGTAACGACGTCTCCTTCTACGTGCCGTCCGTGCGGATTCTCAAGGAGGGTGGGTATGAAGGCGGCGGGGCTATGCTCTACTACGGACAGCCCGGCCCGTTCGCGGAATCGGTCGAGGAAACGGTTCTCCGGTCGGTTCATCGTTTGGTTAGGAAAGTGAGTTAGATTGCGTTAACGGCGATTAAGATTAAGATTAGGATTAAGATTAAGATTAAGAGGGGAAACGGACATGGGTGATCCTATTTCGCGTAGAGGGTTGCTGGGCGGGGCGGCAGGGATAGGGTTCGGATTCCGGCGACAGGAATCGGAGAAACTGGCGGTTTTGGGCGGGACACCCGTGCGGAAGGGCGGGTGGCCGGGGTGGCCGGAGATACGGGAGAACGACGAGCGGGGGTGGATGAACGTGCTCCGCGGGAAGCGGTGGTTCCGGTTCGACGGGGATTCCGTTCGAAAGTTCGAGGCGGCATGGGCGGAGAAGCTGGGCGCGAAGCACTGCCTCGCCACCACCAGCGGGACGACGGCGCTCGTTACCGCGCTGCGCGGTCTCGGAATCGGTCCTGGCGATGAGGTGATTATGCCGCCCTATACTTTCATTGCAACGCCCAACTCCGTGCTGCTCCAGTATGCGCTGCCCATCTTCGCGGATTCCGATATCGAGACGTTCCAAATCGACCCGAAGAAGGCGGAATTGGCCATTACGAAGGCCACTGCCTGCCTGATGCCGGTGCACATTGGCGGCGCGCCGGCAGACATGGACGCGTTCGTGGCGCTGGGCAAGAAGCACAACCTGCCGGTGCTAGAAGATGCCTGCCAGGCGCATCTGGGCGAGTGGCGCGGAAAGAAACTCTCGACCTTGGGGGATGTCGGCTGCTTCAGCTTTCAGGCGTCCAAGAACCTCAACTCCGGTGAAGGAGGAACGGTCATAACGAACCGGACGGACCTGTTCGAGAAGTGCTTCTCGTTCCACGATCAAGGCTTCGCGCGCTCCGGGTCCACGCATGCTCAGCCCGGCGTCGGCTGCAACTTGCGCATGACGGAGTTTCAGGGAGCGCTTCTGCTCGAGCAGATGACCCGGCTGGAAGAGCAGACCAGAATCCGAGACGCGAACGGCGCTCATCTCAACCGCATCCTTCGAGAGA
>JBKJZI010000004.1:0-4226 GCA_046715155.1 Chthonomonadales bacterium | reverse complement strand
GCCTATATCTGCCGCTCTTTCTACTTCTGGATGCTCCGCTTCCTGCGCAAGAAGTACACCACCGCCGAAATCGTCTTCATCACCTGCCACACGGAGGCGCGCGAAGTGGACGAAGAGGCGTTCTTCGGCCTCGGTGATAGCGGCGGCACCCGAATGTCCGAAGCCTACCGCCTCGCGCTCAAGATTATCGATCAGCGCTACAACCCGCGAGAGTGGAACATCTACCCCTTCCTCTTCTCCGACGGCTACAACTGGGGCGATTCCGAGTGCGTAGACCTGGTGACCGAGCTGGCGGACGTGAGCAACCTGGTGGGCTACGGCGAGATCGCCAACGATATCTGGAGCCAGTCCAGCGGATTTGCCCCCCTCGGCCAGGCCTATCAGGAAGCCTTCGCCGAAGACCAGCGCGTCGTCCTCTTAAAGATCAACACTAAAGAAGACGTCTGGCCCGCCTTAAAGCGCTTCTTCTCCAAACACCCCGAAGTCCAGACGATTCAATAAGGCCGATAACCCGAGTGGTAGTCACGGCTCGAGGTGGAGGAGGCGAAGGTCCGCAAATCGTTTGAGATCTGCGTCGAACGTAACGAGGCGGAGGTTTGCCGTTCGCGCAAATGCAGCCAGGTATGCGTCGGCCCACATGTTGCGGGCAAAGGAGTTTGCTAGCGCCCAATGCTCAATCTGCGCTTCGCAATCTTCCGGCTCGACTACGAAGACCGTTTCCGGTAGATCTCTGAAGTACTGATAGCCGCGCCAAGCATTTTCTACGGAGAGCGCCCGCTCCCCAAGCGCCGCTATGCTGGTGGAAACGCGCACAAAGCCAAGCGCTGTGATTCGGCAAAAGGCAATTCTTACACCCGCTTCGGTATTCCAATACTGTAGGGCGCGCTCATGATGTGCATGGTCTTCTGCAGCAAGCGCCACCCAAAGATTGACATCGGGAAGATCAATCTCCACGGCGCGGAATCTTCTGGAGGTCTTCCAACGTCAAGAGTGTGTCTATTTCCGCATTGGTCATCGACGGAATTGGACGACCGGTCGCAGGAAACAGCACTGGAAGCGGGCTCCGCTTCTGCCGTGTTCTTAGCGCCGGCTCGGTTGAACCGTTAATACCTTTCTCGATATACCGGGTCAATAAGTCCTTAAGTTTGACACCCTCCTGCGCCGCCTTGACTTTCACCTGGCGAAAGAGCTCATCTGGAATGTCTATCGTGGTTCGCATGAAAGCATTTTCGCACATTATCATAAATATGTCGACGAACGGTGGAAGGGAATGTGCATACCCAAGAATAAATCCACCACACACTCGATCCAACTTCTCGGAGGTTCCGGTATGTCGGCACCGACGACTATGACAGAACCTGCGGATTCCGCTGCCCATTCGGCTGCGGTTGTTCAGTCGCGAATCGCCATACGCCCAGGCCGGAATCCTATGGTCCCGCTGCTGCTCTATCTCCTCGTTCCGGCGGTTTTCTACCTCGCCTGTTTCGCGATGCTGACCTATCCCTCCATCACCCAATTCTCCTCGCACTTCCTGATGGATGACGGCGATGGGTTCGTGTTTGTCTGGAATTCTTGGTGGGCGCGAAAAGCTGTGTTCGAGGATGGTCAATCACCATGGTTCACGGATCAACTTCACCACCCGTTCGGGATTTCGTTGGCGGGCCACAGTCTGTCACCGTTCAACGCCTTCCTCGGCGCGCTTCTGATTCCGCTTCTGGGCGTCGTCCAGACCATGAACCTCTTGTTGGTCTCGACCTTCGTTGTCGGCGGAATCACCGCGTTCTGGCTGTGCAGCTACGTCACGCGCTCGTACTGGGGTTCGCTCATCGGCGGAGTCGTCTTCACCTTCTCGAGCTATCATTTCGCGCACGCGCAAGGGCATTTGAATCTCACATCTCTGCAATGGATTCCGCTGTTCCTCCTCGCGTGGCTCCATTTTCTTCGCCGACCGAGCCGGTGGGTCGCCGCGGGCGCCGCATTCGCACTCTTCCTAAATGCGCTTTGCGACCTGTACTACCTTGTATTCTGTGTTATCGCCGCCGCCGTAATGGCGGGAGCGCTGGCCTATCGGAATCGCCGCCGTTTCATTTCGATTGTCCCCCGATTCCTGGCGCCTTCGGCGATCTTCCTGCTGGCTGCGGCGACGAGTTCCGGCGGTTTCGGGGCGTGGGTTCTCCTGTACGCGCGAGGTGATCCCTTCTCCGGGGTGGCGCACCAACCCGACCACTTCTCCACGGATTTACTCGCGCCGATGATTCCCGGCGCGTATTCTCGCTGGCGGGGGGCAACGGACGGCTATTGGAGATCGCTTACGGGAGGCGGAGTGGAGACAAGCGTCTTTCTAGGGTGCGGTGTAGTGGCGCTCATGGTGTACGCTTGGTGGACGCGCCGCTCTGGCGGGATAGGAATCGGACCGTGGTTCCTCCTGGCTTCGGTCTTCTTCGTGCTGAGTCTCGGCCCGTTCCTCCAGGTCTGGGCGAGGGGATACAGAGCGCCGATCGTACCAGTTGCATTGTTGATCGCCGCTTGGAGATATCGCACGCACCTTGGGGCGGAACGCCTTGGTGTCGCGTTCATCCTCCTGGCAGCATATGCGGTTTTCTTCCAGTCGCAATATACTCGGATCGCTCCCGCGGATTTCGGCCTGCTCGTTCTCGCCGCCGGAGGCTGCGCATTCCTCTGGCGAATGGACCGAGAATCTCACCGCACGCGGGTGGTGGGAGGGCTGTTCGCGGTTCTGAGCATCTCGCTGGTCAACGCGGATTCGACGCTTCATTCCGCGGGAGCGTTCCTCGCCACGGCCTTGCTGGCGGCCGGACTGCTCGTGTATGCGTGGAGGCGAAGTCTGCTGAGTCGGGCCGGACTAGCGGCGTGGTCCGGTCTGTTTGGCTACGTGCTCCTGGTAGGTCTGAGTTGTGAGCTTCCGCGCACCCACCTGACGCTCGATTCGCTTCCATACTCGGTTTTGGAGGTGCTCATTCCTCCTTTGAAGATGGGCGGGACTCCGGTCCGCATGATGGTTATGGTGACAGTGTGCGCGGGGGTGATCTGCGCGTTCGCCGTGAAGCGGATTGCTGAATCCGGCCGTGCGGGACAGTTCGTGGCCGTCGCCGCGCTTCCGCTGCTCATGGTCGAACTGTGGCCGGCCGGGCTGAACTCGACTTCGCCGGAAGCGCCCCGTTACGTTTCCATCCTGGCGTCGTTAGAGGGTAAGGAGGCAACGCTCAATCTGGTCGACCCGCTAGGACGCATGATGTACTATCAGACTCTTTACGATAAGCCCCAGGCTTTCGGCTATACGAGCCGGATTCCGCGAAGTCTCGTTAAGAAGGAAAGGGAATTGCGGAACATTATCGTAAACCGGCAGTTTTCCCGGCTTTATCCAACGTATAGAATCCGGTACCTCATCGCTCCGCCGAATACGGTATCCTGGCCGAGCGGGTTCCGGCAACTGTACCGCGACGAGAGGGCGGAACTCTTCGACATGGGTGCAAAATGGCCTTAACGGATCGCGAACAAGTCGAGCTGGAGAAGTGGATCGAGATCATATGGGAGAAGGCCCATGAAATGGGCTTGAACCCGTACCAAACCCACTTCGAGATGGTCCCGGACCATATCATCTATGAGCTGGGGTCTTATGGCCTGCCGGCCCGTTTCTCGCACTGGACCTTTGGCCGCGACTACCACCGCCAGAAGACCAGCTACGAATATGGGATGAGCAAAATCTATGAGATCGTGTTCAATACCGATCCCACCCAGGCGTTCCTTATGGACAGCAATTCCATGCTGTCCCATAAGCTCGTGGTCGCTCACGTACTGGGCCACTCAGACTTCTTCCGCCGCAACACCTACTTCGGCCACACCGACCGCTCGATGGTCGACAAAGTCCGGCTCCACGCGCAGCGGCTCCATCAGTACGAGCAGGAGTACGGCTTGGACGAGGTGGAGAAGTTCGTGGACGCCTGCATGTCCATCGAGATGCACTTCGACGCCTCCGCCCCTGCCTATCGCGAGAAATCCGCGGAGGAGTATGAGCAGGACCGACTAAACCCCCACGACTTCGAAGGCGAATTCGACGACATCTGGGACATCAACGACCCGACGACCCACCAGCCCCACGACCCCGCGCCCCGCCGGATTCCCCCCGAGCCGGAACGCGACCTCCTGAAGTTCATGCGGGATTGGGCGCCCGACCTGGCCGACTGGCAGCGTGACGTGCTTAACAT
>JBKJZI010000003.1:0-4950 GCA_046715155.1 Chthonomonadales bacterium | reverse complement strand
AGATTCCGCTTGGCGATCCAGTCGATACGGTCTTTCGCCGACATGATGTCGCACTCGAGCGCATCCAGCGCCAGCTCCCACTCCTTCAAAGTGAAATCGGTCTCATCGGAGATTCCGCCAAACCGCTTCTTCGCCTGATTCAAATAGAGACGCTGTACGTCGAGAGCGGAGACCTGACCTCCATCCTCATGGGTCACGAGCCACTGGAGAGACTGGTCGCGCGAGATCTCTTTGAATGCGTGAACGGGGTTTTCCAGCCGCAGGACTGGCGACCAGCCGGATTCCAGCAGAGCGATCACGACTGACGTGACTCCGATCTTCACGGCCGTAGCCCATTCGCTCATATTGGCGTCGCCAAGGATGACGTGCAGCCGGCGGTACTTTTTCGGCGTGGCGTGGGGCTCGTCGCGCGTGTTGACCAACGGGCGATTGTGGAGCGTGTCCACGCTCGCTTCCACGCTGAAGAAGTCGGCGCGCTGGGAAAGCTGGAAGATCGGTTCGCTCTTCCCGTCGATTCCGACCTTCCCCGCGCCGGCGAATATCTGACGTGTCACGAGGAACGGAATCAATCCGTTAATCAAAGGCTCGGGCGAAACATCTCGACGCATCAGATAGCACTCATGTGTCCCGTAGCTGGCGCCGTGATAGTCCGTATTGTTTTTGTAGAGGCGGACTCCGCGGCCGGTCTCCTGTGAGCGCCGCTTAGCGCACTCGCAGACGATCCGCTCCCCCGCCTTATCGTGCGCGACCAAGTCCAGCAGATTGGAGCATTCAGGCGTGGAGTACTCGGGGTGGCCGTGGTCATTATATAGACGTGCGCCGTTGGAGAGGATTCGGTCGCTGCGCTCCTCCGCCATGCTCATGTGCGCTCGGCCCGGCTCGTCGAACTGGGCATCGTCCGGATTGGTCGCCAGGTGGTCGGCCACGAATCCGCGCAAGTCCTGCCGCGGACTTTCCCCGCGGTAGTTCCAGCCGGTAACGTGGGGGCCTGAGTACGAGCGGACAAGCTCCATGCTTTCCCGCATCAAGTCGTTCGCGCCCTTCCCCTCGACCGCGATTCCGTATTCCGTTTCGATTCCGAATAGGCGGTGCATGTCAATAGTTTAACCGCGGTAGACACGGGGAACGCTGGGAATCACTCGAGCCAGTTTTCGATGGCGAGGCCTTCGATTCGCTCAAAGTGGCGCACGTTTCCTGTAACCAGCGTCAGCCCGCGGCTAAGCGCGATGGCGGCAATGCGAAGGTCCGGTTCCGCGAGCGACGAGCCGAGCATCTGCAAATCCGCCCGGATTCGGCCGTAAATTTCCGCAGCGGCGGAGTCGAATGGCAGCACTTGCACGCTCAGCAGAACGGGCGTGACCACGTTCTCCATGATCTGGTCTTGCCTACCGCTGACAAAGGCGCCGTAAACCAACTCCCCAATTGTAATTGCCGAAGTCCAATGATACTGACGCTTAACGACCCTCAGACGGTGCACCAGGGATGAGGAGGGCCGCTTCTTGTACAGATTGCTGACGATGTCCGTGTCGAGCAGGTAGCTCAATCCAGCGAGACCTCGCGGTTCTTGCTGAACTGGCGGGAGTGCACGACTTCATCCATGATTGCGGCGAAATCATCGAACTCCCCACGAGTTTCAAGGGCGGTCTGAAGCCAATTTGGCTCCGGTTCAGAGGGGGCTTCGAGCTGGGCCAGGTCCTCCAGGCTTATGATGGCGCCGACTGGTTTGCCATGTTTTTTAATGACGAATCGCTCCTTTCCGATACTTACTCGGCCAAGGAGCTCAGAGAATCGACTCTTGGCCTCCGCAACGCTCAAAGATTCCAACATAGTTTGGCGCCCTGTTTTGGTCATTATGACCTATTTTACATCAGACTTCGGGAGCCGCTCCATTGCCGGATTCAGCTTTGCTGGGCGTGACCAAAAGGCGTACGCGGGGATGCCCAGGAGGACCAGTCCGAGGCCGACGGCGGCGTCGGCGGGTTTGGCATAGATCGTGTTGGCTACGAGGAGCATTGCGGCCAGGATGAAAACGATAGGGGTCCAGGGATAGCCTAAAACCCGGTACGGGCGCTCGGCGTCGGGGAAAAGCTTACGATAGCGGAATAGGGCGGCGGCTCCGAGAGCATAGAAGATCCAGCCGGCGAATACGACATAGGCCGTGAGCTGATCGAACGTGCCGCTGACGGCGAGCACGGACGACCAGATTGCTCCGGCAATAACCGCAAGCGCCGGTGTTCCGAATTGGGGATGAATCTCGGAAAGACGCCGGAAGAAAAGGCCGTCCTTCGCCATTGCGTAATAGACCCGGGAGCCGGTAAGGAAGCTGCTGTTGGCGGCGCTGAAGACGGAGATCAGAATAACCAGGGTAACCACCGTAGCAGCCCAGGAACCGACGGCGCTTCCCAGGGAGGATGCGGCCGCGTTGCTGGATGCCGCTAATTCGGTCGGGCCGAGAGCAGCCGAGTAGGCCACGTTAGCCAGCAGGTAGATGAAGATCAGGGCGATTGTGCCTATGAGCATTGCGAATGGGAAGTTACGTGGAGCGTTAATGGCCTCACCGGCGCTGTACGTCACCGATTGCCAACCTTCGTAAGCCCATAGGACGGAGATCATCGCAATGCCGAACGCAGTGAGCATCGAGCCGGACGGCGGTGGGACCGTCGGCGCAGACGGGATCGAGCCTCGCGCCACGAACAGGAGGATCACGCTCATGAGAAGGATCCCGCCGGCTTTGATCGCGGTCGTCCAGTTCTGCAGGTCCGCGCTCTTGCGAGTTCCCCAGACGTTAACCGCCGCCAGTATGGCGATTACCAGGACGGAAACTGCCTTTTGAGCGGGGGACGAGAGCGGAACGAATCTCGCGAGATTCATACTGAATGCCACGACCAGCGCGGCGATGCCCGCGGAGTTGATGACGGTGAAAAGCGCCCAACCGTACAGGAACGCCGGAAGCCGGCCGAATCCGTCGCGGACGAAGACATAAAGTCCGCCTGCCTTCGGATTCATCGCCCCCATCTCTCCGTATGTGAGAGCCCCTAGAAGAGAGAGGATTCCGCCGACCAGCCATACGGAAAGGGCGATCGGGACGGAGTTCCCTACCTCGTTCAGCACTCCGCCGGGCTTCAGGAAGATACCAGACCCGATGACTGAGCCGACGATGAGGAGGGTGAGGTCTCGCAGTCCGAGTACGCGCTTAAGCCCCTTCCCGGAACCGTCCTCTGCGGATTCAGCCGTCACGCTTGATTCGCGGTCGTCCATGCCTGCTCCGCGAGCTTTTTCATCACGAGGCTCTGTTCCCATCGGTCACTGAACTCTCGGCCGTCAGGCAGAGTAATCGCATAACGTGGAGGTCCAAGCTCACTCGCGAACGGGAATACGTCTCCAGGGCCGGCGCCTTTGAGCCAGTGGCGCATGGCGATAGACCAGAGCTGTACGAAGAACTGCGCCGTCTGGCCGCTGCCGTCACCTACGTCCACCTGCACTTGCTCGCCGTTCGACACTCGGCCGTGCATATGAGATGTACGCTCCAGCACCGGCATCAACCGGTCCGCCGCCCGTTCTTCTTCCCAGCCGTAGAACTCCCCGACCACAACGAAGTGGGAAAGGTCGGCCGTAAACCGGATGTCTGGAATCGCCTCGATAAGCTGCAGCGTCTGCGGCAAATTCTCGGTGAAGTTGTTCCGGTGGGTCTCCACGAAATAAGGGAATCCGGAATCCGCCGCCATCCTACGCCCTTCGCGAATGATGTTCACGACATCGTTCAACGGCGTAAAGGCATCCGGCGGCTGCGCAAACACGAAGTCCGCCCCCAGACGCACCGCCCGCTCAATCGTCTGCCGTGTCTCCTCCACCGAGAACGGCCGGTGGCCCAGCACCAAGCGGAGTTCATTCCGGTCCAGCGCCGCCTTGTGCTCGGCCTCGTTTTCATCCGTCAGCCAGCACTCGACCGCCTCAAATCCAGCCGCCTTCACCCGCGAAAACTTCTCGTCCAGCGTCCACTCCGGCAGGTTCATCGGCAGCGCCCGGAGCGACCACAGCGAATGCTGCACCCTCAATCGCGGCACCCTTCCCCCACGCTCATTAAGCCTCACCAGCACTTCAGCCAATAATTCCTCCGTGCGAGATTCCGTGACCACCCATTCGCGACAAAAGGCCAGGGTTCCTAGTTCAGAGAGTCGAGAAAGGACGCAGAAAGGGAATCGACTCCCGAATTCTGCGTCCTCGAACTCCTGCGGGTCTCTAGACCGCTACGGCAACCCGTTCAACGTCCGATGTCGGCTCCGGAATCGTCTCGCCGGATTCACGCATGACTTCGATATGAAGCTCAATCGCTTCTCGAATGTTAGCTTTGGTTTCCTCTAGCGTATCACCGGCGCTAACACAACCTGGAAGGTCCGGGACGTAGGCGGACCAGTTGTTTGGACCCCACTCATATATGACCGCGAATTCCTTCATGGTTTCCCCCATCCGGCCTGACGATAGATCGATCATAGAGTATCTGGATGAATATCCTTGCCCTGGTGATCGGGCACCGTGATATTTCCGGACTTGGTCGCGTGTTGGAACGCTCGATGCGAGCCTTTCATGCGCACTTCAAACCATCCATCGTCTCGCAGTTTCCGAATGACCTAGCGCGCTCTCATCCGCTTTCGCTGCTCAGATTATGTTCCTTCTGGTTGACGGAATCTGCTTTTTGGACTTAACGGGGCGGACGGCGGCTATGTTTTCGGGTTCGTAGTCCAGGAGCTTGAGCCAGTCTTCCTGGGAGTCGCTCTTGGGGAAGATCTCGTTCTCTTTGTATTCCACCCGCATGGCTTGCTGCAGGTCGTCCAGTGTGATTCCCTCAGTATCGCAGTTTTCTGCTATACAGCGCTTGATGGCGAAGTCTTTGGACCGCTCCACCACCGACTTGAGCAGCGCGCCGGAGACGAGGTCTCGCCAGTGCAGGAT
>JBKJZI010000002.1:0-5279 GCA_046715155.1 Chthonomonadales bacterium | reverse complement strand
CCCACACACCCACACACCCACACAACATGCGAAGAACCATCGAGATCGCCATCATCGCCGCCGTCGTCGCGGTGGGCAGCCTATCGGCCGGGAAGATCGGTCGGCAGGATTCGCCTGGGCCGACGTTCACTCCCGAAGAGTTCTACATTGTGCCCGTTCGCGTGCATCTGATGAGGCTCAACGACCGGGTGGGGGTGGGGACTAAGCTGAAGAAGGAAGACGTAGAGCGTATATTTCGCAAGGCAAATGGCGTATGGCACGCCGCCGGAATCCACCTTTGGGTCGAAACGGTCATCGAGGAGAAACCCGTCGGAAGGTCGGATTCCGATACGGAGCCCATTACGCACTTCCGTCACCTGCTCGATTTACGGCCCACAGGTTCTCGGGCGGAAGGGATGTTTCACGTTTATTACGTCGGGCGTATGTCCATCAACGGGCTGTACATCGAGCGTGATGCCTTGTTCGTGCAGGAGGCGGCGGGGCTGACGGTGGTTCCGGGCGGAATCGACGAGCCGCTACCGCGCGTTACGTCCCACGAGATTGGGCACGGATTCCGGTTGAGCCACCGCCAGGCCCGAACGAACCTCATGGCCTCCGGCACGACCGGAACAACATTCAATCAAGAAGAGATTCACACTGCCCGCCGTGCCGCCGAATCCTACTCCTGGGTCCTCTCCGCCGCCAAGTTCCTCGAATCCACGGACAAGCTGCTCACGGAAGGAAAGAAGGCGGAATCCGCCTCGCGTTACCGCGTCATTCTCTCCCTCCCCGGCCCCTCGCCGCTCAAGGATCGGTCCAAAAGCAATTTGGATATACCGGCGCCGTGATACAATGGTCTGAGGAGAACCGCAGTGGCTATCGATATTCAGTTCACGCTTCCTGTAAGCGGAATCCCGGACGAACACCGCGAAACAGCGCTCAAGGAAGCGCACGAGGCGTTCGTCATGTCCTTGCTCCGACAGGGCGACATTAGCGCGGGCCGAGCCGCCGAGCTCCTGGAGGTTGACCGTCGCCGGTTGGGCGAGATCATGTGGGAGTACAAGATATCGCCGTTCGGCGAAACTCCAGAGGACCTTGAAAAGGTACTTCGCGAGATAAGGAGCCGACCCGATTGACCTAAAGGTCGTCTCGGACACCGGCCCGATAAGCGCACTCGCCAATGCTGCAGCCCTATGGCTATTGGAACGCCTTTGCGGTAGGGTTTGGATTCCAACCGCCGTTGCGGATGAACTCCGGGCTTACTCATCAGCGGTATTGAATCCGATACCTTCTTGGATCGAAGCCCTTACCGTCGACGCGGTCTATCAAACATCCGTTATCGCGCCCTTTCTTCACCTTCATGCTGGTGAGCGCGCCGCATTATTGCTCGCTCGCGAATTGAACGCAGATTTGCTCCTTGTCGATGACCTTGCCGCGCGCGAAGTTGCGGAAAGCCAAGGAATCCTTGTTCGGGGATCCGTAGGCGTTGTTCTTGAGGCGAAGGAAAGAGGCTTCATTCCGGAGGCAAGGGCAGTTCTGGATGACCTGATTATGCATGGCGCCTGGATCTCAGATTCTGTGTACCAAGCGGCGCTCGCTCTTGCCGATGAATCATAAGGACTACTTCAGCACTAACAACCCGAACGCCTCAGGTCTACGTATTACGGCTTCGAAGCCAGCCTCCTGGAGGCGACGGGAGACGCCTTTATAGACGGAACGGCCGTGCGCGCTGCTGAGATTCCCAATGTAGTGGAAAAGGCGGCCGCCGCGCTTAAGGACTCTAAAAAGCTGCCGATACATTTCTCCGGAATATAACTCCCCTGCCAGCTTAAGTGTCGGCGGATCGTGGATTATTCGGGCGAACGAGTCCGTCGGCATCTCCTGTATGAGATCGAACGCGCTCCCGATATGTCGCTCGATTCTCGGACTCTCAAATAGCTCCTGCGACCACGGATTCAGGCGGCATATCTCCTGTACGGCCGGATCCAGCTCTATGGTGGTCACCTCCGCGGTCCTCGCCATTTCGATGGCTGTGTAGCCGAGTCCGGTGCAGGTGTCCAGCGCCGCCCCAAATACCGGAGCGATGGTCTTGATCTTCAGCAGCGTATCGCGATTCGGGTCTACGTCCTTGATGCGGTGCATCGGGAATCCGGCCGCCATCATCGTGGGCGCCCGCCGCGTCGGATACAGACTATAGAACCGATCGAATTGCGAGGAGTAAATCTGAATCCGCTCCGAGCGCCCATCAAAGACCTTGGAGCAGGTGGTCTCCGTACGCGCAATCTCCTCGACCGCATCCCACGCGAGTTCCTGTCGATCCGGGAATACGACGCCGGAATCGGCCAGCGTGACATCCATTTCCGACAGTCCGAGGTCGGTCGAGATGACGGCGGAATCTGCTCCCTGGCTGCGGGCTTTCAGCAGCGGCTCGACCGTGAAGTGGGAAAGTACTATCACGGCCTATTCGACGGCGAAAAGCTTCAATAGGCCGCCGATGTCCCTTTCACGCTCCAGATTCCAGAAGCGATCTAATACCTCGCGGATTCGAGATTCAGGGAGCACAGGCCCGGAGAGATCGCGGAACTTGCGCTCGACCTGCTCATCCGTCATCGGATTCCGCGCATGGCCCAGGGGATAGGTCACTTCCTTGATGAACTTCTCTCCACTTTTCATCAGCACCGTGATCCGATTCGGAATCCCCTCCGGGTAGCGCGCGCTCAGCTCCGCGTCACGCAGAACACTCACCGTGGAAACCAGGTCCAACAGTGGCTCATCCGTAAATCGCGATTCCGCGAACTGCTCCATCCAGACCCGGCCATCTACAAGGGCAACCGCGACACAATAGGGCAAGCTGTGGTCAGCCGTCTCCCGCGACTTAGGCCGCCACTTCTCCGGCTCTCCGCCGATGATATCGACCGCCGCATCGAAAGAATCGATCGTAATCGCTACGACTTCGCGCAGTTCGTCTTCCGTCGTCTGTCGTCCGTCGTCGATTCGCGGCCAAATCTGCTTCCGTAAGTCTAACGCCGCGTCGATTGCGCTCTGTGAATGGTATTCGGCAGGGTAGTACTTGATATAGGTCTGATCGATCATGAAAGGCTTCCCATCGCCTCCGAACGACTCCACCTCCAGATCGAATTCGCCGCTGACCTGCTTCCAGAAACCCATCTCGCCTTCGAAGATAGGAGCGGGTCCGGTCATGCCGGCGGCGGCGAGCCTCGCGGCGAAGACTCCGTTTCGCGACGCATTAGCAAATGCGCAACCCTTCCACATGGAGAGCTCGCCTACACGCGTCTGTCGCATCGCGTTATTCGGCGTCCCTGCAAGGCCCTGGGCGTGTACGAGCGCCGCTTCGTCCAGTCCCAGGATCTTTCCGGCGGCCAGCGAGCTGGAGAACGAGCCATAGGTCACGTGGTCCCAACCCCGCGCGCGAATGGACTGCGCGTCGCACAGCCGGCACTGAATTTCGTACGCGAGGGCGGTAGCGGTAATAATCTCGCGCCCAACAGCCTTTCGTGGCTCCGCAACCGCCAGTATCGCCGCGATGTTGTCCGATGGGTGGGCCGGCTCCTTGCTCAGATAGGTGTCGTTGTAATCCAGATAGCGGATGTGGACTCCGTTGGAGAACGCCGCCCATTCCGGCGAAGACTCATGCGAAGTGCCGAGGACGGTGGCGGATTCCGTGGAAGTGACGGTACGGGCGAGTTTGCGCGCGATTGTCCCCGGCTCTCCGTACAGCGCCCCCATGGCGCAGCCAAGTGAGTCGATATAGCGACGCCTGACCTCGTGAACTGTGGATTCCGGCAGTTCTTCAAAGCGCAGCCCGGCTGCGTAACGCGCTAATCGCTGGGCGAGGGTCAGTTCGATCATCAAATGCTCGTTAGGTGGAGTGCTCCGGTGACTCCCGGGGCCGGAGACGGATTCCATCCATGCGGCGGTCAATCCTTCGCTAAAGCCAGTTTTCCAGAATCTGCCGGGCGTGGTAGCTGGTCCAGAGTATTCGGTCGGGCTCTTCACCGCCTAAGGCAGACCGCGGAATGAGACCGATCACCTCGCTCTCATGGACCTTGATTTTGAGCTCGGACGCGCATTCGGTAACGTAGTCGAACACTGCTGGTAGTGGTGTCAGATCTGGAATGGTGAGGTTCATGGATACCTGTACTATGCTCCGATTTGGTAGCGCAACGCCGAGCGCTCGAACGCCTGTAAGCAGCGGGTTGTGGGAGCGCTCGCCCCGGATTTGGGCAGCGATGCGTCGAGCTGCCGATACATTATCGGATGCCAGATTCACATTGTATGCGAGCAGCGGGCCTCGCGCCCCGACTACCACTACTCCCGCAGTAGGATGCGGCTCTGGCGGTCCAAAGTCGGGCGCTCGATCACCGGTCAGGCGTTCGCGAAACAGCCCCTCGAAACCGCCTTTGCGGATGTCCGGCAAGGCGGTCTTCCGGTACGTTCGCGCCGACCGCTCGTATAGATACACAGGGACATCGAATCGGCGAGCGCATTCTTTACCCAGGTGGATGGACGCTTCGATGCATTCCTCCATCGTGACGTCGCGGATGGGGACCAGCGGGATAACGTCCACAGCACCGGCGCGTGGGTGAGCGCCTGCGTGCCCGCGGAGGTCGATCTGCTCTACGGCAACGTCGCATGCGGACAGTGTCGCGCTGGAGACAGTCTTGACGTCGCCTAGCAGCGTCGCAACCATCCGGTTGTGGTCGAAATCGGCAGACCAATCCGCGAGGACTGCTTCTGACTTTGAAGCAATTGCTAGAAGGATTCCGCCAATTACCTCTCGCCGCCTCCCCTCGCTGAAGTTGACGGCGCATTGAACTATCGGCCCTTTCAGCGGAAGCGGCTCCGGAACAGGGAGCGATTCCGTCATCGAGCGGAGACCTGGTCGCGTGCGCGCTCGAAAACCGACCATTCGCTACTGCGGGCCGGTTCGAATTCTAGCCGTAGCGGAATCCTAAGCGGGTATACTTCGCGGGACTGGATTTGGAGTGCCATAAGAACTGTGTGGGTGTATGGGTGTGTGGGTGTAAGTCCGGCCACACCCACACACCCATACACCCACACACGCAAACAGTCCTTCTTGGGAACAAATCCGGTGTCACAACGTTTATAAAGCTGGCGTATTCCTTACCTTACGATGTGGAACAAACAGAGGACACCGCAATACCAGGAAAGAACCTCTGATATGGACGTAGCGAACGTGGGATCGCGCAGGACCGTACTGCTGGAAGTCGAGCCAAGCGAGACGGAATCGAAAGTCACGGCCCCGGCCGCGCCGCCAC
>JBKJZI010000001.1:0-12408 GCA_046715155.1 Chthonomonadales bacterium | reverse complement strand
TCCTGGTCCACCTGGTTGATCGGGCCGGCCGTGTCGAGGATCAGGATCTGTTTCACCTGGTCCAGGTCAAGCTTCGTATTCGTGTCTTTGGAGTCGTCAGCCGCTTTCATGTCCGTGAACACGAGTTCCTTCACCTTCGCGGTAGAGCCGCCTTCCACGCTCACCTGCCCGTTGTATTTGCCGCCGCCCACTTCTTCCACTTGAACGATTAGCTCGGCGGGCCGAACGGAGGCGGCGTCGAAGACGAGCTTCGTGGTTCCGGCGAGCGACCCGCGCTTCACCGAGCGCATAGCTCCTGGATACGCATCCGGCGCTTGCCGGTAGGATGCCTGCAGCCCTCGGGCTTCTAGGGGCTTTGCCTCTACGTTGCTCACGCGCGCTCCGAACAGTCCGGCCCACGCGGTCTGCGGCCGCCTGAAGTTATCGATCCGTACCGCGCCCGCGGCCTGGTCCGCGCCGTTGGGTAGCGCCTCTTCCGAAACCAGGAAATCGTCAAGGTAGAGGGTGTGCTGCCCGGGCTTCAACCCCAGCACCTTGGCGAAGAACTCATTGTTCTCCATCTGTGCGAATATCTGCCCGATATCCGCGAGGCCGAATCCGTCAACCTTATCCAGATCCAGCTTGCCGTTCGCGTCTTCGGGTCGTCCGCGCCATCCGAAGGTTCGAAGTCCGCGGTGTGAGTTCCACTCTCTGCCAGGCCCCTTCAGGCGCGGTGAACGCCGCGTTCCAGCGTCCGCCTTCTTTCTCATTGA
Source organism: Chthonomonadales bacterium (assembly GCA_046715155.1). Classification (GTDB taxonomy): domain Bacteria; phylum Armatimonadota; class Chthonomonadetes; order Chthonomonadales; family CAJBBX01; genus JBKJZI01. The sequence goes on along the minus strand of JBKJZI010000001.1, from coordinate 11,656 downwards.
CGGTGACAAAGATCGGTGTCGCGTAGTCCGTTTTGATCCAGAAGCGAAGCGATTTCATACCTGCGAGTCCGCCGTCCGGCACGCCATGGGCGAGGAAGCTCATCTTCCCCTTAGCGATGGGGTAATCATAACGAAGCGCCGTTTTGCCCTCTTTCACGTTCTGCGCGTCGCCGGTAACGCTGACCTTGCCCTCGCCGCCAAATGTCATCCAGCCGCCATCTCCGTCCTCGAACGTGGTCTTAATAATGTCCTTGGTCGGATTCTGAGCGAGCGCCGCCGCGCCTAGAATAAGCGCCGCGCCGAGTGAGAACAAAATGGGTTTACTGCGCATGGCGTATCTCCTCTAAGAGCCGATGCCGGAGCGAATCACAGACGACTACGACGGCGATTCTCGGCCGGTTTCAACCGAGTGCTCAGGATGTAGTTCGCCTACTCACCCTTAATCTATCGACTCACTGGCGATTTAGCAAGAGGCGTCGTTTAACCGGGCGGCCAGCTTAGGACGCGGCCGCCGAGGATGTGGATGTGGAGGTGGTAGACTGACTGGCCGCCGTCGTCGCGGTTATTGATAACGGTGCGGAATCCGGTCTCGTGCACGTTCTCGTGCCGGGCAACCTGCTGAACTACCTTCATCGCACGTCCGAGGACGCCAGAATCTTCCACGTCCATGATCGTCGGGTAGTGAGCGCGCGGAATCACCAGCACGTGCACCGGCGCCTGCGCGTTGTTATCCCGGAAGGCGACAAACTCTTCGTCCTCGTAAAGCAGCGCAACCGGAATCTCCCCGTTCGCGATCTTGCAGAAGATGCAGTCTTCGGGCATTGCGTATCCTCAATAGTCTGTCAGATTGGTTCTTGTCAGTGCGCGACGACCGAACCGTCATCCCGTAGGTATCTGCTTTTAGCCTCCGACGCGTGCCATATTTCCGTCGAAAATCAGATCCCTACGGGATGACGGCATAGCTATTGGGTGCGAAAAGCGAGTCCGGCCATATAGGGCACTCAGGGCAGCGGCTGAATGGTGATATCCTTGTACCAGGCTTCGCTCGGAGGGCCGCCGTGAATCTGGAGGCCGATGATTCCGGTCTGCTCGATCTTGTCGTCGGATTCCGTGTAGTCGATCATCGCCTTACCGTTGATCCAGGTGCGGATTCGCTTGCCTTCGCACCGGATCTCGTAGCGGTTCCAATCGTTCGGCTTCAACGCCTTCTTGACGGAATCCGGATTCGGCTTGGCGAGGACGGTGTTGCGGCGGGATTCGTCGTAAAGAGCGCCCCACCATCCATCGCCCATGTCGGCCTGGTAACCAATGACTTCATGGTGATTCGGAATCCGGCGAGAGCGAACCTGGATTCCGGCGTTCGAGCCTTCTCCCAGGAGCTTGAAGCGAAGCTTGAGCACGAAGTTCGAGAACTCTCGCGTGGTGCAGAGGAATTCGTTTCGGGCGACCGGCGCCGAGAGGCCGCCACCCACGATTGCCCGATCTTGAATCCGGAAAACATTCAAGTTGCCTTCCCAACCGGCGAACGTCTTTCCGTCGAAGAGCTTGAAGGGCCTCTCCCGTTTTTGAGTAATCGCCAGGCAGGCCGCAAGGGCTGCCAACATGAGCCCCACTCGGATCAATCGGGCTCCTCCTCGACTGGGCGAAAGAGGGCGAAGCTGGCGGTATGGCCGTGTATGTAGCTCTTCCCTCCGATCGGGCCGAGCTCGCCCATGGCGAAGAAGCCGGCGATGGGCGTGCGCGGAAGTACGTCCAACGTGGCTTGAACGTCGTGGCTCGCATCCTCAAACATGCGGGTGCCGCGTCCATTGCAGCTAAACAGCAAGGCTCCCGACGGCGCGGATTCGGCGGCCGGTGCGAGCAGTTCACGAAGGTCTTCCGTAGCGGCTTCAGAATCACGGACGTGAAACTGCACCGTTTGACCGGGCCGGACAACATCTCCCACCGCGATCGCGCCGGTACTTCGGTCCCCGCCGATCAAGTTCCGGACGAGGAAGTCTCCGCGCGAGAGCCTGTCCTTGTATTCATTCATGGCTATGCCGAGGAACAGCTCCGAGGCCATCAGTTTCTCTTCATCGCGGAGCATCTCGATAATGCCCTCCGCAACTTCCAGCGCGGGTTTGTTCCCAAGAGTCGCGATGAAGTTCTCATTTGCGCCGGTCACCAGGAGTCGCTCACCCACCGGGCGGCAGCCCTGGCTTACGACGGTCTCAATGGTCAGGCGCCCGGAGAACGTTACTCCGACGCAGCCCTCGGTATAGAGTCCGTCATCGAGGAACAGCGCATTGCCACCTGGCTGGTAGGCGCCGCTTGCCATGCCACCGAAGATGGGACCCAGCCCTGGCAGTTGGTCCAGCGAGGAGAGCAATTCATCTATAGGCGTGGAGAAGGGGTCAGCCAAAAGCAGGCAGCCTCGGGAATCCGTCCTCTCGCCGGTTAAGGATTCCAGCACTTCCGGGCTCGAAAGGGCATCGTTCCAATCCTGGGGGCTGATTCGGAATCCCTGCAGATTGACGTCCGGAAGGCTGCCCGCGAGGACCGCTACGCCCGGCTCGCGCTCGATCTCTTCGTCCACGCCGATGACACCTTCGCAGGTACATCCCACCAGCAGCGCCGGCGAAAGCCCGGTGCGAATCCAGTCTGCGATGAGCGCGGCGGAAGGGCGGTGATGCGCGGTCATGAACAGCGCGACGAGGTCCGGCGCATCGAATCCGGCGGCCCGCACGGAATGGATTATCTCTTCGGCCGCGTCCACCCCTTCTACGAGGCGGCTTCGCGCGGCGGCGAACTTCATATGAATCTCCTCGAATCGCGTAGGACCGGAATTCCCGCTCGCCCGGCACACTTCCTGCAGGATTCGAGGGAGGCGTTCAGGCGTTCAGGCGTTCAGGTCCTCAGTAGAGGCAGGCCTGAGACGCGATGACGGAGAATTGTATTTGCGAAACTGCAATTCGTTCAACGCGAGGAGATTTCGGATTGAAGGCTGATTTTCACGCATCGGCACGGTGGATTTGGGACGGCGGTCCGCCGCAGCCTCTGGATTCTTACCGGCTGTTTCGCAAGTCGTTCTCCCTCGATAGGAGACCCAAGACCGCGATACTGCAGATCACCGCGGACGCGGAGTACCGGCTCTTTGTCAATGGAGATTATGTGGGCCGAGGGCCCGCGCCGAATCCGCCCAAACACATTAGCGTGGACCGAATCGACATCGCCCCGCACCTGCGCGACGGCGAGAACGTGATCGGCGTTATCGTGTATCACCTGGGGCTGTTGAGCTTTCCGCGAGTGCTCGGGCGCGCCGGGCTGCTGGCCCAGCTCGATCTGCTGAGACGACCGATCGTGACGGACGCCTCGTGGAAGTGGCGGGACGCGTGGTGGGTGCCGACCGGCGAGAAATTCACCGTCTTCCGCGAGTTTACGGAAAACCTCGATGGGCGTTGGGAACCAACAGGCTGGTCGGCGCTTCGGTTCGACGATTCTGCGTGGAAATCTGCGGTCGCAGTCGGACCCGTCGGCGTAGAACCGTGGACCCAGCCCGAATTGCGCGATATTCCATTGCCTGACCATCAAATTGTGACTGCGCAGACACTCCTCTTTGTGGCAACATGCGAAAACTCAATTCCGGCCAAGAAGGACGCCGCGGCGCAATTGGCCGCTGAACCTCGCCGCGCGGGCAGACCGCAAGTGAAAGATGTGGGAGCACTCACGGATTCAACCCGCGGGCCGTCGGAGATAATCGCCAATGACAGTGGAGTGGTCATCGGGCTGGATTTTGGAAGAGAAGTCTCCGGATTCCCCGAGATTGAGGTGGATTCCGATGGAGATGGTGTAGTGATTGATGTCGGATACGGCGAAGGGTTGGAGAAGGACGGACACATCTCGGTTCGCCGCCAGGGAAATCCGGACGCGGATCGCTTTACGCTTCGCCGGGGCCGGCAGACGCTGCGCGTATTTCATCACCGCGCGTTCCAGTACATGGTGATGGCCGTGCGCGGAGGCAAGGTGCGGCTCAGGGCGCCGCGTGTCATCGAGAGCGCCTATCCCGTGGCCATGCGCGGAGCGTTCTCATGCAGTGACCCGCGTCTCGGCGAAATCTGGGAGGTCGGCCGGCATACGATGCGGATGTGCATGGACCAGGGGTTCATGGACTGCCCCTGGCGAGAGCGCGGCCAGTACATCGGCGACGGCCTGGCGGAATTGCCGGTCGCGCTCTACGGATTCGGAGACACGGCGCTGATGCGCCGGTTTCTCCGGCAGGGAAGGCTCACACAGCCGCCCGACGGTATGCTGACGCCCGCCTACCCGAGCGATTGGATTCCCTGGCACAAGGAGCGGGGTCCTTGGCGAATTCCCGGCTACGGAGCGCTTTGGGTGGTGATGCTGGAGGAGTTCTACCGGGCGACCAAGGATGACGCGTTGATCCGCGAGCTCGCGGACACGCTCGACCGGCAGATGGCCTGGTTCGAGCCGCACGTCGGACCAGACGGACTCTTAAAGGGCGTCCCGGAATGGAACTTCATCGACTGGGCCCGAATGGACCCCAAGTCCTCCCTCGCTTGCCTCAACCTCCAGTACCTGATGGCGTTGAGGGCGCAGTCTGCGCTCCAGCAAGCGCTTGGGAAAACGGATTCGGCCGCCGGGAGAATAGGCAAACTAGCCACGGCGTTCGATTCCGCGCATTGGAACGATTCGCGCGGAAGCTACCGCGATGCGCCCGGAATCTACTCCGTCCACACGAACGCGCTCGCGCTTCTCGCACTCGTGAACGATTCCGCCAAGGTGGCGCGGATTCTGGCCGGGATGAAGCTGCCGGACCTTGTGCAGGTGGAGTCGCCCTACTTCGACGGATTCGTGCTCAGGGCGCTCTGCAAGCACGGTCGCCAGGACGAAGCGGTCAAGATGATCCGCGAAAAATGGGGACCAATGATCGACGCGGGCGCGACGACGTTCTGGGAAAGTTACATCGGGGAATGGAGCATGTGTCACGCCTGGTCCTGCACGCCGACTGCGCTCCTCTCCGAGGAAGTGCTGGGTGTAACGTATCACGCGCCGTCGAAGACCGCCCGCTTCGCTCCGAATCCGGTCGGACTGACGTGGTCGCAGGGAATCGCTCCCCTGACCGGTGGAGACATAACGGCCCGATGGGAAATTAAAGGTGGAGCGTTGAACGCCAGTGTTTCTACTCCGCGCGACGTACAACTCGCCGTCGAGCTGCCGGGTAAGGAAGGTTCTGAGGCAAGTGTGAACGGCAAGAAACAGCCCGTCCGCCTCATGGACGGTCGATTCCGGCTGAAGGTTGCGGGGGGGGATTACGAGATGACTATTCCGTTGGCATGATTGCCGAACCCGGGATGAAAAACGGATTCTTCGACGATAAAACCGTCTCAGAATGACGGGGTCGGCACGTTATCAGTTTTCATCGGGGGGAGTCGCCAGCCCGCAGACCGTCATGCTGAACCGCCGTTGTGAAACATCCGCTTTAACGTCGCGGACTCAGCTCGCTGTCGAATTCAGTAGGAATCCGTCATCCGTCAGCCGTCAGCCGTCGTTGCCTTGACTCCGCAGGTACGCGTGGATATAATAACCGTCGGTTCACGCGGGGATACTCGCTGTGGGGCGCCATCGTCTAGCGGTCAGGACAGCGGGTTTTCATCCCGCAAGCCGGGGTTCGACTCCCCGTGGCGCTACGCGTAAGTATTGAGTGTTCAGTGTTGAGTGTTGAGCTTCAGCGCCCAATCCTCAACACTAAATACTCAACACTCAACGCTTGAATTGGCCGAGGTGGCGGAATTGGCAGACGCGCACGGTTGAGGGCCGTGTGCCGAAAGGCATACGAGTTCAAGTCTCGTCCTCGGCATAATTAAGAGTGGAAGAAGTGAAGAGTGGAAGAGTGGAAGACCCCGTTGTCTCTTCCACTCTTCAACTCTTCCACTCTCTTTGACTTTACAGATTCCGCGTGGAATCCATAAGCTTCTTCACGTTCTCCGTGGCGAAGCCTTTGGCGTCGGGATGCTTGCGCTGTATTAGCTCGTGGATGACGCCGGTTTCGGGGACGGGCTTAGAGAAGATCTGGATCAGGTCGTCGTTTTCGATCTGCTTTTCGGAGAGGAATTCGACGCCCTTCTTTCGCGCATCCTCGACTGCTCCCGGAAGGTCGTCCACGGCATAGGCGACATGATGGATGGCGTTGCCGTGCTTCTTGACCCACTCCTTGACGACTCCGCCGTCGCCTTCGCCCTCTGATAGGAATATTTGAATCGGGCCGGCGTTCAGGGCGCAGCAGCGCGCCTTCGTGCCGTCGTCGAAGTCGACCTTAAACCAGTCCGCGACCTCGCAGCCCATTATTTCGGTGTAGAACTTCACGGCAGCATCCACGTCCTCGACGCGGAACGCGATATGGTCGATCTTAGCTTTCACGTGTTCCCTCCTCGGTTGGACAGTAATCAGTAATCGGTAATCAGTAATCAGTAACAGCAGACACTGATAACTGATCACTGATCACTGATTACTTTCGTTGTATTGATCTCGACTCCGTGAGCGGAATCCCTCGTTTCACCAGCTCCTCCACGAACGGTTTGCCGGGGATGGCTTTCTCCAGGGGGTGTGCGCCGGGGGAGACCTGGCCGTCTGAGATCATCTCGCAGACGATGGCGGCGGGGAATCCGGTGGTGCGCTCCATGGCGGTGAATCCGGTGGCGTCATCCTGGAAATCCAGAATGTCGAGCTGAATCGTGATTGGGCTTCCGGCCTTACGGCCGCGGCAGGTGACGCGGACGACTACCAGGTCTTTGTCCTCGGGGAAGTCGAGACGTGGCCCGGCGACCCGATGGAAGACCTCGCGCGGGACTACCATCGCGTCTCCTACGCAGACCGGTTCGAGCTCCAAGAGGCCGAGCTCCTTGATGACCTTGAACTTGGCGTAGTGACCGGGATAACGAATCGTCTTGTATTCGAAGTTCTTCACCCTGCCTTCGAAGGAGAAGGGCGCCGTGGAGCTGCCTCCGGAAGTGACGAATGCCTCGCAGCGGCCTACTGGCGCCGGGAGGTCCAATTCTTCAAGCTCCGTGAACGTGTCCACCTCTACGATCTTGCCGTCCCGTATGACCAGCGCCTTGCCGAAGTATTCGACGGTGACACCACTGATGGCAAAGACCAGCTTATAATCGAGCGGCGGGCGCGGTATCTGCGGGAGTCCACCGCAGCGCATCTGCACGTCGTCGCACTCGTCGAGCTGCTCCATGCCGTAGACGGCGAGCGTGTTGACCATGCCCGGCGCGAGACCGCAGTCCGGAATGAACGTAACTCCGGCTTCCTTGGCTTCACCGTCGAAAGCCAGTACATCACGGCAGACGTCGGTGTTGCCTCCGAGGTCGACCATATTCGTCCCGGCTTCCAGAGCGCCGCGGGCGACCTGCGGGTGCATGAACCATGGCACGGCGCTGAGCAGCGTCTGAACGGGCTGCAGGAATTCCACCAGCCCCTCATGGTCGCTTGCATCCACTACATCGAAGTGAATGAAATCCGCGCGCTCAGGAACGAGCTTTCGGAGCCGCTCGGCGGCGGCCTTCGCCGCGACCGGGTGGGAATCCGCGAGCCAGACTTCCTCCGCACGGCCGAACTTCAGGAAATCGTAGGCGGCGGCCGTGCCCTGCTTACCGGCGCCTAGCACGCCGAAAACGCGTCTCTTTTCGCTGGGTCTCATCCCTTAATCCTCTCCACACGTAAAAGCGCCCGGTTCCGCGAAGGGACCCGGGCGCTGTGAAATCGAGTAAAACCGCTCGCCGGTTCAGCCGGACGAGCCAGGACTCAGCGCACCGGATTCTGCGCGCTGAGTGTAAGAAGACGTAATGATGGCTATCAGGTCGAAGCGCACGAACAGTTGTTCCACACGGATTGGGTTTCTTAACGGGAGCATTATAGCCCGGCGAATCCGCGCGGGTCAACCCGCGATTGTTCAACGGGAGGGCGAGGCTCCCGCCGAGCCAGGCTCTCTCGGCGAACCCAGGCGTCGCAACGCATAAGCTCGGCGAGAGCCTCGCCCTCCCCGTGGCACTGTTTCATGAGGCAGGACTGCGGGCGGATTCCGTCAAAGGGAGAGCGGAATCCTTGAGGGGAGATGGCGAGATTGAGACAGGTACTGGCGATAGCGGCTTTGATCTTGGTCGGCAGCGCTACGATCGCGCAAAATTCTGCGATGCCTATCGGGTTGGAGGAGGTCTACCGGTTGGACTTGCTGCCGCGGTTCAAGCAGTCGGTGAAGGTGGCGTCCATCTCAAGCTACGACCGGACCGGGGGGAACGACGACGGATTCTCGGGGAAGTACTCGTTCGTGTGCAAAGAAGGCGACGCCCTGGTTATCGCCGACCTGAAGGGGCCGGGCGTCATCTACCGGATCTGGACGCCCACCCCGACCGATGACCCGATCGAGTTCTACTTCGATGGAGAGACGATTCCTCGGATCAAGGAGCGATTCCGCGACATCTTCGATGGCGAGCACGCCCCGTTCGTCGCCCCTCTCGCCGGATTCGGCGCCGGCGGATTCTACGCCTACTACCCTCTTCCCTACCGGCAGTCGTGCAAAGTGATCATTCGCGCGGAGCGGGTGCAGTTCTATCAGATCAATTACGCCACTTACGCCGACGGCACACCGGTCCAGAGCTACAGCACGCAGAGTTATGCGGCGGAATCGGCGCATCGGGAAAAAGCGCAGGCCCTCCTCGCCGCTACTGGCGGGGACGTGAGCCGGTATGGACTGCCGCCCGGCGCTGCCCTTAAGACCGCGCGCATCAGCCGGAAACTGGAGCCCGGTAAGGTGGCCACCCTCTTCGAGAGTAAACGCGGCGGACGCATTCTGGGGCTGCGACTGTCGCCGGCGAGCGCCTTCGAAGGAAAGGATCGCGGAATCGTCCTCCGAATGTTCTGGGACGGCCAGAAGGAGCCGGCGGTTAACGCTCCGGCCGGCGAATTCTTCGGATACTCGTGGGGTGAAGCGGCCGTCAGGTCCTTGCTCGTCGGAAGCAACGGCGATACCTGCTATGCGTACTTCCCGATGCCGTACGAGAAGTCCGCGCGCATCCAATTGATCTCGGAATCGGATTCGGCGAGGACTGTGAATGCGGAAGTAGTCTACGCCGACGTCCCGAAACGGCCGGACGAGGGGCGGTTCTACGCGCTCTGGCGCCGGGAGAATCCGACGACAAAGGGAAAGCCATTCACCTTTATAGACACGCAGGGGCAGGGGCACGTGGTGGGCGTAGTCCTCCAGGCACAGGGTTCGGTTCCAGGGATAACCCCATTCTTCGAAGGCGACGACCAGGCAACCATCGACGGCGAGCTGACCATCCACGGCACGGGCTCCGAAGACTTCTTCAACGGCGGCTGGTATGACGTACCGGGCCGCTGGGAAACCCGCATCTCGTTTCCACTGAGCGGCAGCCTGGACTACAAGCGCCCGATGGCCCGAAGCGGCGACTACCGCCTCTTTCTGGGCGACGCGATGGCGTTCCGAAAGAGCATAAATTTGACCATCGAGCACGCGCCCGAACGCAACGAACTTGACGCGGACTATGCCGGCGTCACATACCTGTACCTCGACGTGCGTCCGAGGGGTCCCTGGTCGATTCCGCCGTTAGCTCATCGGCGCGTGAACGATCCCCCTCGCCTCGTCTTCAACCCCGGATGGTACATGCCAATCCACGCCTTCTCAGTCCAGAACTCCACGCTCACAAGGAAGCTTGAACGAATCAACAACCAGGAAATACGCTCGCTGTCCATGACGGCGACGGATTCCGACATATTCGGCCCACACGGCCTGTCGCTACTGTGCGACGTCCCCACAGACGGGCGATATCGGGTGTCGGTGGAAGTGATGCAAGGACCGGAGCAGGGCATCCTGCAGCTCTTCTACCAGGAGCGCGCTGTTGGCCCCATTATCGATTCGTACGCAGAGACTCGAAAACGGAGCGCGGTTATTCCGGCCGGATCTCTTCAGATGAAGCAGGGCCTGAATCAGGTCTTCTTCAAGCTCATAGGCAAGAATGCGAAGGCGGCAAAGATGGCTGTAGACCTGGTCACGATCATCCTGGAGCGGGAATGAGCACGGTAGCGCGGGTGTTGGGTATTGGGTTTTGGGTGTTGGGCTTCGGCTTTACATTAACGTTCCCGCATTCCGAGGCACAAGGGGTGCGTTATGAAACCAAAGCGGCTGCGCTCTTACGAGACGTGCAGAGGGCCACGCTGGCCGCAAAGTCTCTTCAAGCTGATGTGGTTGTTGCGCGCGGTGTCGGGTCCAAGCGCGAACGGGTAGCGGGGCCTGTACGCTTGATGCGGCCCAACTTGGTGAAAGTCGAGATGCGGGGAAGGCTGGGGCAGACTGTTGCGTCCGATGGGAAGGTAGTCTGGGTCCACAACGCGGCAACGAATCAGTATGTGAAGCGCAAACCTGCCGGACCAGCAAAAGAGATCGCCAGAACCTTCGGCCCGCTGATTCCGCTGGCGTTTTTCTTCGATCCCACGATCGTTACGGCCAAAACCCCTCAGGGCACTCGGGTGCGGTTGGAATCGCCCGTAATCCGCCGTGGAATCCGCTATGACATCCTCGCGCTGATCACCCCCGGAATCGAGATCCGCCTCTTTATATCGCCGGAACGCATCGTCCACCGCTCGATCACGACCTCCACGCGCGGCAAAGAACCCGCCTCCATCGACACGGAATTGACGGGATTAAGATTGAACGCACCACTACCGCGCACCGCCTTTTCCTACAAACCTCCCAAATCTGCGCGAGAACTTCCTGGTCCCATTGAGATAGAAGTAGCCCCACCATCGGGTAAACCTAAACCGTAAGAATCAGGGTATCGGGTTTCGGGTTTCGGGTTTCGGATAAGAACCTTCTTTATCTGCTACCCGAGACCCGAGACCCGAGACCCGAGACCATACATGAGCAAATACTTCATCGATGGCGGGGCGGATGACCGCGGGTCCGGGAGGGCGGCGTTTTTCTGGATTCTGCTTCTATCCGTCTTATTGTGCTGGCTTCCGTTTGTCGGGCCGCTCGTGGCCGGATTCGTCGGTGGGCGGAAGGCGGTGCAGGGTCCGCGCGCTTTCTGGGCAGCGCTGATTCCGGCCGCGATGTGGGCGGGAGGGCTGGTCTGGCTGTCGCGCCAGTCCGTTGTGATCGGCAGCGAGACCGTTTCCCTTACCCCGTTGATCTTCTTTGCCCCGCTCTGCGCTTGCTTTATCGTGGGCGGGGCTCTGCTGGGCACCGTGTCGCACTCCGCGCGCGTGTTCGGATTCATGATCATAATCGGCGTTCTGGTCTACTTCGTACCCAAGGCGAACGACGCGTGGAAGATCGCATCCCTGCTGATGCCGCAGGGCGGCCCGTCGTACGACGCCGCCAAGAACAAGACCTGCCCTGAGAATCTCCAGCAGCTCTACAGCGCGCTTCAGTTCTACACGGATGAATGGGATACGCTTCCACCGGCGCGCGATTGGATGACCGCCATCCAGGACAAGGTCCCGCAGGACGAATACCTCCACTGCCCCGAAGTCCGCGCAAAAGACCCGGCGCAGTTTGGCTACGCGATGAATCCGGCGCTCGGTGGCAAACCTCTAAGAGACGTCTCCGACCGCAAGACCACGCCGCTCTTCTACG